>NZ_FNNO01000022.1:0-44643 GCF_900106985.1 Hydrobacter penzbergensis | reverse complement strand
CAATGTCAATCTTACACTGGATTAATCATTTAAACGGAAAAAAACTAGCTCAGATTAAACATGCCCTGAGTTTTCAATAGCACAACACGTTAATGCTTTTACAGTTTCTTTTTATAAATTCTTTCTACAGTTACTTACTATAGTTACTTTTTATAGGTCGTGTATTTTTTGTGTAAATTTCGTGTGGTGGTAAGTGTCTATTTCATACGATTTTAAAAGTGCTGTCGATGTCATAGCTGTTATTTTCCTTTTTATAGGTCGTGTTCATTGTAAAGCATTCAGGGCTGCTTTTCTGGCCTCTGTTTTGAGTTTTTTTAACTGCCTAATTTTATATTCTTTCCGCTGTTTTTCTGCATAAAAAGTCAATTTTTCAAGATCCATACTGAACGAAACCCAAAAACCGCGTGTATAATGACTGTAGTATTTTAGTCCCCAATGGCTTATTTGCAGTTCATCTTTTATTTTATTTAGCCAATATTCTTTTTGGTATTTCTTCAACCATTCAGGAAGGGCTTCATCCTTTTTACTGTTTCCTGCCATTCGGCTTAACAAGTAATCATTCGTAACCTTTTTACAACTCTGTTTCTGAATTATTGACCGCAAAGCAGCATAAGCCAGAAAGCAAACGATTTCAAACTCATCCCGGCCCTGCTTGTAAAAATCAAATATCCGATCCTTATCAATTGAGGTTTTGGGGCTTCCTTCCGGTATGCTATCAAATAAACATCTACCATTCTTTACTGCACTTTCTAATCCCGAGAATCTTAAACCTAATTCTTTTGCGGCAAGTTTTGACCGTTCAAGATGTGAACCTTCTTGTTTTAGATATTCACAATACAAACAGTAATCCATTGCATTACTCAAAACATCTTTAATATGTGCTGGGCCTGGATTTAATATTATGATCGGAAAGGTCAAATACTTCATGGTTCAAATGTTTTAACATACCATGAATAAAACCCGTCAAATTCTTTTGCAATAACATACAATCCTCCTGCGCGTTCAATATTTGATTGGTATTTCAATTGTTCCAAGCTTTGTCTGTCCCTTCCTATCTTAACTTCAATTTTCACAGATCGCCCTTTAACTGTTGCTGAAATGTCTGCTGTTCCGTTTGTTCCCGTCCCTGGGATCCATTTACCCTGATACATACGACCCGTATTATTGATCCGTTCCGCCTGCCAGCCGTTAAACCGCAGAAAGTCAATGATGCACTTAGTCAAACCGTTAGCAGTATTGGGCTTGTAATTTGGGCGTGGCAGCCATTCTACCGGAACGTTGGGGTAACGTTCCCGCTTATTAGCCATTGATAGGTCTATAAGCCTCTGTAATGCTATGCTACGCATAATCCTGCCCTCCTTTGTCAAATAGGCCTAATTGTCGGCGTTTGGGGGCTTTAGTAAGATCAGTCGTTAAATACCATGCTTTAAAGCCCGTCCTTTTGCATGTCTTTTTGAACAGTTCCCACAATTGGCCGGACTTTTCAAGATCCCGTTTGTAGCGGCAGATACACTTTTGCGGAACGCCTGTTGCCTCTGAAATCATTGAAGCAGTGGCAATATGTTCCTGTAAATACTGAAATATGGTTTGCAGCTGGGTTAAGGGTGTATTACCTTCACTTTGTCTTTTCTGCTGGGGGGTGTTCATGCTATTCATGACGCCCTCCTTTCTTTTTGGTCAAATACCGTTCGGCTTCGATGGCTGTTTCTGCCAATGTCTTCTTTCTACCTTGCTTCAGCCAGGTATCAATTTCCGATTTCAGAAACCTCAATTTCTTGCCGCTTTTATGTACAGGAATTCTACCAGCGAACACCCAGCCGTAAACGGTCGGCTTTGTGGGTTTGTCCGGGTGGTATTGGCAAAGTTCGTTGAGGTCAAACCAACGGTCGGTTTCGGTTGGTTGTTCGTTACTCTTTTCAAGTAACAGCCTTTTTATTTCTCTTACTTCATTGGTAAGGTGTGTAAAAGCTTTCGGTAATGTTTCAAGGGTTAAACCCTCTGTGAAATGTTCCATTGCGGCATTATTTAATGAATAATGCTACAATATTATTGGGATGTTTAGGTCGGTTACAATGCTGTTATAATCCAGGTATTGTAACAGCACAAAGATTTTTTAATGCTTATCTGTACTTTTTAGTTCGGGGCTGCTCGACCCTTTGTATTTGTCCTTTCTTTACTTCAATCAAAGGGCTTTTACAAGGGTAATAATTTCGTGAAATCGTTTTTTCAACAGTATCGTAAACAAACTCTTTCATCGTATTTCTATTAGCATAAGTAAAATTTGAAATAACCCACTTAATTAAATCCTGCTTTTGGCAACCTGCAATAAAATCATGTTCAATTAATTTCTTAAATGTATCGGTAAGCCTGTTTCCATTCCCTTTGAATAATAGTTTTCCATTGGCGTTGTCACCCCATTCAATAACTCGTTTCAATTCAATTTGCTGTTCCGGGCTGAAAAAATCTTTGAGAATATCAAATACAATTTGCACGGCTTCAGGTTTTAATGCGGGTTTCGATTCTATTTTGTTCTCTGCTTTTATTTCATCATTTTGAATTGAGGAAGTCAGTTCAGGACATGCAGCGGTTATAACATTTACAATTCTTGCACATTTCTTAGCAATATCCTGATTAAGATATGTTTCATAATTCCCTTCTTCTGAAAATAGATTAATGCCATCCTTATCTGTGATTTCCGCTGTTATTCTTTCGTCAGAAAATTTAAGATATCTAATTCCAGTTTTTCCTCCACCCTGTATCAAATCGTATATTTCTTTATTATTAAGCTCTATTATTTGAATTGATCTATTCAAAGTTTCTTGTAACGAAAAAGTATTCTTTGATCCTTCTCTTGAAAGGTACTCCTCCAAAGCATCAACATCTAATAAGTCCCTGTTGCTTTTTACAAACCAATGATTTATTTGTTTATTCTTAATTTGTTCTTGGAATTTACCTAACCAAAAACCGACATCGAAACGAATGAGAGAAAGAATGTTTTCCATGTGTTTATTTTATTGGATAAGTAATTTTGAATTTACCAGCATTCCGACATGTTTAAAACAATAGGGCTAACTCCTTTTCGGGAATAGCCCCATTTAACTCAAGAAATCAATTTTAATCGCTTAACCTGCTTAAATTCTCGCCTGTGAGTCTCAAAAAGTCTTTCAGGTTATTGAACAAATCAAAAGTTTCAGACTTTTTTTCTTCTGAAAGCTTTGTGAACGCTTCACTGCAAACAAATGCCTTATACCATGCTTTTAGACCATTTACATCTTCAATTGATGAACGTATGTCATCCTCAAAAAGGGAAACATCACTTAAGATTCTTTTTTCGATCTCATTTGTAATAGTGTTTGTAAGCATAATTTTTGTTTTAAAAGTGTATGATTATAATTCAAGTTTTATTTTATCGGCTGCTTCACGTTTGGTTTGATCTATGACCTTTGCATAAATCTGTGTGGTTTTCAGTTCGCGGTGGCCCAGCATTTTTGAAACGGTGTAAATATCTGTTCCTTTTGATAGCTGTAGGGTAGCGAACGTATGTCTGAAACAATGAAACGTAATATCCTTAGTTATCCCTGCTGCCCCTATCCATTGGTAAAGATGCTTGTTTTCGTATGCCGAGTAGGTAAGCCCTTCAAATACTTTATCAGTGGATCGTTTGGGTTCTCCCAGCAACTGATATGCTTGCTGTGAAATGGGTAGCACCTCAACACCTTTTGTCTTTTGCTGGGTAAACTGTATTGAATAACCATTTTCAACGCTATGGTATATTTCGCCCCAAACCAGTTTTTGAATATCTGAAAACCTTAACCCGGTGAGAGCTGAAAATAAGGCCGCCCGTTTCAGTAAAGGGTTGTTGCATTCTGTTTTTACAAGTTTGTTCAATTCCTCTATGGTTAAGAAATTCCTTCTTGTTTCAGCCTGTTTTATAGGTTCTACTTTCGCATTTAAGTCGGCTTGCAAATACCCGTCTTTATAGGCCTGTTTCAGTGTTGCTTTTAGCTTATTAAAATAGGAAAACGCTGAATTTTGGGAAAGAGTTGTTTTGCTGCTCTTATTGCTTTTGGTAGTGAGTAAATAGTCTTTAAACGCATTACAAAATTTTTCGTCAAGGTCCGCGAATTTCAAGATCCCCCTGGTAAACGTTTCAAGGTAATTATAAGCTGAAATCCAGTTGTCATGGTTACTGGCTTTACGTTTATCGGCAAGCTTTTTGAAATACTCAACAAAGTTCTTTTCAGCCTTCTCCTTAATTTTTAGCTTTTCCAGTTCATATCCAGTATAAACTTCGGGCTTATTCAAATGGTTTTCCCGTTTCTGCCTTATCTGTTCGGCGACCTGTAAAGTGTCTTTATTATGCTGTTTATCAACAGGCCCCTTTGCTTTATCAAATAGGTATAGTCCTAAAAATTCCCTTCGGGTGGGTTCGCCCGTTTCAGGATGGGGTATAGCCGGGTAAAAGTCAAGGTATAGGCTTTGCCGGTTTCCTGAAATTGCCTTTGTTCTAAGTTTAACTTTTTAGTTGCCATTGTCTTTCTGCTTTTGAAAAATACTATCAATATCTGATCGCTTAATTATCGTCCGCGTTCCCGCTTTGCCTGAATTAATATCTCCCCTGCCCAGCATCCGGTAAATTGTTCGTCTGCTTACCCCTAAAAGTCTACTGGCCTCCAAAATGCTTAAAAAAGGTTTTGCCATCAGTTCCCCAAAAGGCCTGGATGCTATTTGTTGAGTTTCCCGGTTACTTAACCTAATCTTTAAAGTCTTAACATTCGCCTTGTATGCTTTGGAACTGCAAGCATTGGAACAGAAACGGGTAACAGTGGTTCGGGCCGTAAACTCTTTACCGCAATGCTGGCAAATCCTTTGCACCTGGATGTTTGTACTCATAATGTGTCTATGCGTGCCTCTATGTGCCCCTGTGTGCCTTTGTGTGCCATAATTCATCTTTCGAGGTACAAAAAGGGGCATTCACGATTAATTATGACTTAAAGGTACAAATAAGGTACAAATATTCGCAAAATAACCGAGTAACAACTATTACCAACAAGTATCATAAAATCAACATAATACACTGATTTATATCAATTTATGATAGTGTATTAGATGTTTTTTAGTTTGGTGTTTTTGTTGGTTACTTTCCGATGCAAAACTTGGAAAAGATAAAATCCAATTGATCTTCATTGGTGATTTGCCCTGTAATAGTACCCAGATAGTGTAAGCACTGCCTAATATCCAGGGCTAGCAAATCCCCCGGCACGTGAGTATCGAGGCCTTGTTGTACATCATTGAGGGCAGTCGCTAGCTTTTGTAAAGCTTCATAATGGCGTGCATTGGTCACAATGGTAGCTTCGGTGTGGATATCACCGCTGATAGTGCGAGCTATCAGGGATTTTTTGAGGGCTTCTACTCCATGGTTTTCTTTCGCTGAAATATAAATGGCATCGGGGAAAGCTGTAAATGCAGAAGAAGCCTGTACGTTCACATCTGCTTTATTGCCCACCAATAAATAAGGTATCGCTTCCTGTTTGAACTGCTGCACAATGGCTTCCAGCTCAGCAACAGTAGTATTGTTCACATCAAACAGATACAACACAATATCAGCCGCCCGCATTTTCTCCAGGCTCTTCTCTACACCAATACTTTCAATCACATCATGCGTGTGCTCGCGGATACCGGCAGTATCAATCAACCGGAACAGTATGCCATCGATGTTCAGCACTTCTTCCACTGTATCGCGCGTAGTGCCTGCGATATCGCTTACAATGGCGCGGTTCTCATTCAGTAATGTATTCAATAAAGTAGACTTGCCCGCATTGGGCTTGCCGATGATGGCCACTTGCACGCCATTACGGATTACATTACCCAACTGGAAAGAATGCAATAGTTTCTGCACTGCAATGGTCAAGTTTCCAATGAGATCATTGAGCTGCGAACGATCGGCGAACTCTACATCTTCCTGCGAAAAATCGAGTTCCAATTCTATCATTGCAGAAAAACGAATGAGTTGTTCCCGCAGCTCAGAAAGATCTGAAGAGAA
The DNA here is from genome assembly GCF_900106985.1 of Hydrobacter penzbergensis. Taxonomy (NCBI): domain Bacteria; kingdom Pseudomonadati; phylum Bacteroidota; class Chitinophagia; order Chitinophagales; family Chitinophagaceae; genus Hydrobacter; species Hydrobacter penzbergensis. Next base: position 38,600 of record NZ_FNNO01000022.1, on the reverse strand, counting down.
ACCGCCACGCATATTGTGCAAAGCCGCTTTGCGGCTGGCTTCGGTATTGCTGGCAATGAGATCGGCCACTGCTTCGGCCTGGGCCAGATCGAGCTTGCCATTTAAGAAAGCACGCTGCGTGAACTCACCCGGCTTGGCCAGGCGCACACCGCGCGTAACAATGGCCTGAATGATCTTCTCCTGCACAAAGGGAGAACCGTGGCTGCTGATCTCTATCACGTCTTCGCCCGTATAAGAACGCGGGTTTTTAAAAAGAGAGATCACCACTTCATCCAACACCGTAGCGCCGGTTTTGAGCAACCCTACATGCAGCGTATGCGAAGGCTGCTGCTGCAGGTCTTTGGAAGGGAACAATGCATTCACCACTTCAATGGCTTTCTTACCACTTACCCTTATCACGCCAATGGCGCCGATACCCGGAGGGGTAGCCAGCGCCACGATCGTATCGTCCCAGCCCATTAATTGTTGACTCATGCGCTTGTTCGTTTCGCCAAAAATAACACAAATTCTCTGGGGGCTTCTTTACTTGCTTGCCCACCGTAGCTTTAGCGAAGGTGGTATTAGTTTGCGTCACGTAGATCGAATCCAATCGACTGGCGGTGGCGGTATGCCACTTTTCTTCCATTCTGTTCAGCAGGTACCCAATCGGGCCCCTTCAATATTACACGCAACGCTTCTTCTTTGGTGCCATAGCCCGGATCGTTCTCGGCTTTTACATCGCTGATCTTACCGAACCTGTCTACCACAAAAGAAATGATCACAATGTACTTTGCAGGAGGAGCACCGTTAGAAACAGGCACATCGCTGTTGAGGTTGCGCTCGAGGTATTTGCGCCAGGCTTGTTCGCCCCCATTAAATGAAGCGGGGATTTGTACCGAATAGAAGATCTTGTCCAAATCTTCGTCCTTGCTCTTGGGAGCCTCTATCTTACTTGTACCTTTTTCCACTGGCGGCGCTATGATATTATCATCCTTCGTTCCTTCTACAGTCATTGTTCCAATCTTGGTGTCTTCCAGCACCGCCATATCTTTCATCTCATCTTCAGGCTTCACCTGGTCATCCTGTACAATCTTGGGCACCACATACTGCGTGGTAGCCACTTTCTGCTGCTCGGGCTTCAGCGGCTTGATTTCTTCCGGCTTGGGTTCATCTTGTTTGATGTTCTCCAACACCACTGTGGGGCCAACGAGCAGCACCGCATCGCTTTTCTTTTTTGCATGTGCCCAGATAGAGCCAGCAATAAAAAGCATGCACACGAGCGTGGTGCCACCCAATGCATAAGTAATACGTTTGTTGTAAGTTTTGCGCAGGTCATAAGCGCCATAGGCTTTGTTCCGTCCCTCGAACAACAGGTCGAGAAAATCGGCAGCAAGAATGTCTTTCTTTTCCATATGTGTAGGTTTTTAAATGGGACGCCGCCCCAAAAAAATTCCACACCCGAAAAATTCCATAAACATTTCGCAGAAAATCATAAAAAAATCTCCCGTATTGCTACGGGAGATTTATATACTCGTTCGTAAGAAAGTAAGAATGATTATTCTTCTGCTACCACAAATGTGATACCCTGCTTGTGGCGATAGATCACATTACGTCCGTTTTGCACGGCAGGCTTCCAACTGGGGCCTTTCTTAATTACACGTACCGCTTCGTCTTTGGTACCATAGCCGGGGTCGTTCTCAGCTTTTACGTCGCTGATATTACCCGCTTTGTCTACGGTAAAGGAAACGTACACTGTGTACTTGCCGGGAGGCGCGCCCTGCTCAACAGGCAGATCCCTGTTCAGGTTACGCTCCAGGTATTTGGTCCAGCCGGCAATACCACCGGGGAATTCAGCGGGTATCTGTACTACGGTAAATACTTTATCGTAGTCTTCTTCCTGCTTGGGAGCCGCTACCACACCGGTACCCTTGGCTTCAACGGGCGGCGCTACAATTCCCTCATCCTTGGTACCTTCCTGGTTGATGGTACCGATCTTGGTGTCTTGCAGTTTTTCTACTTCTTTGATCTCTTCTTCGGGTTTCACCTCTTCATCCTTCACAATTTTGGGAGGAGTGAACTTGGTGATCTCCACTTTCGGGGGCTCCTGCTTGGGCGGTGGTGGCGGTGGTGGCGGCTCAGGCTTTTTCTCTTCCTGCACCTTCTCCAGCTGCACATCCGCCTGCACTACCAATGAAGTGGTCTTCTTCTTGGCAGAGTTGGCAATAATGGAACCCGCGAGAAACAGCAAACAAACAGCTACAGTAGCCACGAGTGCAGTCACCATCCTTTTATTGTAGGTCCTGCGCAGCTCGTAAGCCCCGTAATCTTTGTTCCTGCCATCGAATATAATATCGAGTATATCCGCGGATAAAATTTTGTTTACGTCCATTATTATGGATTTTTTAAAGTAATGTTTAGTTTGATGCTGTTGCAGCGCCGGCTTTCTCCGATGCTACCACCAGCTTCTCTTCCACGTCGGTGATATCCACCAACGCATAACGCTTCAGCACGTCGATGGTCATCTCATCCAGGATATCCACCACGTTCCGGTACGTACATTCTGAAGATGGCTTCAGGATGATCACCAGGTCCTTCTCAGGCGTGCGCGATTTTTTGTCGAGCAACACGTTACGGATCTCTTTGAAATTAGATGACTTGAAGTTGGAACCGTTGTTGGTCAACTCTCCTTCGTAGTAAAAAACGTTATTGTCTTTTCCCAGGAGAAGGGTGATAACACCGGACTGCTTCGCCTTATTTTGGTCTTCCGGCTTATCGGCATCTTTCGGTAAAAAGAGCCTCATGGCCGTAGGCTGACTCATCGTAGTGGTGAAGATGAAGAAAGTAATGAGCAGGAAGCCCAGATCCACCATGGGTGTAAGGTCAACCCTGGTAGACAGCTTCTTCCCTTTCTTGACCCCGGGGCCTTTTTTATGGCCACCGCCACTCGAGGTATCCATTTCTGCCATTGCGGTAGATTTTTTTAGTTAATAATAGTTCGCGGCAGACCCTTAGTCTGAACGCTTCTCTCCTTTCATAACACTCTTATACAATTCAGACCCCTGGGGTACATTCTGCGGGTTGGTTACCATTTGGAACTTCAGGATGTCGTTTTTCTTGAATGCATCCACCACCCCTTTAAAAGCGGGGTATTTGGCTGCATTATCACCCTTCACCAGGTAAGCCGGCGCGGTTTGCCCCATATAAGCATCACTTACCAGGCGCATCCAGGTGGTCATTTCATTATTGGTGGAATCCTTCGCAGGAATACCCGGTAACGCCGCACCTTTACGCTGGTCGCTCGGTATTGCCAGGAATGATTTCAGGCCCGCAAGCGGCGCTCCGATGAAATCAGCGGCGGCAAAAGCCTTCACGTCCAGGCCCAGGTTCTTGGTGGTATTCAAGGTATTCGCTATGGTTTCTTTCTTTTGTTTATCATCCATCGAAAGAAATACCTTCCCGTCCTTGTCGATCGTTATCAGCACAAAATTCTTATCGGGGGCAACCTTGGCAGCCACCGAGTTAGGGGTGGTTACCGTAATGGCTTCAGCCGGCTTGAACTTTGTTGTTAAGATGAAGAACGACAACAGCAGGAAAGCCACGTCACACATCGCCGTCATGTCGATGATGGTACTCTTCCGTGGTAATTTGGCTCTACCCATTGTTAATTATTTATATTGATTATCACTAATTAAGATTCAAAATGCTCCGTTTTCCATACAAATTCCTGAGGAAATTATTCCTGAAGATTATTTGTAGTTGGCAGCGAAACTTTGAGTCAGTGTGAAACCAGATTCGTCAATACCATAAGTGATGGCATCGATACGGGTAGTGAATACGTTATACATGATGATCGCTACTGCTGAAGTACCGATACCCAGGGCGGTGTTAAACAACGCTTCTGAGATACCTTTCGACAGTTCGCGGGCAGCGTCTCCACCACCTTCATCACCCAGTGCAGAGAACGATTTGATCATACCCAATACGGTACCGAGCAGACCCAGCAGGGTTGATACAGACGCCAGGGTTGACAGGAACACCAGGTTCTTTTCCAGCATAGGCAGTTCCAGCGCAGTAGCTTCTTCTACTTCTTTCTGGATGTTCAGTACTTTCTGGTCGGTGCTCAGTTCTGCATTGCTGATCATCTCTTTGTATTTTTTCAGACCAGCCTTCATTACATTACCTACAGAACCTTTTTGCTTGTCGCACTCAGCAATGGCTTTGTCCACATCTTTATTAGCAAGATGGAACTGCACTTTGCGAACGAACTCTGCAATATTACCGGAACCGGCAGCTTTGGTGATGGTAGTGAGCCTTTCGATAGCGAAAGTCAGTACAATGAAGAAACAACCGATCAGGATAGGAACGATGATACCACCTTCATACATTTTGGCAAATGTAGCAGAGGCTTTAGGTCCTTTGTGCTGTGGCCAGAAACCACCAGAAAGATCGGGTTGTGTAAAGTTACTCGGAGCACCCAACACAAAACGCCAGATGGTATATCCCAGAGCAATACATAAAATTGGCGCAAGCCATGAAATTGTGTTGGAGCCTTTCTTCGGTTGAGCGGAAGATGAGCTTTTTACAACAGCTGTTGCGATTGGTTTTGTCTCAGCCATGATTCGATTGTTTTTGTTTTTTAGAAATTACAGTTGATTTAAAAAAAAATGTCCTCGCAATTCTAATGAAAAAAGTTTTGAAATGACAAAACATTCGTTCAAAAGTTTCCTAAGGGGCCTCCAAATTAGCGGTTTTCCCGAAAACCACAAATTTGATCTTCCGGGGGCATTATCCCGTTATTCAACCACTCATCCATTTCTTCACCTTAAAATTCCATTATATGGAATACTCGGCTATATTTAGCGGTCATTCTAAAACATTTATAGACATACTATTATGAGAAAACATTTTACCACCGTTTCTGCGCTGTTATTTGCTGTAGCGGCTTTGGCACAACAACATCCAGACACAACCCGTGCCAAAGCTGGTCCGCCCGCAATAGCGCCGGTCATCCCCAAACCCGGTCCAAAGCCTTATAAGGACATCATTACCGACAAGGCCATCACCCAAAAAGGGCTGTTCACTGTTCATAAAGTAGACGATAAATTTTATTTCGAGATCCCCGAAAACCTGCTGGGCAGCGAGATCCTGGCCGTTACTCGCCTGGTGAAAGTTCCCGGCGGCGCCCGTAAATATGGCGGGGAAGAGATCAACCAGCAATCGCTCACATTCGAGAAAGGTCCCAATAACAATATCTTCATCAGGGTGGTAACCCTGATCAGCTCGGCCGATTCAACCAATGTGATTTCCAAAGCTGTTAAAAATTCTTACCTCGATCCCATCGCCGCTGCATTCGATATCAAATCGCTGGGAAAAGATTCTTCCGGTTATGTGATCGACGTGACAGATTTTTTCAAAGGCGATAACCAGATCGTGGGCCTCGACCCCAACGATAAAAGGCAGTTCGGTCTCACCGGTCTCATGCCCGACAGGTCGTACATACAAAGCATCAACACCTACCCCATCAATACAGAGATCCGTACGGTGAAGACTTTCGGCGCGATGGCTCCTTCGCCCACGGGTATGCCATCCCCTTTCCCTACGCCTTCATTACCGGCCGCACGCAACGCGGGCGTTATTACCATAGAACTGAATACTTCTATGATATTGCTGCCCAAAGTGCCTATGCACCGCCGCCTCTTCGATTCGCGCGTGGGTTTCTTTGCCGATGATTTCACCGTGTACAGCGACGACCAGCAGAAAGTAGACAACCAGACTTTCGCCGTTCGCTGGCGCCTGGAGCCCAAGCCCGAAGACATGGAGAAATACAAGCGCGGAGAGCTCGTAGAACCTGCCAAACAGATCGTGTACTATATCGATCCTGCCACACCCAAACAATGGAGGCCATACCTGATTGCCGGTATCAACGACTGGCAGAAAGCTTTTGAAAAAGCCGGTTTTAAAAATGCCATCGTTGGTAAAGAATGGCCCGAGAACGATACCACCATGAGCCTGGAAGATGCGCGTTATTCCGTGATCCGTTATTTCGCTTCCGATATAGAGAACGCTTATGGTCCGCAAGTGCACGACCCCCGCAGTGGTGAGATCCTCGAGAGCCATATCGGCTGGTACCACAATGTGATGAAGCTGGTGCACGACTGGTACATGGTACAAGCCGCTGCCGTAGATCCCAAAGCCCGTAAAATGAAATTCGATGATGAACTGATGGGTCAACTCATCCGCTTTGTATCGAGCCACGAAGTGGGACATACCCTGGGGCTGCGTCACAATATGGGCAGCAGCAGCAAAACCCCTGTGGAGAACCTGCGCAACAAAGCATGGGTGGAAGCCAACGGACATACCGCTTCTATCATGGACTATGCCCGATTCAACTACGTAGCGCAGCCTGAAGACAATATCTCTGAAGCGGGTCTCTTCCCACGCATTGGCGATTACGACAAATGGGCTATTGAATGGGGCTACCGCTATACCGGCGAAGGCGATGTGGAGAAAGATAAGCGCATCAACAACAAGTGGATCGTTAATCGCCTGGGCGCCAATCCCCGCCTGTGGTTTGGCGGTGAATCGTACAATACAGACCCGCGTGCGCAAATGGAAGACCTGGGTGATAACAGCGTTAAAGCCAGCGAATATGGTATTAAGAACCTCAAGCGTGTAATAGCAGGACTGCCCGAATGGACCAAAGAAGAAGCCGATCGATACGAGAACTTGTCAGACATGTACATGCAGGTAGTAGGCCAGTTCAGTCGCTATACCGGCCATGTGCTCAAAAACGTAGGTGGCGTGTACGAGACTTTCAAAAGCATAGAACAGCCCGGCGATGTGTACGAAGCCACACCCAAAGCCATCCAGAAAACTGCAGTGGCTTACCTGAACAAAGAAGTGTTTGAAACACCCAACTGGCTGTTCGATAAAAATATCCTCAATAAGATCGCTTCACCTGTTGCCAATGAAAGGGTGCAGACCATCCAGGTGAATGCCCTCAACGGTTTGCTCGATGGCGCCCGGCTGTACCGCATGGTGGTCGCAGGCAACCGTTACGGAGTGGCCAACACCTACGGCATCGATGAAATGATCGACGATGTTAAAAAAGGTGTGTGGAGTGAATTGAGCTCTCACAAACCCATCGACGCTTATCGCCGCAATTTGCAGAAAGCTTATGCCGATAAACTGATCAGCCTGCTGAATCCGAATGTTATCACTGCAATAACCGGCCTCACTTCATCCGGCGTTCAGATAACCACAACAGAAACCAAGAATACCGATGTAACATCTGTTGCGAGAGGACAGCTCAAGGCTTTACAAGCCGAGATCAACGCTGCCATTCCCGGCACCGGAGATCGCATGAGCAAGTATCATTTGCAGGATGTGTCTGAAAGGATCAAACGTGCATTGGATCCCAAGCAATAAATATCTGATCTGAACGTCATCCCGGACATTTCTTTATATTGTGTAAAATATAACCGATGCTTGAACCATGGCGCACCGGCAAGGTGATTAAAATTGAAAATGCCAATTCTTCTACCCGCCGCTTCTGGATTGAAATTCCCGATGCCGCTTCTTTCGATTTCAAACCGGGCCAGTTCGTTACGCTCGACCTGCCCATACACGAAAAGAAAAACAAAAGATGGCGCAGCTACTCCATCGCTTCTGCACCGGACGGCACCAATATTATTGAACTGGTGATCGTTTTGCTCGAAGGCGGCCTGGGCACCAATTATCTTTTCAACGAAATACATGAAGGCAGTGAGCTGGTGCTGCGCGGACCTCAGGGTGTTTTTACCCTGCCCGATCCGCTGGAGAAAGACCTGTTCCTGATCTGTACCGGCACCGGTGTGGCCCCCTTCCGTTCCATGGCGCATTACCTGCACAAGCATAAAATAACACACGGCGAAATCCACCTCATTTTCGGCTGCCGCAAATTCAGCGACTGCCTGTATCGCGAGGAGCTGGAACAATTACAAAAAGACGAGCGTCATTTTTATTATCATCCTGTTTTCTCCCGCGAAGAAAATGTGGGTGATGGCGCTTATAAAGGCTATGTGCACGCCGTGTACGAATCCATCCTACAACAAAACAAACGCCCCGCCAATTTCTACTTATGCGGCTGGAAGAATATGATCGATGAAGCCAAGCAACGGATTGTTGCGATGGGGTATGAGAAGAAAGACATCCACCAAGAGCTGTATGGATAAATAGCTCCGTCATCCTGAGCGAGCGAAGCGAGTCGAAGGACCTGCTTCACATTCGGGCAGATCCCTCGACTCGCTTCGCTCGCTCGGGATGACGTTATGTTTATAAAGCGGCTTGCACGATTTCTTTAACCTTCGAAATGGGTATTCGTTCCTGCAACATGGAATCGCGGTGGCGAATGGTTACCGTGTTGTCTTCTTTGGTTTGATGATCGATGGTTACGCAGAAAGGCGTACCAATAGCATCCTGTCTCCTGTAACGTTTACCGATAGCGTCTTTTTCCTCGTAGAAACATTTGAAATGCTGCTTGCATTCATTCATCAGCTCACGCGCGATCTCGGGGAGACCATCTTTTTTCACCAGCGGCAGGATGGCCAGTTTATTGGGGGCGATCTTAGCAGGGATGCGCATCACCACGCGGCTGTCGGCAGTACCGTCTTCTTTGGTGAGGGTTTCTTCTTCGTAAGACTGGCTTAAGATGAGCAGGAACATACGGTCTAAACCGATGGATGTTTCGATCACATAAGGGATATAGTTGCCATAAGGCTTGCCGGTAGCTTCGTCTATATCGTTATCGAAATACTGCTGTTTCTTTTTACTGTACTCCTGGTGGTTTTTCAGGTCGAAATCGGTGCGGCTGTGTATGCCTTCCACTTCTTTGAAACCAAAAGGAAATTCATATTCAATGTCCAGCGCAGCATCTGCATAATGCGCCAGCTTCACGTGGTCGTGGTAACGGTATTTTTCGGCCGGTATGCCCAGGCTCAGGTGCCATTGCAGGCGGGTCTCTTTCCAGTAGTTATACCATTCTTTCTGTGTGCCGGGGCGGATGAAGAACTGCATCTCCATCTGCTCAAATTCACGCATGCGGAAAATGAACTGGCGGGCCACGATCTCGTTACGAAAAGCTTTACCTGTTTGTGCAATGCCGAAAGGAATTTTCATCCGGGCGGTTTTTTGCACGTTGAGGAAGTTCACGAATATACCCTGTGCGGTTTCGGGACGCAGGTAAATGGTATCGGCCTCTCCCGCTACTGAACCCAGCTGGGTAGAGAACATCAGGTTGAACTGGCGGATATCGGTCCAGTTGCCGGTACCACTGATGGCACAGACAATCTGTTGATCGGCGATCAGTTGTTTGAGCGCTACAAAATCTTCTGCCGCCAGCAAACGATCCATTTCAGCGATCAGCGCATCGGCTTCTTTTTCGGCGCCTTTCTCACGCAACGCATCGGCCCTGGCTTCCAACAGGTGGTCTACCCGGTAGCGCTTCTGGCTGTCTTTGTTATCGATCATGGGGTCGCTGAAATTATCTACGTGACCGCTCGCTTTCCAGGTAGTAGGATGCATGAAAATGGCGGCATCCACCCCTACGATGTTCTCGTGCAGTTGGGTCATGCTCTTCCACCAGTAGTCGCGGAGGTTTTTCTTCAGCTCACATCCATTCGGACCATAATCGTAAACGGCGCTGAGGCCGTCGTAAATTTCACTACTGGGAAATACAAAGCCATACTCTTTGGCGTGGGAAATAATTGCCTGGAATTTGTTCTCTTGTTGCGTGCTCATAACGCAGCAAAAATATGGGTTTTAGCCTTACTGCAATTTCTCATTATCCTTATGCCTGTTAGCATCGCGGATATGCTTCTTCTCGAAATTCTTTTGCAACGCGGCGGTGAGGTCCACCCCTGTTTGATTGGCCAGGCAGATGAGCACCCAGAGTACATCGGCCATCTCATCGGCGATATCACGGCCTTTATCAGACTCTTTGAAGGATTGTTCGCCGTATTGCCGCACCATCAACCGGCTCAGTTCCCCCACTTCTTCCATGAGAATACCCAGGTTGGTGAGTTCGTTGAAATAACGCACCCCCACTGTTTTGATCCAACTGTCTACCTGTTGTTGTGCCTCCAGGATTGTCATAATGCAATGTTTTAAGTTTTTTCTTTCGTCATCCTGAGCATTCACGATCGTCATCCCGAGCGCAGCCGAGGGATCTGCCCGAATATTCAGCAGCTCCTTCGACTCGCTTCGCTCGCTCAGGATGACGACCTCGGGACGACGTAGAAAATTATTCTTTATTTTTCGAATCGATTACAATGGTCACAGGTCCGTCGTTCAGCAACCGCACTTTCATGTCGGCGCCGAAGATGCCGGTCTGGATTTTTTTGCCGAGGTCGGTCTCCAGTTGTTTGATCATCTTTTCATACATCGGTATCGCCGTTTCCGGTTTAGATGCCTTGATATAAGAAGGCCTGTTGCCTTTCTTGGTGCTGGCGTGCAGCGTAAACTGGCTCACCAGCAACACATCGCCATTCACTTCTTTGATACCCAGGTTCATCACGCCGTTCTCGTCATTGAAAATGCGCAGGTTCACGATCTTGTTGCTGAGCCATTGGATGTCTTCCTCCGTATCGGCATCTTCTATTCCCATCAATACCAATAATCCTGTTCCAATAGCGCCGGTAATTTGTTCGTTTACCGTTACCGATGCTTCCGTTACACGCTGGATCACAATTCTCATAGCTGTTACCGATTTTTATGCGAACTTTATTTTGATGAAGATAGACATTACACCGGAGATACAGTTTCAGACCGCCCGCAGTGGCGGCAAAGGCGGACAGAACGTGAACAAAGTGGAGACCATGGTAGAGGGCCGGTGGAATATCGATGCATCGCTGCTGTTCTCTGCCGAACAAAAAGAACAGATCAGGGAACGGCTGCAGAACAAGATTACCGATGAAGGTTTGTTGCTGGTGAAATCGCAAACCGAAAGATCGCAACTGGGCAATAAACAGGAAGTGATTCGCAAAATGCACCAGTTGCTGGCTTCGGCGCTGGTGAAGAAAAAGATCCGCCGGCCTACACGTCCTACCAGGGCTTCCAAAGAAAAAAGGCTGGATACCAAGAAACGCAATACTTTCAACAAAGACATGCGCAAAAAGATCAACCGCAACGATTACTGATGAACCGCTTTGCCAAATACATTGCTTTTACCGGTTGCCTGGCCCTGTTGTTGTCTTTTACCGGCAAACACCCACCCGAGCCTCATGTAGTAACCTTACGCTTTCATTCCGTAATAGGTAATCATTCGCTGGAACTCGGCCGTTCTTATGTGAATGCGCTGGGAGATACCATTGCGGTGCAACGGTTCAAATACTATGTATCCAACATCATTATCACTGATGCGGTTGGCAAGGATGTGTATTTATTTCCCCGGCGTTATTATCTGGTAGATGCAGAAGACAGCGCTTCTCAATCTATCCAACTAAAGATACCTGCACTACCCTTGAAGCAGGTACGCTTTACGTTGGGTGTCGACAGCATCCGCAATGTATCGGGCGTACAAACCGGTGCGCTTGATCCGCTGCATGGTATGTTCTGGACCTGGAACAGCGGGTACATCATGGCTAAGCTGGAAGGCGTATCCAGCAGTGCGCATGTGCCGGGACAACAATTCACTTATCATGTGGGTGGCTTCAAAGCGGCGGACAATACTGCAAGAGTTATTACACTGGACCTGCCTCCAGGCACTGCACCGGTTGATGAGATCAACATTGCGGCCGATATCAATGCATGGTTCAAAGGCGGCTTTTTACTTAAGATTGGGGAGCATCCGATATGTCATAGTCCGGGTGGATTGGCCGTACAAATTGCCGATAATTACAAGGGCATGTTTTCCATTTCATCTGTTCGTTAATGAGGTTTTGCAAGACCATATGGGTAGTAGTGTTGTTATTGGTTACAGGCATAGCATGGGTTGCAGCCGATAATGCTTATTTCAGGCCCAGGCCTGTGAAGTTTACAGTACCGGCCGGGTGGCCGCAACCTGTCTATGATTTTAAAAGCAACCCGCTCACACAGGAAGGCATTGCACTGGGCCGCGAACTGTTTTACGATGGCCGGCTGAGCAAAGACGGTAATTTTTCCTGCGGTAGCTGTCACCAGCAGTTCGGCGCTTTCGATACTTATGATCATAACCTCAGCCACGGGTTCGATAACTCTTTTACTACGCGCAATGCGCCGGGCCTCTTCAACCTGGCCTGGCAGAAGGAATTCATGTGGGATGGCGGCATCAACCACCTCGACCTGCAACCCCTGGCGCCCCTCACGGCGCCCAATGAAATGGCGGAAACCCTGGAGAACGTGATGGCCAAACTCAAAGCCGATAAAAAATACCGGGCTATGTTCAAAGCCGCTTTCGGCGATGAAACCATCAATACCCAGCGCATGAACAAAGCCATCAGTCAGTTCGTGCTCACGCTGGTGAGCAGCAACAGCAAATACGATAAGGTAAAACGTGGCGAAGCCAGTTTCATCTTACCGGAACAACTGGGCTATGATATCTTCAAAAAGAAATGCAACAGCTGCCACACCGAGCCGCTGTTTACCGACTTTTCTTACCGTAATACCGGCCTCAAAGCAGACCCTTACCTCAACGATGTTGGCAGGATGAAGATCACCGGCAACCCGGCCGACTCGCTCAAATTCAGGGTGCCCAGCCTGCGCAATGTGGCCCGCACTTTTCCCTATGGGCATGATGGGCGTTTCTTTTCCCTCTCCAGTGTGTTTGAACACTATCGCAACGGGATGACGGTGATGCACAATACCGATTCATTGCTGCAACACAAGCTGGCCTTGTCGAATTTCGAGATCGGACAGCTCACGGCTTTTCTCTATACCCTCACCGATTCCAGCTTCCTTACCAACCCGCGTTTTGCTCCGCCCGGTAGTGAAAACATTGGTAAAGCACCAGTTGATATACATCTGTAAGGCTCTGTTTCGTTACTTTGCATTTCCGTCATCCCGAGCGAGGTCGTCATCCTGAGCGAACGAAGTGAGTCGAAGGACCTGCTGAAAACTTCATGAGATCCCTCGGCTACGCTCGGGATGACGTGCAATAAAAGAATATCCATTGAGTGGCATAAAGAAATTAGCGGGACAAACTATCTGGTACGGGCTCAGCTCCATTGCGGCCCGTTTCATCAGTTATTTACTCACGCCTTTACTTACTTATTCCAGTTTTGTAAAAACGGCCGACTTCGGAAGGCAGAGCCTTTTGTATTCGGCCATACCGGTATTGAGCGTGATCTTCACCTATGGTTTTGAAACAGCTTATTTCCGGTTTTCAAGCAGGGAGGAATACAAGAAGAGCATTTACAGTACCTCTTTTTTGTCCATCTTCGTAAGCACCATCCTGCTTTCGCTGGTGCTCTGGCAATTCCGTACACCGTTTGAAAAGATCACCGGCTTTACCGATGTGCCGCTGATCATTCAACTTACCATTTTCATCATCGCCATCGATACCCTGAACCGTATTCCTTTTGCCAAACTGCGTCAGGAAGACCGGCCCATGAAATATGCGTTCGTGAACATTACGGGTATCCTCTGTAATATTTTGCTGGTGTGGTTTTTTGTGAATTATTGTCCGGCTAAGTATGAACAAAACCCAAACAGTTGGGTAGGCCTTTTCTTCGACCCCGATCGCAACCCCATCGTATATGTGGTATTAGCCAATCTTATTCAAAGTATTCTCACCTTGCTCCTACTCTCGAAAGAGATTCGCATGGTAAAACTACAGTTCGATACCCGCCTTTGGAAAGAGATGATGGTATATGCTTTGCCATTGCTGATCGTGGGCCTGGGTGGCATTGTAAATGAAACATTCGACAGGCTTATGCTCAAAGCATGGCTTCCCGGAACCGAAATATACCGCGAGGAGCAGGTAGGTATCTACAACGCCTGTTATAAACTTTCGTTGCTCATTACTTTATTTATACAGGCTTTTCGCATGGGCGCCGAGCCGTTTTTCTTCAAACAGGCAGAGGCACAGAACCCGCAACGCACTTATGCCCGTGTGATGAAATTCTTTGTAATTGTGATCACTTTCATGTTCCTGGCGGTGAGTCTCTTCCTGCCAATTTGGGAGAAACTGATTGGTCCGCAATACCGCGTTGGAGTGAAAATTGTACCCATTCTTTTATTGGCCAATATGTTCCTGGGCATTTATTATAACCTCACCATCTGGTTCAAGCTGAGCAATAAAACCATTGCCGGTACTTATATTACGCTTACAGGAACAGCCATCACCCTTGCTTTCAATTATTTTCTCATCCCGCATATCGGTTATATGGCGGGCGCCTGGGCTACTTTCCTTTGCTATGGTACCATGATGGTGATCTGTTATCAATGGGGACAAAAAGAATACCGCATTCCCTACGCCACTAAAAAGCTGATGGCGTACATAATGATAGTGGTGTTGCTGTTCTTCCTGCACAAAGGCATTACCCTGCTCTATCCGAAAATCTGGTTCCAACTCATGTTGGGATTGTTATTGTTGGGCGCGTATGGCTGGTTCATTTTACAAGTAGAGAAAAAAGAATTTCAGAAATTACCTGTCATCGGTAAATACATCCATTAATTCACCCGTCATCCCGAGCGTTGTTCGATCGTCATCCCGAGCGCAGCCGAGGGATCTGACCGAGTGTTCAGCAGGTCCTTCGACTCGCTTCGCTCGCTCAGGATGACGTACCTTTGCATTACAATTCAAAAGGAGTACACATGGCAGAAGACCTCAGCATTGCACAGGGCACCAAACAGGAACAATACGAGTCGCTGATTCCCCAGATCAAAGGCTTGCTGGAGGGTGAGCCCGACCAGGTGGCCAACCTGGCCAATGTAGCCGCTGCACTGAAAGAACAGTTCGGTTGGTTCTGGGTAGGGTTTTACCTGGTGAAGGGCGATGAGCTGGTACTCGGGCCTTTCCAGGGACCCGTAGCCTGCACGCGCATCCGCAAAGGACGTGGCGTTTGTGGTACCAGTTGGGCACAAGCCAGTACCCTCATTGTACCCGATGTAGAAAAATTTCCGGGGCATATTGCCTGCAGCAGTTTATCCAAATCAGAGATCGTAGTGCCGTTGTTTAAAGGCGATGAAGTGATGGGTGTGCTCGATGTAGACAGCGATGAACTGGACCAGTTCGATGAGACCGACAGGCATTTCCTTGAGTCCATCGTGGCCCTGATTCCCTGATCAAAAAACCATTTCGCATTTATTTCTTACCTTTGCGCCATTCATATACGCTTTCTACGCGACTTAGATTTCCTTCCGTGACAAAGTTCATCAAGTCAGAATAACGGACAAGGTATATACCACCTGATACCATTTTGGGTGTTTTTACAATAAATTTCATTCCATTGACATTTGATCAATTAGGCCTTATTGAGCCTATTCTTAAAGCCCTTCAGACCGAAGGTTACACAGAACCTACTCCCATCCAGGAGCAATCTATTCCCATTGTATTGCAGCGCAAAGACCTTTTAGGTTGTGCCCAAACAGGTACCGGCAAGACTGCCGCTTTCGCCATTCCTGTATTACAGTTATTACATGAAGACAGGAAAGCGGGCAATCACAACAAGGGTATCAAAGCATTGATACTTACACCTACACGCGAGTTGGCCATACAGATCGACGAAAGTTTCGCGGCTTATGGACGCCATACAGGGTTGAAACATACGGTGATCTTTGGCGGTGTATCGCAGGTACCGCAGGTGAGCACATTAAAACATGGCGTGGATATCCTGATCGCTACACCGGGCAGGCTGCTGGACCTGATAGAGCAGCAATTCATCAACCTCAGCCAACTGCAAATATTTGTACTGGATGAAGCGGACCGCATGCTGGACATGGGTTTTATTCACGATGTAAAAAAAGTGATTGCCAAAATACCGGCTAAAAGACAGACCCTTTTCTTCTCCGCTACCATGCCTCCCGAGATTGCTTCACTGGCCAATACCATTCTGAAGCATCCATCGAAAGTGGAAGTAACACCGGTATCATCCACCGCAGAAACCATTCAGCAATCTGTTTATTTTGTTGAAAAAGAGAACAAGCGTTTATTGCTGAAACACCTGTTGCTGGATGCATCCATCAAATCGGTGTTGGTATTCGCACGCACCAAACACGGGGCAGATAAAGTGGCGAAGGACCTGCACAAAGCAGGCATCAAAGCCGAAGCCATTCACGGCAACAAATCGCAGAATGCACGACAGCGGGCATTGACCAATTTCAAGAGCGGCGAAACCCGCATACTGGTAGCTACCGATATTGCAGCGAGGGGTATTGATGTAGACAATCTCTCGCATGTGATCAACTTCGAATTACCGAATGTTCCCGAAACCTATGTACACCGGATCGGACGTACAGGCAGGGCTGGCGCGGCGGGCATTGCTTTTTCCTTCTGCGATGAGGAAGAAAAAGCTTACCTGAAAGACATCCAGAAACTGATTGGCATGAACATCGCGGTTGTTACAGACCAGCCTTATGCCATGCGCAATACTTCACTTCAAGAGGCAAAAAAACCAGCGCCGGCGCAGAACGAACATCGGCCGCAGCGCAGGTCTTTCAGGGGTGGCGACAGCAGGCGATACAGCGGCAATAACCAGCAATGGAGGCAGCATTAACATACTGTGGCGGCAAAAATATTTCGCCTAATTTAGTTGTATGACTAAGCGAACTGTTTATTGCTTGCTGGCATGTCTTTTCTCAATGCAGATACATGCCCAGACTGCTGATTATTTTCCCACGGCACAACAATGGGAACGCAGAACACTTGCTGCGCTGCAATTGAAGGAAGCTGGTATTTCCAAAGCCATTCAACTGGCCCAGGCGGGTGAGAGCAAGAATCCCCGCAACATGGAGGTCAACCATTACCGCACGTTTGGTAAAGAACCATTTGGGGAAGGCATTGGTCCTTTTGCCGAACGTGGCGAGCCTACTGGTGTGAGTGGGGGCGGCCATTGGGGTAGTGGCATGTTTATCAACGCGTATGATATGGCGCGGTTTGGATTGCTGACCCTGCACAAAGGCAGCTGGAATGGCAAACAATTGCTGAGCAAGCAATGGATTCAGCAGGCGTTGACGCCTACACCTGTAAAGACAGACTATGGGTACATGAACTTTTTTCTCAATACCGATAAAAAATTCCTGCCCAGTGCACCCGCCACCGCTTTTGCACACCTGGGCAACGGTAACAATGTAATCTATGTAGATCCCGAACACAACCTGGTTGTAGTGATGCGCTGGATCGAGAGAAATGCAATGGATAATGTGGTGAAAGCCGTGTTGGAAGCATTGCCCAACTAACGACTAAAACCCCTACTTTTGCGTCCCGGTGGGAGATCATTCCCGCTTTCTGCGGATGTGGCGAAATTGGCAGACGCACTAGACTTAGGATCTAGCGCCTTACGGCATGTAGGTTCGACTCCTATCATCCGCACCGATAGACTTTCAATCTCTTACACAAGACCCGCTTCGGTGGGTTTTGTGTTTTTAATACAATCCTAGATTCCCAATCGCCGGTATCGTTCATTGAACACGTTCAGGTAAGCATCTTTCATTTCCCGGGACAGGAATGAGCGCTCGATCCAATCAAGTGCAAGCGCGCGTTTTCTTCCGAACCGACGGAATACACTCGTCACTTGTCGGGTATTTAACCCCAACCCTTGCCCAAGCCGTTCGAAATGTTCCCTGTGCAACTTCTTCTTTTTTCCTTCCAGTGTCAAAGCCAGTTCTTCGCTGTCAACAGGGTTGGCGATGCTGACATTGAGCAGGTCATAAGCAGGCGCAAGCTGCCATTGCCCTTGCGTATGGATCAGCGAAAAATTCTTTAGGTGCATATCGTTGTTGCCGGTTAGGAAACTGAAGACTGCAATCTCGAAAAAATACAATTGATCCAGCAACGTATTATCAGAATAGGTGTTGATCGCCTTACCTATCTTTTCCATAGATCCCTTGTATTTGTCTACAGCTTCCAGGAGTTGGAACATATCTAGCATGTGGATCTTTTTACCTTTTTCCGTACGATCGATCCGCCGGGTGATGTATGACAATTCTCCTGTTTTTAACCGTATCAGGCTTGAAGGCACCACCCGGATATCAAAAGCCGCTGCGATGCGCATTGTTAGGTGTTCGTTTTGTGGCATTTCGGGATAATGCTCGGATGGAGGTTTGAAAATATAATTACCGCCCAATGCACCTACAACCGTCAACCGGTTATATCCGCCTTCGGCAAGGGACTGCCGTACAAGGGTCAGCGAAAGTTTAGGTTGAACACCTGGTACGGCAATGCTTCTTGCTACTACCTGTTGTGCCAGCGAAGACATATCATCCAGTGTATAGTTGAACTGCGGCGCATCCTTTGTTCCGAAAAAATTGCTACTGCAATGGGCATGAAAATCACCCTCCGCTTCCGGCGGTAGTTCCTCATAACAATATAGACAACGCTTATTCATTGTTGAGTTCGATCGGTTGAATACTGACAGCGCCTATGCAATTCCTGCAACAGGCCAGCAAGAGACCCATACGGTCATTGGGATTGAGCTTCCAGTTTTTGCTTGCAATATCCAGCAACCAGCCTTCTGGTATCAGGCCTTCAAAAAAAGCGAACAGGCGGTTAGAAACATAGGGCTCCGCTTGAAGTGGCATGGTAAGCGTGATGGGTGCCGCCGCCGTTAATGCCAGGTAAGCCCGGTCATAGCGAAAGATATATTCTCCCTCATCCGTCTCTGTGAGCGTTCCAGCCATGATGGTACCATATAGTACGGCCGCTTTTCTCATGTCGCCGGGTTTTCATTTTTTTCAGGCAGGTTACCGAGCTCACGGCTGCTGACCGGGGCCAGTTCATGCCCAAACATTTTAAGTACCTGGTTCACTTTTTCCAACTGGAGGGTCTCTTTCCCCTGCTCGATTTTGCGCACAACAGTAAGGGCTACGCCCGAGCGTTCGGCGAACTCCTGCTGGCTCATCCCCGTCTGCTTACGCCTGCGTTTGACAAATTCAGCTAGTCGTTCCATCTTTATATTTATATGCTTAAAGATATAATAGTGTAAAAATAGCAATAATTATATTCAATTACATATAAAAATAAATAAAACCCACTTTTATATCTAATTACATATAAAGTGTAGATAATTACAGCGAATCCATACTGAAATATTTGTTTGATTTTTAAGTAGTTTTAGCGCATTTGACGCCCATCATCTAAACCGCCTTCAACCAATTGCATCCAGTGAAACAATCCTTATTGCGATCTCTTGCTATTATCTTCATCTTATCACTCCATTTAGATAAGACTGTCGCTCAAAAAACAGCCAATCGTCCCAATGTGATCTTCATTTTGGCAGATGACCTCGGCTATGGCGACCTGGGTTGTTACGGGCAACCATTGATCGCAACACCTCATATCGACCAGCTTGCCGCTTCCGGCATGCGGTTTACGCAGTTCTATTCGGGCACATCGGTATGCGCTCCTTCGCGCGCTTCATTAATGACCGGCCTGCATACAGGTCATACACCGATACGCGGCAACCGTGAAGTGAAGCCCGAAGGCCAGTGGCCTATTCCCGACAGTACTTATACCATGGCCGAAATGTTTAAAAAAGCCGGCTATACCGCCGGTGATTTCGGCAAATGGGGATTGGGTTATGTTGGCTCTGAAGGCGATCCAGTGAAACAGGGTTTTGATCGTTTCTTCGGATACAATTGCCAGGCGCAGGCGCACAATTATTTTCCGGATCATTTATGGGATAACGATACAAAAATCGATCTGCCCAATACACCCGGCAAGCAGCCTGCCTATGCCGGTGACCTCATACAACAAAAAACCCTTTCTTTTATAGACGACAACAAGTCCCGCCCTTTCTTTCTCTATCTTTCTTATACATTGCCACATGCAGCCCTTCAACTGCCCGCAGGCGACAGTTTGTTTGAATGGTATAAGCACAAATTCAACGAGCAGCCTGTAGCCATCAAAGCATGGAATGGAATTGGCTACCAGCCCCAGGCATACCCACATGCAGCTTATGCGGCAATGGTAGCGAAGCTCGACAACTATGTGGGTGAAGTGATGGCGAAGCTGAAAGCCTTACACATTGACGAGAACACGCTGGTGATCTTCAGCAGCGATAACGGTCCGCATGCAGAAGGCGGCAACGACCCCACTTTCTTCAACAGTAGCGGTGGGTTCAGGGGCATCAAAAGAGATCTGTATGAAGGAGGGATGCGGGAACCTATGATCGCAAGATGGCCGGGGATGATCAAAGCAGGAGAGACATCCGGCTTCGTAGGCGCTTTCTGGGATTTCTTCCCAACATTCGCGGCCCTGGCAGGCGTGCCGGTAACAGATAAGATAGATGGTATTTCGATTTTGCCAACACTGCTGAACAAAGGCCGGCAGCAACAGCATGAATACCTCTACTGGGAATTCCATGAGAACGGAGGCCGGCAGGCCATCCGGATGGGTAACTGGAAAGCAGTGAAGTATCGCGTAAAAGAAGATAAAAACGCCCGCTGGGAACTGTACGATCTTGCCGCCGATGCACATGAAACGCATGACATAGCAGCACAACATCCGGATCTGGCAAAAAAGATCAGCGGGTTGGCAAAGCATGCACACACGCATTCCACAATAGATGAATGGAATTTTTAGCATTATTATCATCAATAGCATATCTCATGAAACGACTTGTCATTTTTCAATCGAAAAACAGCTTGTTTTTCCTGCTGCCTTTGCTTTTCTTGTGCAGCAGTTACCACCAGCCATTGCCAGGCGCCGGCAAAGGGGATACACCTCCTAACATCATCATCATTTTGATGGATGATATGGGCTATGGCGACCTGGAATGTTATGGAGGCTTCCCTTATCACACCCCCCATATCAACCAATTCGCTGCGCAGGGCATGCGTTTCACCAATTATTATGCAGCCCAGGCGGTGTGCAGCGCTTCAAGGGCAGGGTTACTAACCGGTTGTTATCCCAATCGCTTAGGTATTTCAGGGGCATTGAATCCATGGAGTACCAAAGCGCTGAACCCTTCCGAAGAGACCATTGCAGAATTGGTGAAAGCCAAAGGATACAGAACGGGAATAATAGGAAAATGGCACCTGGGAGATAAAGAGCCTTTCCTGCCATTGCAGCAGGGTTTTGATGAATTCCTTGGGTTGCCTTATTCGAATGATATGTGGCCGGTGAATTATGATGGCAAACCCATCACCGATACCAGCGACTGGAAATCTAAATATCCACCATTGCCATTACTGGAAGGCAATAAAAAAATACGGGAGATCAATACACTCGAAGACCAATCATTATTGACCACGCTTTATACTGAGCGGGCTGTGCAGTTCATCAAACAAAATAAACAACATCCTTTCTTTTTATACCTGGCACATGCGATGGTGCATGTACCTATTGCCGCCTCTGCAAAATTCAGGGGCAAAAGCGGGGCCGGCCTGTTTGGAGATGTAATGGAAGAAGTAGACTGGTCTATAGGAACCATTATGAAAACATTGGAAGAGCAGGGACTCACTAAAAACACACTGGTTATTTTTACCAGTGATAATGGCCCCTGGCTTACATTCGGTAACCATGCCGGCAACTCCGGCGCGCTGCGCGAAGGCAAAGGAACAGCATGGGATGGCGGTTTGAGAGTACCTTGTATTATACGCTGGCCGGGCAAGATCGAAGCAGGCACCATCTGTAATAATATAGTAGCTGCCATGGACATATTACCTACGGTGGCAAATATTTGCGGCGCCGGCAAACCTGCTAAAAAGATCGACGGAGTAGATATTCAATCACTGCTTTTCCGGCGGCCTGGAGCCAACCCACGCGATGAGTTTGTTTATTATTACGATAACAACAGTCTTAAAGCCATCCGGAAGGGACAATGGAAACTTACTTTCCCTTGCATATCACAGACCTACAAAAAACCATCTGCGATTGGTAATGATGGCTGGCCCGGCAAATACGCCAAAGATTCGGTGCAACTCGCTCTGTACGATCTGAGAACCGACCCGGGAGAAACACTGGATGTGCAGGAGAAGCACAAAGACATCGTAGCGCAACTCAATGCACTGGCCGATCAATACAGGAAAGAATTGGGTGATGACCTTACCAAACAAACCGGTACAGGCCTGCGTCCCGCAGCAGTAGTAAAAATAAAATAGCAGTAAGAGGCCGGAAATATCGTATCCAAATTTCTCCAAATTTACACAGTACTTTAGTGTTAAAATTGGCAGATGAAGTTATTGGTGGTAGAGGATGAACACACACTGCTGCAAAGTATTCTGGAATATTTTACGCAGGAAGAATTCCTTTGCGAAGGGTCTGCCACCCATGCCGACGCACTTAATAAAATAGAAGATTTCAGTTACGACTGCATCATTCTCGATATCAACCTGCCGGATGGCAATGGTCTCCGCCTGCTGCAACACCTGCGCAAGCAAAAAAAAGACGATGCCGTGATCATCATTTCTGCGCGGGATTCCTTGCAGGATAAGATCACAGGGCTCGACTACGGGGCCGATGACTATATTACCAAACCCTTTCACCTCTCGGAACTCAACGCGAGGGTAAAAGCGCTGTTGCGCCGCAAATATGTGCATGGTACTGATACACTGGAGCTGGGCAACCTGCAAATAGAACTTTTTTCACGTACCGCCAGTTGCGGCCAGCAAAAATTATCGCTTACCAAAAGTGAGTTCGATCTGCTGGCTTACCTGATGAATAACCCTAACCGCGTAGTAAGCAGGCAGGCCATCGCAGAGCATATTTACGGAGACCAGTCGGACAATATGCCTTCTTTCGATTTTGTTTATTCGCAGATAAAGAACCTCAAAAGAAAACTGAAGGAAAAAGGATGCGATGACCTGATACAAACCGTATACGGACTGGGCTATAAATTATCGTTATGAGCAAACCGTTGCTGCAAAGAAATACCCGCTACCTGCTCACATGGCTGCCCGTCGTGTTGCTGTTCTGCTCTTTTTTATTTTATGTGATGTTACGCATGCAGGCTCATCACATGCAGGAAAAGCAACTGCTGCTTAAACAAGAAAATGTCTGGAAAACTTTTGTAGCCAACAAGGGCAATATTGAAAAGCATATCATCGGAGAATACGATATCGTTGAAGCAACGCAGCCTGTTGCATTGAATGCATCCAGGGATACTCTCGTTTATTATGCCGATGAAAAGAAGTCTCTTCCTTTTGAGATCCTCACCGGTCGCATGCAGTGGAACAATACTTCTTATAACCTTACCACTTATGTTTCATCAACAGAAATATCCCACCTCATCATCAAGGTATTCATTACGGAGGCATTTATTTTATTGCTGCTGCTGGTTGCCATCGTAATACTGAACCGGAAAAGTTCAAAGTTGTTGTGGAAGCCATTTTTTTCTACCCTGCATGCAGCAAACAATTATGATATCGCCCGCAACCAGCCGCTTGCATTGGCCACTCATACGGGTACAACCGAGTTCGACGAATTGAATGGAAGCATGACCAGTTTCGTCAATAATGCCAATACGGCTTATTTCAATCAGAAACAGTTTGTAGAAAATGCTTCGCATGAAATGCAAACGCCGCTGGCCATCATACGTTCAAAACTGGAATTGCTCATCAACCAGCCCGGCCTTACAGAAAAGAGCGCATCTATGCTGCAGGATATTACAGAAGCCAATGACCACCTGAGCCAGATGAACCGCAACCTGCTTTTATTGTCCAAGATCGAGAACAACCAGTTTCCCGATGCCGGCCCCATAGATGTATCGCAAATGCTCCGTCATTTACTGAATAGCTTCCAGGAGCATTATGAATATTTCCCGGCGCTCACCTGCAACATTGAAGACCATGTTGTATTACAGGCAAACAGATCATTGATAGAAATACTCCTCTCCAATCTTGTCAACAATGCCATCATACACAATAAGGAGAATGGAGAAATGAATGTTACCCTTTCCTCATCCTATCTCCTCATACAAAATACAGGACCTAAACCGGATATTGATCCGATGGAACTGTTTGAGCGATTTAAAAAAGGTTCTTATCAAACCAAAACAACAGGACTGGGACTGTCGCTGGTGAAACAAATTGTGTTGTTGTATCAATATCAAATCAGCTATCAATACCTGGATGGATGGCATATGATAAAAGTAACTTTTCGGTAAATCTGGCATCTAAATTTCTCCAAAATCCTGCAATAGCTTTACGTTTCGTTTAAATCACCCGGTTCAATGAATAAGAGATACCGCATGATATATGGATTAGTGCCTGTTTTCACTTCGTTGATCTGTTCCGGTGTTGCAGCACAAAAAACTGCCGACACCCTTTTACACCTGAAAGACGCCGTGCAGATGGCGGAGAGCAGATACCACCTCTTAGCGGCAGGTCGGTATGAAACAGAAGCCGCCAGCCAAAATGTAGCCGTTGCCAAATACAGCAGGTTACCTTCTATCGATGCTACCTATCAGGCCGGCTTTGCTACAGCCAATAACCTCATCGGCGTATTTTATCCGAATGGTCTAGTGCCCATGACAGGTCCGCCTTCTGCAAACAATAATTATAGTCCCGCTGCGAGCAGCGCCGCCAGCGTTTTATTGAACTGGCAGGCATCTACATTTGGAGAACGCAATGCCAAAATCAATCTTTCCGCGGCTGAAGCACGCAGCCAGGAAGCCAATTACAAGCAGAACTTATTCAACCACACCATCAATGTCATCAGCAAATACCTCGATGTATTGCTGGCGGAGGACATGGTAGCTATACACCTGCACAACATTGAAAGGGTGCAGGCCAGCCTGCAGCAAAGCAGGGTATTGGCGCATACCGGCATCAAGCCGGGCGTGGATACCGCGCTTTTCTTATCGGAACTTTCCAAAGCGAAAGTTGACCGGCTAAATGCGCAAAAACAATTAGAGACACAACAATGGTTACTGGCGCAACTCATCGTAACAGACACGTTGCCGGTACCGGCAGATATCGGCTTCCTGGATCGGCTCCCCCCATCCTTTTCGGGAACCGATTCCGCTTTTTCCAATCACCCGCTCATTCAATATGCACAGAGCCAGGTATTGCTGAACAATTCAAAAGAAGCGGTGCTGAAAAAATCGTACCTGCCCAAACTGAATGTGTGGGGCACCGCTTTTGCACGGGGATCGGGATTTTTAGCCGATGGTTCTATTAAAACCTGGGACGGACTGGGCCTGAGCCGGTATAATTATGGCGCCGGACTGCAACTGGCTTTCCCCATTATGAAGTATGGTGAAGTGAAGCGGCAATTGCAACAACAAAACTTACTTACCAAAGCCGCCGAAGAAAGATTGATGGAAAATAAATCGGCGCTCTCTACCCGCCAGCACATTGCCAATACTACTTTTCAGAACAGCCTGGCGGTAGCTGCCGAAACAATACAGCAGCACAGATCGAGCCTGTATGCTTTCAATGCCATGCAGGTGCGGTACAATACCGGGCTGGTGAATTTTGCCGACCTGGTACAAGCACAGTATAACCTGTTAAAAGCAGAGCTGGACGTTAAGCAGGCTTATTGGGATGCCTGGAAAGCCTTATTACTACAGGCTGCGGTAAAAGGAGATCTGTCTATTTTTTTAAATGAAACCAGGTAATACCATGCTTCGTCTCATACAATTTGCACTTCGTAAGCCTGTTACCATCATTGTGCTGGTATTCGGCGTGATATTGTTTTCCATTCTGGCTATTCGCAAATCGGCTATCGATATTTTCCCGGCTGTTAATGCGCCTACTATTTATGTGGCGCAAACTTATGGCGGGTTATCGCCCCAGCAGATGGAAGGTTTCATCACTTCTTATTATGAATACCACTTTCTTTATATCACCGGCATCAAAGCGGTAGAGAGTAAATCGATCCAGGGTTTATCACTGATCAAATTACAGTTCCATGAAGGCACCAATATGGCAGCGGCGATGGCTGAAGTGGTTTCTTATGCCACGCGTGCCCGCTCATTCATGCCGCCGGGTACATTGCCTCCGTTTATCATGCGGTATGATGCCGGGTCGGTACCGGTTGGTCAGCTCGTTTTCAGCAGCAGCACCCGTTCACTGAATGAGATACAGGACCTGGCGCTGTTCAAAGTGCGTCCGATGTTTGCTTCCCTTTCCGGGGTATCTGCTCCTCCGCCCTTTGGTGGTAACCAGCGGACCATTGTAGTGAAAGCCGACCCCGACAGGTTAAGGAGTTATAATATCACGGCAGATGAACTGGTTACTGCCATTGCAAAAAACAACCCCATCCTTCCCGCCGGTAATATCCGCCTAGCCGATAAAGCCATCATCACTGCTTCAAACAGTGTAGCGGATAATTTCAAAGAACTCGAAAATGTAACTGTCAGGGATGTCAATGGCACCCCTATATTGGTGCGGGACCTGGCCAGTGTTGACAACGGCGCAGATATTACCGCAGGATATGCGCTGATCAATGGCAAACGTTCCGTGTACATACCGGTTACCAAAAGAGCCGATGCGTCTACCTGGGATGTGGTACAATCTATCAAGAAAGCCATGCCCGACATGCAGGCCGCGATACCAGGCGATATTAAAGTGTCGTACGAATTCGACCAATCGGGCTATGTGGTCAACTCATTGCGAAGCCTTTTGTTTGAAGGGTTGCTGGGCGCTTTGCTTACGGGACTGATGGTGTGGCTGTTCCTGAAAGATTTACGCAGCGCTTTTATTGTCATCATCAACATTCCACTGGCACTGCTTACATCGGTGGTATGCCTTTACCTCACCGGACAAACCATCAATATCATGACCCTGGGCGGTCTCGCCCTGGCAGTAGGTATCCTGGTAGATGAATCCACGGTAACGATTGAAAACATTCACCACCATGTGGAGATGGGCAAGTCGAGGTCGCGGGCCATATGGGATGCCTGCGGAGAGATAGCCATACCCAAATTGTTGATATTGCTCAGTATACTGGCCGTGTTTGTACCCGCCCTGTTCATGTCGGGCGTGCCCAGGTCAATGTTTATGCCGCTTTCCATGGCAGTGGCTTTTGCCATGATCGCTTCATTCCTCTTATCACAAACACTGGTACCGGTATTATCTAACTGGATCATGAAAGCCGGTCATGCAGCGGCAAGTGAAGGTTTGTTTGAAAAATTAAAACAACGCCTTGTATCGGGTATTCAAACAACAAGTGCGGTTGTCGTTCCTGTTGTGATCATTCTTTTATTGTTACTGGCATTTATTGGTTACAGGAATGCAGGAACGGAGATATTCCCGAAAATAGATGCCGGACAAATGCAGGTAAGGTTAAGGATGCCCGTTGGCACGAGAATTGAACGAACAGAAGATGCTACTAAAAAAGTATTGAACATCATTGATAGCCTGGCTGGTAAGCAAAACGTATCCATCACATCGGCTTTTGTAGGATTGCAGGGACAGTCGTACGCCATCAATCCCATCTTCCTGTATACGAGCGGTCCGCATGAATCTGTGATCAAAGTAAACCTTGCTCAGCATGCAAACATCAACATTGAAACGCTGAAAGAACAATTGCGTGCTGCCGTTACCAAAACCGATTCCGGCATATTGCTTTCTTTCGAACCGGCCGACCTGGTAGACCAGGTGATGAGTATGGGCGCCAATAACCCGGTTGAAATAGTAGTGCAGGGAAAAAACATACAACAGAGCAGGGATATTGCCAACAAACTCAAACAATCGCTGCATACTGTTCCTTACCTGCGCGATGTACAGGTATCACAGCCGCTCGATTATCCAACCATACAAATTAATTATGACAGGCTCAGGCTGGGCCAGATGGGCTTGAACCTGGAGCAGGCCGGCAGATCGGTGACCGAAGGTTCATCATCCAGTCGCCTGGTACAACCCGTGTACTGGCTCGATAAATCATCCGGCAACTCTTACCAGGTACAGGTAGAATATCCGCAGCTGGCCATGAACAGTCCGGAACAAGTAGAACAGATACCTGTAGGAAAAGCAGGTGATCGCAATATTTACCTGAGGGATATCGCCGATTGGAAAAAAGGAAACTCCATTGGCGAATATGATCGCATCAACCAGCAACGTTTCATCACACTCACAGCAAATATCTACAAGGAAGACCTGGGCAATACCATCAAAGAAGTAAATGGCGCTATCAAAAAGTTGGGAGCGTTACCACAGGGTGTAAAAGTGTATCTCCGCGGGCAGTCCGACATATTAACGCAGATCAACACTGAATTATCTACCGGTTTGTTGTTGGCAGTTGTGGTGATTTGCCTGATGCTGACCGCTTATTTCCAGTCTTTCAAAACAGCATTGGTGGTGCTGTCTGTTCTTCCCGGCGTACTGGCCGGTTCATTATTACTGTTATGGCTCACAGGTAATACGGTGAACATCCAGTCGTTCATGGGAGCCATCATGGCAATAGGTGTAGCCGTATCGAATGCCATCCTGCTGGTATCGAAAGCAGAGCAACTGCGTCAACTGCCCGATCATAATATGAGTGTGGGGGCACAGGCTGCATTCAACCGCTTCCGTCCGATTATCATGACCAGCATTGCAATGATTGCCGGTATGCTGCCCATGTCGCTGGGACTGGGCGATACCGGTAAACAAACGGCTCCATTGGGTATTGCAGTAGTAGGAGGATTATTGTTCAGCGTTTTCACCAGTCTTTGGTTGGTACCCATTGTATACGACCGATTGACCGGCCGTAAAAAACCGGTTCCTGTATCACTTGATCCCAACGATGAAAATTCCATTCATTATGACAAGAGTAAATAAACATACGATAGGAATGAAATACCTTATTCCCGCTGTTTTGTTGAGCGCTGCGGCGGCCTGTAACCAACCGCAGGAAGCAGCCGGCATACCTAAAGAAGATGCCAAAACCGATACGGTAAAAGTGTTGGTACTCTCCTTGGATTCTGCAAAAAAAGCCATTTCGCTGCCCGGCGAATTATTACCTTATGAGAACGCGCAGGTAAGATCTAAAATACAAGGATATGTACGCCAGCTTTCTGTAGACATTGGTTCCAAAGTAAATAAAGGACAGGTGCTGGCATTGATCGATGCACCGGAAATAAACACCCGTGTGCTTGAACTGAATGAAAAAGTAAAAGCGGCGATGGCCCGTTATCATGCCAGCAAAGATTATTTCGATCGCATTGCACTTGCTTCCAAATCAGATGGTGTAATAGCTCCTCTGGAACTGGAGAGGATCAAAAACCAAATGATGGCCGACAGTTCTGAATACAATGCAGCAGTGTTGGCGGCAAAGTCTTACCGGCAGGTGGGCAATTACCTGGCCATCATTGCTCCTTATAACGGCACTATCACCAAAAGGAATGTAGTAGTAGGTTCTTTCGTAGGAAACCCTGCCGACAAACCCCTATTTGAGTTGGAAAGCAATGGCAAATTAAGATTGCAGGTAGCCGTTCCCGAAGTGTATACCAACGCTGGATTATTCAACAATACCGGGGAATTGACCACCCGTTCTTTACCCGATAAAAAATTCAAAGCCGCACTCATGCGCAAATCGGGTAGCATCAGCAGTGATACACGCAGCGAATTGTGGGAATTTGAAATTCCCAACACCACAGGAGAACTCAAAGCAGGTGGTTACGCAGATGTGAAACTTCAATTCGTAAGAAGCGGCCGGTCATTGACAGCACCTGTATCTGCGATTGTTACTACACAGGAAAGAAAATTTGTGATCAAAGTAACAGGTAATACTGTTCACTGGGTAGATGTAAGGGCCGGCTTCAACATGGGTGATAAGCAGGAACTTTTTGGTGATATCAAAGCTGGTGATACCCTGGTTGCAAAAGCCAGTGAAGAACTGAAGGATGGCACAAAGATTATTACCAAACGTTAACGGATTTTTTTATTGTGCCATTGATATGTATCCGTTGAACTGGATGGCTTGCCGGTTATTGCTGGTGACCTGTACCGAAGCGCTGCCATTTGAGAAAACCGTGAGGTTCAATTGCTGATTATCATCTACATCGTTGGGTTTGATGATGATGTTCCAACCGCCTTTTTTGCGTTCTTCTACTTTGTAATCAAATTTAACAGACGTGAACTGAACACCTCCTCCCATTAAATTAAGCGGTGCCGAGTAAGCCCTTCCAAAATAAGGCAGGTAAGCCACTACACTGTCTCTCGTAATCCGGAGATCATAACCGGGTGTCAACATCCGCATGCGAACCTGTTAACAAAGTCAAGAAATTAACAGGATTTACCATATAAAACCCGGAAAATTCGCCTACCCTTAGGCATGCGAAAAATTGCAGCTGTAGCACATAAAAGACCAGTAAAAGGTTTTGAAGAAAAAGAAGAAGATCTGCAATACTGGTTGTCTCGCAGCCCGCAAGAAAGGGTCGCTGCTGTTACGATGCTGATCAAGCAGACTTTAAAGCCTGGTCAGACGATGGACCGCACTTTTGCTAGTCGGCGTAAAATGCATTCATGATACTTGAAAAAGACTTCGAAGACTTTATTAGACTATTGAACCAACACCATGTTGACTATATGGTAGTTGGAGGATATGCATTAGCATTTCATCGGATATCCTCCATTACGTATTGATATTCTTAATGAAATTGACGGCTTAAGTTTCGAAGAGGCAAAGAAGAATATGCAAGTCATCCTTCTTGAAGATGATTTAAGTATTCATTATATAGGGTTACAAGATTTTATTCGAAACAAAATGGCCTCTGGAAGAGCCCAGGATTTGGCTGATATAAAAGAAATCCGAAAAGAGAAATAAGAACTGTTCATTTTAATGATGATGCATTTCGGGGTTGGATCCTTTCTTCAATATAAATTCACTGTGTAACAGATAGGCTCCGCTGACCACTACTTTATCGCCTGGTTTTAGTCCGTCTGTGATCTCAACCCTGTCGGCATTTTCTGCACCCAGGGTTACTTCCCGCGGTTCGAATTGCTCATCGCTCACTGCTACCCATACATGATTGGTTTGTCCGTTGCGTATCACAGCATCAACTGGCAATACCATATCTTTCTTTCCGCTGCTGCGCGGCGCGATGACCAGGGCCTGCATACCAGGTTGCCACCGGCCTCCTTTATTTTCAATGGTGCCACGCACCTGCAATAGCTGTGTTCCGGCCGGTA
This sequence comes from Hydrobacter penzbergensis, assembly GCF_900106985.1. NCBI lineage: Bacteria > Pseudomonadati > Bacteroidota > Chitinophagia > Chitinophagales > Chitinophagaceae > Hydrobacter > Hydrobacter penzbergensis. Next base: position 7,451 of record NZ_FNNO01000022.1, on the reverse strand, counting down.
AAGCCGGTTGTGTAAAATTAATTTTCACTTGCTGTGGCTCCTGCTCAAAGCCCGGTATGATCACCTGTACATTTTCGCCCGGTTTGATGAGTGACGCTTCATTGGGGTACAGGTCTGCTTCCACCCATAACTGCTCATAGTTTTCCAGTTGCATGATCATGCCGCCTTCGGCAACATATTGTCCTTGTGTAATATCCAGTGTTGATACGGCACCCGATGCCGGGGCAGTATAAAGGATATATGGATGTGTTTGTTTGGATTGCAACAGCTTATCTATATCGTTGGCCGACTGGCCATACAACAACAGTTTTTGTCTGGCTCCTTCCGCCATTTTTACTAACCGGTTGTTATTGGGAAAAGCAGCTGCCTGTGCACCCGCTACCAGCAATTCCTGTTGCAGTGTGAGCAATTGTTCTGAATAGATCTCATAAAGCGGTTGTCCTTTTGTAACATGAACACCGGTTTCTTTCACGAATAATTTTTCTATTCTCCCGGCCACCCGGCTGCTGATGACAGTTGTTTGTTGTGGATCTACTACCAGCCGGCCGTTCAGTCTTACAGCGTCGCTGAAAGTAGCGGATCCAATTTCGGCTACCTGTATATTGGCCAGGGCTTGCTGCGTTTTATTAAGTGTGAGCGAGGGGATCTGGTTGTCCTTATCGAAGGGCACCAGGTCCATTCCGCAAATGGGACAGGTACCCGGATGATGTTGCACAATCTGCGGATGCATGGAGCAGGTATAGGTAAGCTGCTGAACGGCTGTAGTAACGGGCTGTTCTTTTTTCCCCTTGCAGGATTCAAAAACAAAAAGTGGGAACAACACTATGAATAAGAGAACAAATTTTTTCATGGGGTTTGTTTTTGTGTTTGAGGTATGAAGCCTTCACTGTCTACCAAATAATAAGCATTGGCAGCAACCTGCCAGTTGCCGATCTCATCCAGCACTTCTATTTGTTCATCTGCCTTTATACCCGTTTGAATGTATACAGGCGTAAATACCGGTCCTTCTTTTTTGAACAATACCATTTGATGATTTCCCATATCCAACACTGCTTCCTGTGGCAGCCAGTAGTGCGATCCGGTGACGATGGTCATTTCAGCGGTAAGCTGCTGACCGGGCTTAAGATTCCTTGGCACCTGGTATACCCTTGCTTGTGTGAAGTTTTGTCCCGATCCCAATACAGGCCGCACCAGACCGATCTTTCCAGTATAACTGAGATTGGGATTGCTGCTCGGGTAATACGACAACTCCTTTCCTTTTGCAATAGACGCCGCCTGTGCAGGGCTAAAAGAAAAATCTGCTACCAGCGCCTGGTTGGTATAAATGGTAAACAGTGTTTGTCCCGCTGTAACGTACTGCCCTTCACGGGTAGCAATAGCTGAATTGGCAGGTGCGGATTGCTCCAGTATGTATCCGCTGGCATTTGCATATACCGGTATGCTGTAAACAGGATTGCCTGAACGGGCAATGGTTTCTATCTGCGCTTCTGTTATGCCCAGTAATCGCAGTCGTTGCCTGGCGGACTGAACGAGCTGATCTTCTCCATTTGTTCTTACCAGCAAAATCAATTCTCTCTGCGCCGCTACCAGGTCGGGCGAATAAATGGTTAATACCAGTTGTCCTTTTTGTACAGGCTGGTAATTGTATTTGACATATAATTTTTCAATCCTTCCCCCCACCCTTGCCGAAAGGCTGGTATTCTCCCTGGTATCATAGCCTACCACGCCCTGTACTTTTACTGTAATTGCTTTAGTGGTTTTAGCAGGTGTGAGCACCTGCACTTTGGAAAGTACTTCTTCATTTACAGGCCTGATCAAATGCGAGATACCGGTATCTGCAACAACGGAACGCATGGCTGTATGCGCATGGTGTTCGTGGCCCTTGATATCAGCCGGTTGTTTGCAGGCAAATGCCAGCAGCAGCATCCAACCTGGTATCCAGTATTTATTGATATTCTTCTTTTTCATGGCTGACGATCATTTGATACAATTTCAATTTTTCATCCAATACATTCATCCGCATCATAATCAACGATTCCCAATCGCTCAATACAGTAGTAACAGTTTGCTTATTTTCTTCGTAAGACTGGAAATCGGCATCGAACACTTTTTGCAAAGCAGGAATGATCCTGTTTTCAAAATTGCTGATACGTTGCTGCGTTGCAATGATCTCGTATTGCATACCAATCAACATGCTATGTGTTTCGTTTAGCATCGCCTCTCTTTCCTTTTGCATGGACGCCACATTGTATTGTATGGCCCTGGTTTCCTGTTTATACATTTTACTGCTCCATGGCACAATGGGAATGGATACCATTCCCATGACACTGAAAGCCTGCGGCATCATACCCGCCAAAGGCGACATGTGATCGAACTGTATTTTGAAATTAGGTCTCTTTTCCAGTTCCATGCTCCGGATATTCAATTTCAGGCTATTGATAGCAGCATCCATCTGTACAATGTCTTTTCGTTTGCCTGCAAGCAAAGCGGTATCATGCAACTGTTCTTTGTATTCAGGAATAGCTGCTGTATCAATACTGAACATATAATCCCCGGTCTGGTTCATCAAGCCGTTGAGCCAGGCCCTGCTCTTCGCAATTTCACTTTCATACATTTTTATCATATTCCGGTTCTCTTCTATCCTTGCATCGGCTTTGAAGATGCTGCTGAGTTGTGATTGGTTATACGGGTACCGTACTTCTTCCATCTTTTTCATCACCAGTATCAACCGTTCTGTTTCTCCCGCTACTTTGATCTTTTCTATATTCACCAACCAGGTATAGTACAGGCTTTTGGCCCTGGCCCTGAAATCGTTCAGCGTAATATCTCTCCCGGCACTGGCAATAGCACCTTGCGAAGCGATGTATTCTTTTTTTGCTTTCAGTTTAGCGGCATTGGGTATATCCTGTTCTACACGCAACATCAGTTGCCCTTTATCCCGGGACTCCATCACAGACTGCAACGGATAAGGCGTCATGAAAGTACCAGCACCTACCATCGGCGCCGTCCAGGCTGTTGCCGCTTCTGCACTTGATTGATATGCTTGCGCTTTCAACGCATAAGATTGTAGCCGTACATTCTGCTTGTCGATGCGTTGCAGGATGCTGTCGAGTGTTAATACCGGCGCCTGCTGCGCGTAGGAGAACAAGGGGAATGCCATGGCAGCGGCCAATATGTATTTAGTGATTCGTTGCATATACTTCGAGTTTACCGTATTTGCGCAATTCATATTCTTTGGTGAGTAAAAAGATCAGGGGTGTTACCAGCAATATATGTGTTGATGAAGTGAGTACGCCGCCGATCATGGGCAGCACAATGGGTTTCATTACATCTGTGCCCACGCCTGTAGCCCATATTACCGGCACCAGTCCGAACAGCGATACACAAACCGTCATGAGTTTGGGCCGGAGACGTTTGGCGGCGCCTATGATCACATACGCTGCCAGATCGGCCCGCGTAATAGATTCACTGCTGTTACCTTTAGCTTTGATTAACTGGTTCATGGCATCGTTCAGGTAGATGACCATCACAATTCCTGTTTCCACTGCAATGCCAAACAACGCGATGAACCCTACTGCAACAGCAACGGAGAGATGAACCTGGTAGAGGTATATGGCATAAGCGCCACCTATCAGTGCAAAAGGAACTGTAATCAGGCTGAGGAATGCTTCGCGGATAGAATGAAAAGCAAAATAGAGTGAAAGAAAAATCACCACCAGTACAATCGGGGCGATCCATAACAATGTTCGCTGGCCGCGGATCAGGTTCTCGTACTGTCCGCTCCATTCCAGGAAATACCCTTCGGGAAGGATATCTTTTGATGCATTGATCTTTTGGATGGCTTCCTGTACGGTGCTGCCCAGGTCTCGCTCGCGTACATTGAACAGCACGGCGCCCCGGAGCAACGCATTTTCCGAACTGATCATGGGCGGCCCTTCCTCCAATGCCACATCCGCTACTTCACCTAATGCTACAGTGCCGGACGATGGACTCATCAACGGTATGCGCCTGATGCGTTCGAGGCTGTTGCGGTAATCCTGCGCCAGCCTTACGCTGATGTTGAATCGTTGTCTTCCTTCAATGGTTTGCGCAACAGGCGCTCCGCCAATGGCCGATTCCACCGTTTGGTTCACATCATCTACATTCAGTCCGTACCGGCTCAACGCTTCGCGGTTTATATGTATGTTGAGGTACTTGCCTCCTGTAATGGGCTCCACATACAGGTCCTGGATACCCGGCGTTCCTTCCAATACTTTTTTTACCCGTTCACTTACCGAAGCGATCGTATCCAGTTTTTGTCCGAATACTTTGATACCCACATCAGTGCGGATACCGGTAGACAACATATTGATGCGGTTGATGATGGGTTGCGTCCACCCGTTCACCACACCAGGGATCTGCAACTTGTCATCCAATTCATGGATGATATCTTTTTTAGTAATGCCTTTACGCCATGCCGTTTTTGGTTTGAGCACAATGATGGTCTCTATCATGCTGATGGGAGAGTTATCTGTAGCAGTACTGGCCCTTCCTGCTTTACCTAATACTTTATCTACTTCCGGAACCGATTTGATCAGTTTGTCCTGCACCTGCAAAATGCGTTTGATCTCCGTGTTGCTCACATCGGGCAATGTAACCGGCATGAACAGGATGCTTTGTTCGTCGAGCGGTGGCATGAATTCAGAGCCCAGGCTTTTGAGCAGGGGGATGGTAATAATGAGGGCAATGATATTGATAGCGATCGTGGTCTTGCGCCATTTCAATACCCAACGGATGATGGGCGTGTAGATCTTTTCCAGCAAGCGGTTCACCGGGTTCTTGTGCTCCGGCCTGAACCTGCCCTTCATGAAAAAAGAGATCAGCACCGGCGCCAATGTGATCACCAATAATGCATCAACGATCATGATGAAGGTCTTGGTGAAAGCCAGTGGATGGAATAGTTTGCCTTCCTGTCCTGTGAGCATGAATACAGGAAGAAAAGAAGTGATGATGATAACCGTAGCAAAGAAAACACCCCGGCTTACCTGCTTGCTGCTTTGTTCAATGGTAGCCATCCTTTCTTCTTCGCTGATCCAGCTTTCTTTTTTCCTGAATGGGTTGAATCGTTGTTTCATGATGGAGTACATTAAGATTGTGCAGATGATTGTTTTTGCCAGGCTTCGTATTTCTCTGCCAGGTGTTTATAAGCGTTTTCACTCATGATGATGCCGTTATCGACAATTACGCCGATAGCGAGTGCAATACCGGTGAGCGACATGATATTGGAACTGATACCAAAAGCATTGAGCAGGATAAAACTGGCGGCCAGCGTGATGGGTATCTGTATGATGATGCTGAGTGCGCTTCTCCAGTGGAACAGGAACACCAATACCACCAACGATACCACGATCATCTCTTCGATCAGCGTTCGTTTTACGCTGTTTATCGATTCTTTGATCAGCTCTCCGCGATCGTAAATGATATCGAACTTCACGCCGGGTGGCAGGCCTTTGGCAACCTCTTTCATTTTCGCTTTCACTTTATCGATCACAGCCGCGGCATTCTCTCCGTATCGCATCACCACAATACCGCCTACCCGTTCTCCTTCTCCGTTCTGATCGAAAATGCCCAGCCGGCTTTCACCGGTCATTTGTACCGATGCCAGGTCCGATACACGTACCGGTATACCGTTCTGATTTGCAACCGCCAGGTTTTCTATTTCCTGTGTGGAACGCAGGTAGCCATCTGTTTTGATGATATACCCCATATCACTCATCTCGAATTTTCTTCCCCCGCTTTCGTTGTTGTTCGATTTAACGGCATTGATCACATCTGAAATGCGCAGTTTGTAATACAGCAATTTATCGGGGTTGATGGTTACCTGGTATTGTTTTTGGAAGCCGCCGAAAGAAGCGATCTCGCTAACGCCGGATACATTCTGCAACGCAAATTTTACATACCAGTCCTGCAACGCACGCTGCTCGCCCAGGTCCATACCAGGTGCATCAAGCGTGTACCAGAGCACATGTCCCACGCCTGTTCCATCGGGGCCTAGTTGTGGTGTTACGCCCTGCGGCAGGGAGCGGCTTGCGGTGCTGAGTCTTTCCAGCACCCGTTCGCGCGCCCAGTAGATGTCTGCATTGTCTTCGAAGATCACATAGATAAAACTCATGCCGAACATGGAACTCGCGCGCACGTATTTGATGCGTGGCAATCCCCGCAAGTTGGTTACCAATGGATAGGTAACCTGGTCTTCGATCAGTTGCGGCGCCCGGCCCATCCATTCGGTGAAAACGATCACCTGGTTTTCAGACAGGTCGGGAATGGCATCGATGGGATTTTTCTTCACGGAAAAATAGCCCCATACAAACAAACCGGCCGAGAGCAACAGCACAATAAAGCGGTTGCGTAAACTCCATTCAATGATTCGATGTACCATAGCGTTAGCTTAAAGTTTTTGAAACTTCATCCTTAGGTCGTCATCCTGAGCGAGCGCAGCGAGTCGAAGCACGTCATCCTGAGCGAGCGCAGCGAGTCGAAGGAGCTGCTGTAATTTCAGGCAGATCCCTCGACTGCGCTCGGGATGACGACGCAAAATGCGCTCGGGATGACGGAAGAAAATTTTACTTACTCTTCTTACTGGTCTTCTTACGATCGTACTGGCAACAGTCGGGCAGTTGATTGTACGATTTATCGTCTGCTGTAAACTTTTCTGTATCGTATCCAACACCTGCAATCTTTTTCTGGATAGCATCCATGCTAACTTTAGAAGCATCATAAGTTACCGACATGATCTTGGTGTCTTTGTTCCAGTTGGCTTTGCTAACGCCATCCACAGCCGCCGCTTTATCGATACGCTTTTTGCACATACCGCAATTGCCATAGACTTTAAAGGTTTCTGTTTTAGACTGGGCGAATGCCGCCATTGCGAATACGCTGAACGCTGCTGCGAGCAGTACTTTGATCTTTTTCATGTTTATCGTTTTAATAAATAAAGAATAATGTATTGATTGATTTGATCGTCATCCCGAGCGCATTTTGCGTCGTCATCCCGAGCGCAGCCGAGGGATCTGACCGAGTGTTCAGCAGCTCCTTCGACTCGCTGCGCTCGCTCAGGATGACGGCCACAAATGCCTATAGCCGGGCATGTAGTAATGCCTGGCTCTAATAACCATTACGAAATCAAATTCTGAAATTGCTGTTTAGCAAATAGATGGGCTGAACAATGCCTCGGGGAGGGGCGTGGGAAACAGGGTAAGCAACCACTGCGCTGAACAAATGTTCAGCAGGTTGAAAAGTCCATTGTACCGGCAATGCAACGCTGGCGGCTTGCAATGCTGTATAAGCTTGTTCTGCCAGCTTCTGGTCGTTGACCTGTATAATGTACCCTATATGTAGGACAGATAATGTGTTCAACTAAGATATAAAAGACCTACTAATACTACTATTACCTTTCTTTTCTTTTTTTGCTT
>NZ_FNNO01000027.1:0-9607 GCF_900106985.1 Hydrobacter penzbergensis | reverse complement strand
AGTGATGCGAATGTAGTATATACACATCCGCCACAAAGTGTAGGCATCGCCAAGAATGGGTACCTTTATGTGTATTGTTCAAATGAGAGTAACATTGATGTGTTCTTTGATAACCTGCAAGTAGTGCATAATAGAGGACCTTTGCTCGAGGAAAGTCACTATTACCCCTTCGGACTCACCATGGCAGGGATCAGCTCCAAAGCAGCAGGTAAATCTGAAAACAAATATAAGTACAGTGGTAAAGAATTACAACATCAGGAGTTCAGTGATGGTAGCGGATTAGAGTTGTATGATTATGGAGCAAGGATGCAAGACCCTCAGATAGGGAGGTGGCATACTATAGACCCAATGGCGGATAAACGTAATTGGCTAACCCCATACAATTACGTTCAAAACAATCCCCTTCTACGTATAGACCCAGATGGTACGTTTGATTTTGTGCGGGATGATAAAACAGGAGAAATAAGTTGGGATAAAAATGCAAATTCACAGGCAACAACAAAGCAAGGGCAAACTTATTTAGGTAAAGATTTGACATTTACTTTTAATAGTTATATTGATGGAAAACTTTGGGATGGTCCAATGGGTAAATTTCCAGCTGGAGATAAATTGACTTCGACTATAAATATTAAAGCGTCTGAAGATGCGGAAGGGAATCTTACTTCTGTAGATGTCAACTCCTCTTATAAGGTTGGCTCAACTGGTGGAATTTTTAAAGGACGAGACTATGTGGCAGGATTAGGTGATAATCAAAACAGATCAATTGATTTGAAAGGAGTAAAGGATTTTTCCGCAACTTTTGAGCAACATGCAAGTGTAAATGCTTTTGAAGCTATGGGGCTTAAAATGATGGGGTATGACGCTGTTAATGTTGCACAACAGGCTACACTAACTCTTTCAGGAAATAAATTATCAGTTAGTGCTGCTACAGATGTTTTTCCCTCTGCAACTTTATCTGTAAATGGACAACAACTTTTCAAATACAATCAACCTTCATTTAAGACTACACACGGTATTTCATCAAGTTATGAGGATAATGGGATGGGGGGAACTTATACAAAAGATGTTTCAAATAGACCGCCTCCAGCGTTTTATATACGATATAAAAAATAAAAAAATGAAAAATCTCATTTTTAAGGTATTGGGTTATATACTTTTTCGGTTTCTTGTATTTTTTATTGTGATTCATTTAATTGATAAGAATGTTAAGTGGGTAGAACCATCCGATCTAAGAAATAAAGAAGATTGGTTTATGTTTTTATGGCTTTTCTTGGTGCCAATTCTAATTGAGATGATCCTATTGACACTCCCTTTTGCTTATGGCTTAAATAAGATAATAAATGCAGGTAATAAAAGAGTTATTATTTGGGGGTTATTTATATTGCTATTTCTTTGTGAGTTCGCTATTTATAAGTGGGTGATACCAATCGAGTATCTTGTATGGAAGGTTATTATTAGTATTTTTTTGTTCTTATTCTTATTTCGAAAAAGATTATTAAATCCAAAGATCGTTATATAGATGTGTTCTTTGATAATCTGCAAGTAGTGCATAATAGAGGGTCTTTATTAGAGGAAACACACTACTATCCGTTTCGGGCTCTCCATGAGCGGGATATTTAATGAATTTAATTGTGAGACCGAATAATGTATAAAGATATGATCAGAAAAAACATGTTTTTAAAGCTTTTGTTTTTTGTTAGTTTCTTATTTACGCAGACAAAAGCACAACAAAAAATTAGCTTGGAATCATTGATTCCACCTGCTCCCAATGCGGCGGAACTCGGTAAATATGGTACTTATCCGGTAGGGTTAGTAACAGGTATACCTGATATAAGTTTTCCTTTGTATCAAGTGAGTTCCGGGTCCTTAAAACTTCCCATTTCCATTTCGTATCACGGATCGGGTAATCGGGTTAATGATAAGGCAACAGACCTTGGACTCGGATGGAGTCTGATGGCGGGCGGTCAGATTTCAAGAACAGTTTTCAGTGCTGCAGATGAGGGTACCTATGGATGGTTTAATTACACCGCTCCATCCTATAATACTTTGTTGGGAACAGGCAATTATTATACGATGTCTACATACAATATTGTGGGCAATTCAGGTTATGACCTTGAGCCAGATCTTTTCGCCTATAATATTGGAGGAAAATCCGGTAAGTTTCACGCCGACGCTAATAAAAATTTTGTAACGGTTCCCTTCGATCCGATTAAAATTCAAAAATGCGCAGGATGTGCTGGTGGTAAGATTGGTTTTCAGATAACCGACGATAATGGAGTCATTTATAACTTTAATGCTTATGGAACGAGCCTTACAGAAGGGTCTACCAGTTACCCAGGCTTGATAGGCCCAAGGACCACGATCAGTACATGGTACCTGACTGCGATAATATCACCCGATTTTGCAGATACCATCAGTTTTGTTTATGATACACAATATACACACGATGTGATGGAGCAATTTACTCAACCAATTGGACAGGATCATATTTCCGGACCTCCCTCGAGCGACAATGTCATTACTGGATGTAACACCACAGGTTGTGTGAATGGGCATCAACAAATAGAAAGCGATATTACTTATACTGAACTTCTTGTCAAGCAGATTAATTTTAGAAACGGACGTGTTGTTTTTAATAGAAATACGCTTCGTACTGACACTGATCCATCTAATAAATCCCTTGACGAAATGATAGTTTATAATACCAATGGGCAAACTATAAAAAGGTTCAGCTTTAATCATAACTATTTCATAGCCTCCCCATTCTATAATGATTCGTATCATTACAGGCTTATGCTGGCAGGTTTTGTAGAATCAGATTCAAGTAAAGTCATCAACAAGCCCTATCAATTCGATTATAATACAACAGCACTGCCGCCTTACAATTCATTCAACGTGGATTATTGGGGGTATTACAACGGGGCAAATAATATCTCACTGATTCCATTCACGACTGCCCGTTACAGTGACTTTTACACTACAACTATCCGAAACGCCACTTACACAAATTCTCTTTTGAGCTCGAACAACACTTTTACTTTTGGGGATGCTAATAGAGAGCCCTCGACTACTTATATGAATGCAGGTGTACTGAATAAAATCACTTACCCAACAAAAGGATATACTACTTTTGATTTTGAACCTCATCAATACACATCTGACGGATATGTTCAACAGCAAAAATCTGCTGGCGGAATGACTTATGGTATCAATATCCGAACACAAAATACCAATTCGTATAATTTTCCTTATCCATCCGCATCAAACCCTGCCAATACTAATTCGTCGGTTTTTGCAAATCTTTCTATCAGCTTTTCCGCTTGTAATGTGCCCATTGGCGATCCAATTGATACACAGCGAGTGACATTAACAGATATTACAGGTAATGTAGTCCAATCGTGGACACACCAGGGCGACATTACCCAACCGTATAGTATCAACGCTACGATAACCTTATATGGAGGGCACAACTATGTACTTCAAAACACTGTGAATGGAGACAATACCGTTACAGTCAACAGCAACCTGAGCTGGGTAGAAAACACCAGCCAACAACAAGTTAAAATTGGCGGAGGACTGCGAATAAAAGCGATTAAAAGTTATGAAGCGGATGGTAGTCTAAAAAAAGAAGAGAACTATGTCTACGGGATTGGTGAATCAGGCCTGGGTACTAAGCTGTTTGACGAACAGACTTTTTATAAGAACTATGAAGATGTAGTATATGCACATTACTTTCCGGTAGGTGGGTGTGGGTCATCAACATCCTCTTGTATGTTAGTTGCCCAACCCTGGCAAAGGAACTTTATGGGGATCTCAAAATATAATTCTGTCAATTATATGGGCTCCCCGGTACTTTATCCGACTGTTACAAAATATGAAGGCAATAGCTCGGCTAATGCCGGTAAGACAATTTCTAATTTTAATATCACAATTGACCCGAATAATTTCCCTGCTGAATTTGTTAATAGCGGTAATTACGGGGTGATCAATAATGCCTGGCACCAGGGAGAACTTTTGGACGAAACGGCTTATCAAAATACAGGTAGCCAGTATTTACCAGTTTCAAAAACGTATTATCAATACGGAATATTCAATTACAGAACAGATACGGCTGTTCTTTTTAAACAATTCAAGCAGTTCATAAAAGATTGTGCTTGCTTTACTGCACCTGAAGGCCCTGCCCCAGGGGACCCAAGCCCAGGAAATGGTTTCTTCTCGGTGTATCAATACCTGATTAAAAGCGGTGCTTTCAAGAAAACAAAGGAAACAAAAGTTACCTACGATCAAAATAACCCTAATAGTGTTGTCTCTAAAACTATATCTACTGTTTATGGAAATGCGTTGAACCTGTATCCAACTAAAGTATTGGAAGATGCGAGTGATACAACTATTACCAGGATCACTTATTTCAAATACCCCCAAGATACTACCGATGCGGTTTCAGTAGCAATGACTGCAAAGAACGTCCTTATGCCAGTTTTACAGGTAAAGAATACCAAACTTGCAGCAGGGGTTGAAGCCCCTGTTTTCACCCAACAGACAACCTATAAGCAAATTGGCAGCTTGATAGTTAAAGATACGATCAAGACAGCTACAGGCAGCTTAGCCCTTGAACCTAGGTTAGTATTTAGGCGTTACGATACACTTGGCCATGTAATCATGCAGCAAAAGGTGGGAGACGCTAAACATAGTTATATCTGGGATTATCAGTCGGTTTATCCTATTGCAGAAGCCGTCAATGCTGATAGTGTAGATATTGCTTATACCAGTTTCGAAGCCGATGGAAGTGGCAACTGGAGCATTGGCTCTGCGCTCAGGAATGCAAACAGTGGAATAATGGGTAAGCAAAGCTATAACCTTGTCAATGGTTCATGCACCAAAGTGGGGCTATCAGCAACCAATGCCTACATTGTTTCATACTGGAGTAATACAGGTAACGCTTTTACAGTAAGCGGCAGCACGTCGGTAAAACAAGGAAAGACAGTCAATGGCTGGACCTACTTTGAGCACCAGGTAACGGGTGTAAGTACAGCTTCGGTATCTGGCAATGGAAACATTGATGAATTACGCCTTTACCCACTAACAGCCCAGATGACTACTTATACGTACTCTCCGTTAATTGGCATAACCAGTCAGTGTGACACAGGCAATAAGATTACCTACTATGAATATGATGGTTTTGGAAGACTAAAGGATATTAAAAATCAAGACGGTAATATCATTAAGGAATATAATTATTATTACCAGAGGCAATAGTATTCTCCAGAAAGCTAATAAAAACGATATAATGCATAAACTGTTACTTCCCTTAGCTGTTTGCTTCTGTCTTCCGAATATTTCGATTGCTCAGACAAATGTATTCCCTTCAAGTGGAAATGTTGGCATTGGAACAACTAGCCCTATTAGCCAATTGCATTTATCCTCTGATTCAAATCACTCTTTTAATTTAAGCAGGAGTAATGGAACTTATGGTTTTAGAATTTATAGGGATGCATTAGCTGGGAATATTTTATTTCAGATTGGAACAACTCCAACAACCTGGGAAACAAAAATTAAAATTGGAGAAGGAGGGGGCGCAAATACAAAATTATTACTGAATCCTAATGGCGGAAATGTTGGTATTGGAACGACTAGCCCTATTAGCCAATTGCATTTATCCTCTGATTCAAATCACTCTTTTAATTTAAGCAGGAGTAATGGAACTTATGGCTTTAGAATTTATAGGGACGCATTAGGTGGAAATATTTTATTTCAGATTGGAACGACTCCAACAACCTGGGAAACAAAAATTAAAATTGGAGAAGGAGAGGGTACAAACACAAAGTTATTGCTGAATCCTGATGGTGGCAACGTAGGCATAGGTACTTCCTTACCGTCAGAAAAATTATCTGTCAATGGCAATGTTCGCGCACAAAAAATAATCGTTACCCAAACCGGCTGGAGCGATTATGTTTTTGAGCCTGCTTATCAATTGAGATCGCTGACCGATGTTGAAAGATTTATTAAGAAAAACAGACGCTTACCTGAAATTCCTTCACAGAAAGAAGTGGAAGAAAAGGGAGTCAGTATTGGCGACAATCAGGCAATGTTGCTAAAAAAGATTGAGGAACTGACTTTATATGTCATTGAGCTGAAAAAGGAGAACGATGGATTAAAGCAAAGGGTTGAAAAAATAGAACGTACAAAATAAATTACCTAATGAAAAAATTACTACTCCTTCTTTTAATGATCTTCGGCTATCAAATGAGCCATGCACAAACAAATACCTTTCCATCCAACGGTAATGTTGGCATAAACAGAACACCGAATGCAGGTAAGCTAATTATAGGCACTGGTAATGTTACAACCTTAGGGGCAGTTGCAAGTAATGGGTTGGGTATTAATGCAAATGATGATAATAAGGTTGTTGGTAATATAGCGCAGATTGGTTTGGGATTGCAGAATAGCTATCAACCTGTTGCAATTGCTGCAACTATTACAGATGCTTCTGTATACAGTATGGCTGACTTACTGTTTGCCACACGTGCTACAAATACTGATGTAGCACCTGTAGAAAGAATGAGAATCACAGCTGGCGGCAATGTTGGTATTGGTAGAATCCCATATGCGGGCAAGTTACTCATAGGTGCCGGTAATGTTACAACCTTAGGCGCAGTTGCTAGCAATGGATTGGGTATAAGTGCAAATGATGATAATAAGGTTGTCGGTAATTTGGCTCAAATCGGATTAGGTCTCGCCAATGCATATCAACCTATTGCCATTGCTGCAACTATTACAGATGCTTCTGCATATAGTACGGCTGATTTAGTGTTTGCTACACGTGCTACAAATACAGATGTAGCGCCTACAGAAAGATTAAGAATTACGTGTAATGGTAATATAGGCATTGGAACCACCACTCCCGGTCCTTATAAACTGGCTGTTGAGGGAATTCTAGGTGCAAGAACGATAAAAGTAACCCAGGTCAATCCCTGGGCAGACTATGTATTTAACGAAGGATACTCTTTACGTCCGCTGTCTGCGGTGGAGCAGTTCATCAAAGCAAACAAGCATTTACCCGAAGTACCTTCTGCAAATGAAGTTGCAAAAGATGGCATTGACCTGGGTGACAATCAAACTTTGCTGTTAAAGAAGATAGAGGAGCTGACTTTGTATATGATTGACCTGAAGAAAGAAAATCAACAATTAAAAAAGCAGGTGGAAGCAAATTCGAAAGAGATAAGACAAGTTAAAACAAAAATTAATCAGAAATGAGCAAGTATATTTTTTTGACACTGTTTTTTGTATCGGTCAATTCATTTTCACAGACCAATTCTTTCCCTTCCAGTGGAAACGTGGGTATTGGCACAACCAGCCCTGCAAATACACTACATGTGACGGGTGGAATTTCTGCAGGGGATTCAAAGTTTTATAATTCTCACAGGTTCAAACCAATTTTTCGGTGATAGGGTAAGGGGAAATTAGCCTCTATCTTGGTAATGTCATTTGCCCTTTTATCTTATTGTTCTAACCTTAACCATTTCGGTGCAAATTAATTCTCTGGTTCAAAAGCACGAGAAAAACCGTTATCCGTATCTAACTTAAAATCGAAGCTGCCGCCCCCTTTTATCGTGTCTACTGCGCTATGGGGCGGCAGCTTTTTTATAATATAAAGGGCAGTTATTTGCTGCCCTTTAAAAAATCTGTATGGCCTGTTATCAGTTTATAACTCCTGCCAGTTCGCCCTGAAAAAAATCGACGCAAAGATTAAAGGCTTTTTGCGTTTTCATCTGCGCTGTACCACCGTATAATAGAGATTTCAGTTTCCCAGATCATTCATTTTCGGTTGCACAGGGTAAAATTGAAAATTATTATCCCGATCAATTTCTTTATCAAAGAGCTCTTTGCAAATGCCATAAATTTTCCTGAAATTCGTTCTGATGTTATGCATTGGATTTGGGCGTATGGTTACATCCTTAGACAATCGCATAACATCTTTTGCTTCAATACTTTACCACTTTATTTATCAACATTTCTTAATAGCACAACACATTAAAATCTAATAAATAAGGATTTATTTATCCGTAAAACACTTTTTTATTTGTAATAAGTTTTAATATTGTAGTAAGTTAGGTAATCGATATATCCCCCCAATCAATTACCAAAATTCCGTAGCCTGAAGTTTAATGTATTTACTACCTCTGTAATAGGGTGTAATGTTGTTGTGTTATTTAACTGCAACCTGTATTATTGTATGTGACTTAATAAAGCATCATGATGGAATAAGATGGTTAACTCTTATTTATGCTTATGAAACAAAGAATTTTACTACTCCTTATTATTGCCGGTTTATTGCATTCAATACATTCAGTTGCTCAAAATACGCCCTGGACAACCAGCGGTAATATTGGTATTGGTACTACCGCTCCTTTAGGCAGGTTTCACGTTGAGGGTGGAGCAATTTTTGGCACTCCGGGGGGCAATATTCGAATATTAAAAACAGCGGCAACATTATCCGGCGATGACCTTGGCATTTGGAACAGCACTAGTGGAGGTAGCCAGGTCTTCAATATTGCTGATTGGAATACTGGTACACAAGGGATCAGCATTAACACCACCAATGGTAATATAGGAATTGGCACTAAGAATCCTATATACAAGTTGCATATAGAATCGTCTACTTCTGTTGGGCTGGTTTTGCGAACAAATAGTTCAACAATAAGTAACCCCCAGGTCGATTATTATGATAATGCCAGAGGAGCAGAAACAGTTATCACCAGCACAGATGGCACTACTAATGGAACTTTTATTGGAAGTTACAGTAACCATCCGATGCTATTTGGTACCAACGCAAGCGGTGGTGGTAATATCACTAAAATGATCATCCAACCCAATGGCAACGTAGGAATAAGTACAACCAACCCATTAGGCAGGTTTCACGTTGAAGGAGGAGCCGTTTTTGGTACGCCAGCAGGCAATATAAGAGTATTGAAAACAGCTGGAACATTAGCCGGAGATGATCTTGGTATCTGGAATGCTGCTGGTGGAGGCGGTCAGGTTTTCAATATTGCAGATTGGAATACAGGCACAAAAGGAATCAGCATCAATACTACCAGCGGAAATGTAGGCATAGGAACAACAAATCCTACAGAAATGCTTTCTGTAAAAGGGAATGTTAAGACTCAAAAATTGATTGTTACTCAGAGTGGATGGAGTGATTATGTATTCGATCCTATATATCGGTTGAAACCGATAACGGAAGTAGCCAAATTTATACAGGAAAATAAACGCCTGCCTGAAGTTCCTTCAGCAAAAGAAATAAAAGAAAAAGGAATTGACGTGGGAGAGAATCAGGTTCTATTGCTGAAGAAAATAGAGGAGCTGACATTGTATATAATTGAACTAGATAGAAAAAATGAAAGACAACAAAAACAGATTGATCAACTATTGAAAGAAAAAGGCAATGTCAAATCACAGTCAATAAAATCTGAATAATCGAATGAAAACACTATACACGTCTTTATTCATAATTATTTTTATTTTATTGACTTACGATGGGATTGCTCAAACGAATACATTTCCGGCAAGTGGGAATGTAGGCATCGGTACAACGAATCCCGCAGTAAAA
>NZ_FNNO01000020.1:0-78128 GCF_900106985.1 Hydrobacter penzbergensis | reverse complement strand
TGTTTTGGTTGGTTTGGTCACTTACCTAGACAACGACACAACATTTTTTGCTTCATTGATTATCAAATATTTTTCAATAGCACAACGCGTTAAAAAATAAAAAGCTGGCGAAAGCCAATGGCACCGGTACCCAGCAGAGATAAAAGATGCCCGCAGCTATATCCAGCAGGGTATAACGGTGCAAAGACCAATATTCATTGGGTGTCAGCAGCCGGCCGTCTTGCCAGATGCCAAACAGTTTTTTTTCTGCCTGGTACAGGCTTTCTATATGCACTGTATTGTAATGGTAATTGGGAAATGCCTTCATGTAATCGAAAATGATCCAGAAGATCATGAAAATGGAAAACCCGGTGATGAACTTGCGGGTGGCGGGAGACAGGTAGTAAAGCGTGTTGAACAATGCTACCAGTATCAGTTGCTCAGATTTGAATCCAATAAGAAATGACGATAGTAAAAGATAAGCAACAGACAAAGTACCCGTTAGCAGCAGGTCTTTTCGTGTGAATAAAGAAGCAGTAGTAAGGGAAGAAGGTCTTTGCATATCAGGGTTTAAATCGTTCCATCACTTCTTTACCAGTCGCTTCATCCCTACCCTTCAACTCCATGTAAATGATGTTGGGCGACCAGAAAGTACCGCCCGGGTCGACGCGAATGAAAATCCTGTTCAGTACCACCATTTTCTGGTTGATATGGGTGTAAACGTGGAATTTATTGTCGTGCGTCGATTTCATGAGGTATAAAGTCTGCTTTCTATACGATACGAAATGCAGCTTGTATTTGCCGGCCGATTCCATCTGCGACCTGATGCCGTAAGCGAAAATGCGTTGGATATAGTTGAGCTCTTTTCTCATCCCTCCTTCCGGATAGCGTATCCAGCATACATGCACGGGGTTGTCTTCATCCAGCTCTCCTTTGCTGTTCAGGTTCAGCTCACAAATGATGGTGTTGGTATTCGATGTGCGTTGCAGGTAAAACAATTGCTTGTCATTGCCTTTGGGAACCGGGAAAGTGTCTTGCGGATCGATCACCGCGGCGCTTGCAATTGGCTTCACAGTTTTACGGGGTGCTTCATGAGCCTGCGTTGCTATACCCAATACCAGCAGGCCCGCCAGCAGTAGCAGCTTTTGACCTGCATCTCTATGGTTGAGCGCTTTCCCAGCCTGCCGTAAACGATTGATGGCAGTGAGATTGGTGAGTACCGCCATCACTGTAATGGGAACAGTAAAAATAGACATAGTTTCCAGCACATGGAAAGAAACACCCGGAATATACCATTTATGATCGCCGCCAATATAATGAGCCGTGATGCCACAGGCAATCGCAGTAATCCCGATCAGGATCACCCGCTCGGGCCTTTGCATCAACCCATCTTTACACTGTATGCCCAATCCTTCCGCCCTTGCCCTCGTATAACTTACCATCATAGAGCCGATCATGGCAATGAAAGCAAAAATGGAGCTGAGAAAATAGTGATGCGCCACGAGATAATAACAGATACCGAAGAACATCACCAACTCACTGTAACGGTCCAGCACCGAATCGTATAAAGCACCAAATGAAGAGCTCATATTTCCCAAACGCGCCACCTGTCCGTCGAGCATATCGAACAGGCCTGCAAACAAAATCAACGCACCGGCCCAGCCCACATAAGAAAGATCGCCACGGTTTCCGCGTTCACCGCCCCTGATAAAAATAATGGTTACACCCACATTCAACGCGAAACCAATAGTGGTAACAGCATTGGGGGTGAGTCCTGCTTTGATCAACAGTTTCACAAAAGGGTCTATCACAACATAAATGCCTTTCTGCAATCTTACTCTAAGCGGCGCCTTTTCCATGAATCATGCACTTTTCAATACAAAATAAAAATATATTAACCAGAAAGCTGTAATCATCAACCACAGCTTTCCAACTCGTTTTAAAAATCGAACTTGAACCTGGTCCGTACACCGATCGTAGCGATATAAGGATTGTTCAGGTAAGTGAATCGTTTCACCAGGTCTACCCTGATCAGTTTGAATATATTACCCACTCCTACACTGCCTTCGATATAAGGTTCTTTGGAAAGTGAGAAACTCGTTGTAGTTCCTTCCAGGGAAGGAAACTTGATCAAAGCAGGGTTCAGGTTGGGATTGTTTTCATCCCGGACACCTCCGTACAACACTTTCACCGACAACAGTTCCCTCAATTTGAGCTTTCTCATCAAAGGGATCCGGTTAAAGATCAACCCATTGAAATGGTGATCGATGGTAACACCTGCATAGTGGTCACTTACGAACTCCATAAAGTTCATCAGGTTATATGAATTCAACTGGTAAGCATAAGTCTGGTTGGCACGGTGAATGGTCATAAGTGGATAAGGAAGCTGTCCGAAAATATAACCGCCCTCCAACACCAGGTCGCTGTAACCCAACTGCGACATATAAGCCCTCTTTTCTACCCGCAGGTTCAGGTTCTGGTAATTGTATTCACTACCAAACAATCCTTTCACACCTGCCGTAAAACGCAGTGTTAAAATGGGATATTCATTGATGATGGGAATACGATACACTTTACCCTGGTAAAATTGTTCATGCGGCGCCCAGCGCAATTCACCGGAGAGTTCGGTGGTGGTGATATGATCTACGGCCACCGTCCCGGTAGTATCTACTTTGCTATAACTGATAGCTCCCGCGGGTTGGTGTTGCCAATGCTTGAACCCAAAAGTGTACGACAAATGGCTGGGCAGTTCATGTATGTATTCCAGTTTGAAGATATCGTTGTACAATAGTTTATCGTTCTTACCTCTTTTGAAAGACAACAGGAAATTATCTTCCGATACAAACTGCAATTCCTGGCCGGGTATCTTGGTATCTTTCTGGTAGCTGGCCCTGATGAAGTTCAAAGGGTATTCATAGATCGATTTATTGTTGATGGAATAAGTTCCGCTGAGGAAATATTTCCATTTCTCATCTTTGAATCCATAAGCGCCATAAGTTTCAAAATAAATGCGTTTGCTCATCTTAGGCGTGGTTCTGCCGCCCAGTCTCAACTTGAATCCTTCAATGGGATTGAAACTGTAGAACGCATTAACAGGTCCTACTTCAAACGGACCAAAAGAGGTATACCCCGCAACCAGCAAAGTAGCAATAGCCATAGCTCTCCGGAACGAAGGCATTTTTTCCAGGCTATCGATATTGCTGTATATCTTCGATTCGGTATGTGTAAGTGAGTCGTGACGGTTGGCCAGCCAGAAGCTGTCGGTATGCAGCCCGGCCTTATCCAGTTTTACCAGTGAAGGTCCATTGTATACACTATCAGACAATGGTTTGTTCACTACATAGTTCTTATACGATACAGTTCTGCTGCCATAAAAACCGCTGGCCCCCGATTTGGTAATACCGGCTTCGGCCATCACACTGCTTTTCTTGATATGGTAACGGCTATCCTCGCTTTTTTCAAAATCAAGGTCGATATGCAGTTCACGCACCCAGTTCAGGTTGGCGTTTTTGCTGATGAACATATTCAGTTTCTGAACGGCATAGTTTCCATCGAGCGTGATGTACATATTACCCCTGAAGAGCAGGTCGTTGGTATTCCTGGGTGTGAAATACATTTTGATCAGCTTCCTGCCATTCTCATCGGTTACTGTATCCTTGATATAATACATGTAAAACGTGGGACCGAGATCGGCAATGGGGCTCAGGAACTGGTACGTGAAAAGCGGGATATTGTTGTCGTATATATCCACATCCATTACCAACCTGTTCAGGTAACTGCTTACTCCTTGGTTATCGATGTATTCACCAAAGTTCACCTGCTTCTGGCCGGTGACAATGGTTTTGGTTTTTTCTGGGTTACGGCGATAATATTTTTTCGACAATGTCTCTTCCAGGTAAACCGGCATCAACGATTTGCCGCGAACAGATACAGTATCCTTGTTATCGAATAAGAACTGGTACTTGCGCAACAGTTTGCTGTTCGTTATTTTTTCGGGAATACTGCTGAGTGATACTTCCAGTTTTTCGTACTGGTCGTATTGGAGATAGTTATACCGTTCCGTGCGGTTGATCGGTTTATTTTCGATCACGCGCCTGATGAGCTCAACCGCCGGGTTATTCTTATTCCTGTATTTCGCCCGCTTATTAGTAGTAACGGTTACATTGTTCACGGCACGGGGGTCCGTCTCCATTTCGAGGTTGATGGTTTGCTCCTTACCTATTGCAATAGGTCTTGAAATGGTGATATATCCTACATAAGAAATCTGAATAGTAGGATTGGATATCTTACCAGTTGATTGGAGTGTATAATTACCCAGACTGTCGGTAACTGTTCCGCGCCCTCCTTTGAATACCACGCTCACATACTGCAGTGGTTGTTTGGTAACTGTATCAACGACCTTTCCTTGTATCACGGTTTGTGATACTGCTGCATAAGCAAAGCCCAACAACAAGAACAGTAAGGAAAATAAATATTTTATCAGGGTCCTTTTCCTTTCCATAACAACTATTTAAACACGAATCTCTTTTGCATCAGGTAATTATAGGTAGCGCCTATAACTACTGATACCAGAATCTTCGACAACACATAATTTATTCTTCCATAGTTCGTAACTACATATACACCACCCGAAACCAATACCAGGTTGCCCATCCATACCAGCAGGTATTTGATCGCCTGTATAGGAATGCCTTTCTCCGTTGCCTTGAATACCCATCTCCTTCCCAGCACGAAGTTGGCAACTCCTCCGCTGATGGTACCGATCACACTTGCAGCCAGGTACCAGCAGTGAAACACTTCCACCAAAATGATGGTGACAGCGAAATCCACTATGGTGGCGGCCAGCGAAGCGGCCTGTGCTTTTATAAAAGTAACCATCGTTTAAAACAAGTTGAACCACAACACAAGTTGGAGCAGCAGGTTACTGTATATACCTGCAACCACATCATCGGCCATCACACCCCAGCCTCCGGGCAGTGATTCTGTTTTACGGATCAGCAGCGGTTTTACAATATCAAAAAAACGGAACAGGATCAGTCCTGCTATCACATACCAAAATTTTACCGGCACGAACAACAGCGTAACACACATACCTGCCACTTCATCGATCACTACACGGCTGCTGTCTTTTCCCCAATCTTTTTCGGTCTTCGATGCAACCCAGGTGCCTGCAAAAACAACGATCACTGCAACTATGAGACCAGTCGTGTAGCCCGCTGTTTTCAGCGGGGTCAGGTACCATACTGCGGCAGTTAGCGCAGCAGCAATGGTACCTCCTCCGCGGACATATCCTATTCCAAAGCAACTGGCGACCAGTTTACTGATGGTGATCATAATGCTTCAACCAGGTCCTGGTAATAATCCAATCCCAGGTGGGTGATCAGGTCTTCTCCCATAAGATGACGCAACGTATTCTGCAACTTGATCAACTGTTTGAAAATATCATGTTCCGGTCTCAGGCCTGGCGCTGTTTGCGGCGATTTGAAATAGAACGATAACCATTCCTGGATACCTGTCATACCTGCGCGCTTGGCGAGGTCCATGAACAATGCCAGGTCAAGCACGATAGGAGCTGCCAGGATAGAATCGCGACAGAGGAAGTTGATCTTGATCTGCATGCCATATCCAAGCCATCCGAAAATATCTATATTGTCCCAGCTCTCTTTGTTATCACCGTGCGGAGGATAATAATTGATGCGCACTTTATGATACAGTTCTCCATACAATCCTGGATTGATCTCCGGTTGTAAAATATCTTCCAATACACTCAGTTTAGATACTTCTTTTGTTTTGAAATTATCCGGATCGTCCAGCACCAGTCCGTCCCTGTTACCCAATATATTGGTAGAGAACCAGCCGCGAACACCCAGTGCTCTTGCGTGCAAACCTGGAGCCAGTATGGTTTTCATCAATGTTTGTCCGGTCTTGAAATCTTTTCCGCCAATCGGCGTATCGGTTTCTTTGGCCAACTGTATCAATGCAGGTATGTCGCAAGTGAGGTTGGGAGCGCCGTTCGCAAAAGGTATACCCATCCTGATGGCGGCATAGGCATAGATCATGCTGGGCGATATGGCTGGATCGTTATTTTTCAATCCTGCTTCGAAAGCTTCGATGCTTTCGTGCACAGCCGATTGTTCAATGTATTTCTCGGTTGAACCACACCATACCAGCGCTACCCTGTTACAACCATTGGTCTTGCTGAACTGCTCAATATCGGCAGCCACTGCTTTGGCCAGGTCGTATTTGGTAGGCGCTTCTTTGATATTATGTCCGTCGAGATTTTTGACATAAGATTTATCGAACACGGCTTTCATGGGTACGATGACCTCCAGCTCCGGCTTGATGGCCTGTAACAAGGCAGGCTCCAGCACTTTTGCTTTCATGGCTGCTTCATACACATTATCGTCGTATACATCCCATCCGCCGAAAACTACGTCCTGCAGGTTGGCTAAAGGAACAAAATCCTTAATCAGCGGGTACCTGTTTTCCGTGCGCTTACCCAAACGAATATTTCCCATCTGCGTAAGCGCCCCGATGGGTTGGGCCAGACCCTTGTTTACGGCTGCTACCCCGGCAATGAATGTGGTGGCTACGGCACCTAAACCGGGCAGCAGTATACCCAGTTTACCATCCGCTGATTGAATCTGTTCTTTCATTTTTTATGTATTTACCGTTCAATAAATCCGCCAATCAACCTATGATAGAACGATTGGCGGCTGTGTATATTTTACTTTTTTAAGTCCGCGTATCAGAATCGAAACAATGGATCCTATCCGCGCCTCCATTTTAGTGTATTTATTGTTGATGAACATGTCGCGCTCTATGCCGCGCAGCGAGCTCACCATAACCGAGGGTAACAGGTCTAGCTCCTTACCGATACTCCTGTCGAATTCGCCATTGGCCAGCCCGAATGAAAGGATACTCTTCATCAGTTTGGTTTCCTGCTGGTCGTATGCGAGGTACATGTGTTTCATGCACCGCATATTCTCCTGTAATTCGCCCCTGACGATCTTATAAAGATTTGATTTTTTTTGCAGCGCCTTGATCTTGGTAACGGCAAACATTTTCAGCTTCTCCTCTGCGGTAACTGCATGGTTCACAGCCTGCATCACCTGGTGGAACACTTCATCCATTTCCTTCATGATCACCGCATCGAATATTTCTTCCTTGCTGCAGAAATAATAATACAATGTGCTTTTCCCCTTACCCAGTGCTTTGGCAATATCTTCCATCGTGGTCTTTTTAAGACCATATTGCTGGAAAAGCTTCTGCGCTACTTTCAGTATCTCTTCCCTGATCAGTTCGTCTTTGGGTGAGGTGATCATTTTCGACTAAAATCGTTTTTCGGTCCAAAATTAGTGCAAAAACTTTTTCCCGGCACAACCGTTTATCAAAATCATCCGTTCTTGGAGGCAAAATGGCGCATCAGGTCGCAGAAGGTCTGTACGCTTTCCAGCGGGAGGGCATTGTACATGCTGATCCTGACGCCACCCACAGTACGGTAGCCTTTAACGCCGATCATGCCCTCCTGTTTGCAAAGATTCAGGAAGCTTTCTTCGAGAGAGGGTTTCTGTAAAAAGAAAATGGCATTCATCCAGCTGCGGTCTTCTTTGGCAACTACCGGCTGGTACACTTCCTGCAGGCTGTCGAGTGTATTGTAAAACAAGTCCGCCTTCGCGCGGTTCCTTTTCTCCATTTCGGGCAGTCCGCCTTCGTTCAATATCCAGCGCAGCGTAAGCATGCTCACATAAACTGCAAAAACCGGTGGTGTATTCATCAGCGATCCGGCTGCAATGTGTTTGCTGTAGTCCATGATGGCAGGTATCTTCCGGGATACCTTACCCAGCACGTCTTTGCGAATGACCGTCATGTTCACACCGGCGGCTCCCATATTCTTTTGCGCGCCTGCATAAATGAGCGCGAATTTGTTGAAGTCCATCGGCCTGCAAAAAATATCACTGCTCATATCGGCCACCAGCGGCACTGCTGTTTGCGGGAACTGGTGCCACTGTGTACCTTCCACTGTATTGTTGGTAGTGATATGCAAATAGCTGGCATCGGAAGGAATAGCAAAATCTTTCTGTATATAACTGTGTTTGCGGTCAGACGTATCAGACACTACCTGCACCTTTCCAAACAAAGCCGCTTCTTTGTGTGCCTTGTTTCCCCAGATACCATTATCGCAGTATGCGGCCATGGCATTTTCATCCAGCAGGTTCATCGGTACCTGCATGAACTGTGTGGTAGCGCCTCCGTGCAGAAAAAGCACTTCATGGTCATCGCCCAGTTGCATCAATGTTTTTACGGAGCTAATAGCTTCATTCAATATTTCCTGGAACCAGGCGGTACGATGACCGATTTCCAGAATAGACAATCCAGTGCCATTGAAATCGAGGATAGCCCTGGAAGCTGCTTCCAATACTGGTTGTGGCAGGATCGAAGGTCCTGAATTGAAGTTGTGAAGTTTCATTTCGGTTGCTTGAGGCCGCAAGATACTATATTCTTCATTTTTGCTCCCGACTAAAGTCCGGAGCAAAATTATTCATGCACATCTGTTACACCACCCGATACCGCATACTTCATAGCATCTGCAGCGCTCACCTTATCGATGAGGCGGATATGATCGCGGGGAACGATATACGTAATGCCCGATATGGCATAAGAATGCGGCACATACACCGTTACATGATCGGCAAGATCGAATTCGCGAGCCGATTGCTGCGTCATGAAACCGATACGCCATACATTGGGCGCATCTACATTCACCAGAACGGCTTTGTCGAATTTTTTCTTATTACCTGCAAAAGCTTCCAGGAAATCTTTCACCGACGAATAAATGAATTTGATACCCGGTGTTTTTTCCAATACGGTATCCAATACCGCTACCAATCTTCCCACCACAAAAAGTGATGACAACCATCCTACCAATAATACCAGGGCCACTACCACCACAAAACCCAGGCCAGGCAGACTGGTCACATTGCCGGCTATGTCTTTTTTTAACAGATCGGGAAACAAGGCATTCACCAGGTTGGGTAAAAAGCCGTCTACCAGCTTGAAAAGGCCCACTACTACCCACAGTGTGATGCCTATCGGCGCCAGTACGATCAACCCTTGTAAAAACAACTGCAAAAGTTTCTTCAGATAGTTGCGTACATTGGGTTTCAGCCTGCTCATGGCATTCAATTTGTATGCAATCTACAGAAGATTTCTTAATAGCACCGGAACCGTTCTTTTCAAAAAACGGCCATTAAAATACAATATTGGGTAAGCTGGTACGTCTCCCAGTTTGCGTTCATCTTATTTTTCAACCGTTCAACACAAAAAATGAGGGAAAAAGGCCGGAAACTTTAGCAACGATTAAAGTTTCCATAGTTTTACAGCCCGAAATGTGAGTTATGGACATACAAGAAAGAATTGTACTGAAAGCACACGAGCTGTTTATGCGCTATGGTATCCGTAGCGTAAGCATGGACGAAATTGCCAACCACCTGGGCATGAGCAAAAAGACCATTTACCAGTTTTTTGCCGATAAAGATGCGCTGGTGGAAAGTGTGATAGACATTGAGATCAGCAGGACCAGGGAGGACTGTACCGCTTACCGCCAGAAATCAGAGAATCCCATTCATGAGATTTTCCTGGCCGTTGAAATGCTGCAAGAGTTACTCAAAAGCATGAATCCATCGCTAATGTTCGATCTTGAAAAATATCATGCCAGGGTTTTTCAGAAAATCAGCGAGCACAAGAACCGCTTCCTGTATGATGTGATCAAAAGCAACTTGGAAAAAGGCATTAGAGATGAGTTGTACCGACCCGAGATCAATACGGATATCATGACCCGTTACCGGCTGGCCACTACATTCCTTTTGTTCAACCCGGCGTTGTTCTCTCCAGGAAAGTATACATTGCCGCAGGTGATGGAAGAGATCACGGATAATTTTTTATACGGACTGGTAACGGCGAAAGGACTGAAGCTCATCCAGAAATACAAGCAACAACGATTAAAGACAAAAAATGTAACCTATGAGTAAAAGAGGATCAACAACCATTTGGCTGTTTTGTCTGGCATTGTTCAGCAGCACGGGTTTTGCACAAGCACCGGGGGCCATACATGAACTTTCCATTCAGCAGGCTGTGGAATATGCACACAAGAATAATGTACAGGTAAAGAACGCCCTGCTCGACATCAGCATCCAGCAGCAGAGCAACAGGGATATTACTTCTGCAGCGCTGCCCAGCGTAACAGGATCGATCGGAGCAACAGATTACCTGAAGATCCCTACTTCACTGTTGCCAGGAGAAGTGTTCGGCCAACCGCGCGGAACCTATATCCCGGTTCAGTTCGGTACCAAATACAATTCCACCGCCAGCATACAGCTGCAGCAGTTGTTGTTCGACGGACAGGTATTCATTGGTCTGCAGGCAAGGGCCACTTCCCTGGAATGGCGAAAAAAATCTGCGGAAGTAACCGAGGAAGCCATCAAGACCAATATTTATAAAATATACTACCAGCTCGTTGTAAGCAAAACACAGATCGCGCTGCTCGATGCCAATATCAACCGGTTGAACAAACTGGATCATGATACACGCGAGTTGTATAAAAACGGTTTTGCAGAAAAACTGGATCTCGACAAGATCGCCGTGCAGGTTGCCAATCTGCAAACTGAAAAAACCAAGGCGCTCAACAATATCGATATTGGTTACCTGGGGTTGAAAACGCTTATGGGCATGCCCATCAAAGACAGTCTCGTGCTAACCGAAAAAATCACAGATGACCAGATTAAGGAAGATTTTACGAATGACAGCAGCTACCAATACTTCGACAGAAAAGAATTTCAATACCTGCAACTGGCCAAGAAACTGAACGAGTTCAACATCAAGCGTTACAAACTCAGCTATTTCCCCACGCTTTCATTGACCGGCGCTTACAGCAAAAATGCCCAGCGCAATGAATTCGACTTTTTTGGGAAAGGCGACTGGTTCACCACTTCGTATGTGGGACTGAATATCTCCATTCCTATTTTCGATGGTTTTGCCAAAGATTCCAGGATCAAAAAATCCAGGATGGAGCTGACGCAAACCAATAACCAGATCGATAATCTGCAATTGTCTATCGACAATGAAGTAGCGCAGGCCAGGATCAATTTCCGTTCTGCCATCTCCACCATGAATTACCAGAAGAAGAACATGGACCTGGCAGAAGATGTGTACAACCAGACCAAAAAGAAATACGAAATAGGTTCGGGCTCGAATACAGAAATCACTTCTGCCCAAACAGATCTCGTTACTGCTCAAACTAATTATATCAACGCTTTGTATACCGCCATCATTGCGAAGGTGGATTACCTGAAAGCAATAGGAAAATTATAATCACTACCAACCTAAAACCGAGTATATGCAAAAGATAGCACAACTGGCGCTCATGGCAACCGCTATTACCCTGGCATCTTGCGGAGCCAAGTCAGACAACAATGCAACCAGTGAAAAACAGGCAAAACTGGCCGAACTCAAAAAACAGCAGGCCGGTATCAATGCTCAAATTGAAACACTGGAAAAAGAACTCGCCAAAACCGATCCCGCCGCAGCCAAAGAAGAAAAGGCCAAACTGGTAACCATTGCTGCCATCCAGCCCGAAACCTTTGTGCATTATATTGACCTACAGGGAAGGGTTGAAGCGGTGAATATTTCTTATGTGGCTCCTAAAGGCGCGCCCGGTGTAGTGAAAGCGGTGTATGTGAAAAAAGGCGACGTGGTGAGGAAAGGCCAGCTGCTGCTGAAACTCGAAGACGCCATCCCTCGCCAGAGCCTGGCCGCAGCACAGCAGAACCAGGAGACACTCAAAACACAACTGGCTTACCTGAAGAACTTGTACCAGAAGCAGAAAAACCTTTGGGACCAGAACATCGGTACTGAAGTACAACTCATCACTGCTAAGAACAATGTTGACAATGTGGAGAGCCAGATGAAAGCCAGCGATGAACAAATCAAGATCGCCAAAGAGCAACTGAATTATACTTCTATTTACAGCGATGTGAATGGTGTGGCTGAAGATGTGAACATCCGCGTGGGTGAAACCTTTGCAGGTATTGCCGGTACCAGTCCGCAAATAAAGATCGTGAACACATCCGACCTGAAAGTAACCACAGAGGTACCGGAAAACTATCTTGGCAAAGTAGCTGTAGGCACTAAAGTAAAAGTAAACCTGCCAGATATCAATCGCACGCTCGATGCCAAAATCAGCGTGGCCGGTAAACTCATCGATCTTACCAACAGGAGTTTCTTTGCAGAAGCCAGGATACCTTCCGATGCTGCGTTCCATCCCAACCAGGTGGCGCTTGTGCAGATACAGGATTACACCAAACCACAATCCATCACCGCTCCTGTCAATACCATCCAATCGGACGATAAAGGCAAATACGTAATGGTGGCTGTTAAAGAAAATGGCAAAATGATCGCTCACAAAAGACCGGTAGTAATTGGTGAATTCTATGGCGATAAAATGGAAATCAAATCAGGACTGCAAACAGGAGACCTGATCGTTACTGATGGTTTCCAGAGCCTGTATGAAGGTCAGCTCATCACAACGGAAAATAAATAACCCACTGTCTAAGACCAATACCAAACTATTTATATGAGCGTATTAGAAAATATCAAACACAAGTTCAAGGAGTTTGGGCCTACTACCTGGAGTATCAAAAACAAAACATCGATCTACCTGATGATGCTCTTCGTGAGTATTGCAGGTATATTCCAGTTTGTTACGTTGCCCAAAGAACAGTTCCCGGATATTGTGATTCCTACTATTTATGTTCAAACCATTTATGTAGGTAACTCTCCGAAAGACATCGAAAACCTCGTTACGAGGCCTATTGAGAAACAGATCAAGGGAATCACAGGAGCCAAGATCAAAAAGTTCACCAGTACATCGCAGCAGGATTATTCTGCCATCATCGTTGAATTTGACACTGATGTAAAGACCGATGTGGCGTTACAGAAAGTGAAAGATGCGGTGGACAAATCAAAGCAGGACCTTCCCAACGATCTTACACAAGAGCCTACCGTATTGGAAGTAAGCTTCAGTGAGCAGCCCATCATGTATGTGAACCTGAGTGGCGACTATGATCTCCCCCGTCTGAAAAAATATGCCGATGACCTGAAAGACAAGCTGGAAGACCTTTCGCAGATCACCCGCGTGGATATCGTAGGCGCTCCGGAAAGGGAATTTCAGATCAATGTAGACAATTACCGCATGCAGAGCTCCGGTATCACTTTCGATGATATCAATGCTGCCGTACAGCGCGAGAACATGGATATATCCGGCGGTTTGCTGGATGTGGGCAAGATGAAGCGCAACCTGCAGTTGAAAGGCCAGTTGAAAACAGCCCAGGATATCGGGAAGATCATCGTTCGTAATACCAGCGGTGCTCCCATCTACCTGAAAGACATTGCCAGGGTAATTGATACCACCAAGGAAAAAGAAAGCTATGCGCGTCTCGATGGCAAGAATGTGGTAACCCTGAACATCATTAAACGCAGTGGTGAAAACCTCATTGAAACCAGTGATGGTGTGAAAAAAGTAGTGGAAAGCGCCAAAGGTGTTCTGTTCCCGAAAGATCTCAAAGCAGTGATCACCGGTGATATGAGTATCAAAACAAGAATCTCATTCAACGACCTGGTGAACTCTATTGTGATCGGTTTCGTATTGGTATTAATTGTACTCATGTTCTTCATGGGTGTCATCAATGCCTTCTTCGTAGCGCTATCGGTGCCGTTGAGTATGTTCGTGGCCTTCGTGTTCTTACCGGGTGCCGATCTCATCATAGGCACACACGTGACACTGAACTTCATTGTGCTCTTTGCCTTGTTGTTCGGTCTCGGTATCATTGTGGATGACGCGATTGTGGTGATCGAAAACACCCACCGTATTTTCACGGAAGGAAAGGGCAGGCTACCGATTACGACTTCTGCACGAATGGCTGCGGGCGAGGTATTTGTGCCGGTATTGGCTGGTACGCTTACTACGCTGGCTCCCTTTTTCCCGCTACTCTTCTGGCCGGGTATCATTGGCAAGTTCATGGTGTACTTACCCACCATGCTCATATTCACGCTGGCCGCTTCATTGGTGGTAGCATTCATCATGAACCCGGTATTCGCCGTAGACTTCATGGCCCATGCCGATGATGAGAGCAAGGAAGCGCCTGGCGCCATCTTTAAAAAGAAAGGTTTCTGGATTGCTATTGGTGTAGGCTTGTTACTGGATTTGGCCGGCGCTCCTTTCTGGGGCAACCTGCTCATCTTCTTCATGCTGCTCGTTATCTTAAACCGTTTCGTGCTCGACAAAGCCATCCACTCATTCCAGAACAGAGCCCTGCCCTGGATCATGAATCACTATGAACGTTTGCTCCGTTGGGCCCTGAAAGGATGGAGACCCGTGCACCTTTTATTAGGAACCATTGCATTGTTCTTTGTCTCCTTCTTTGCATTCTCCGGCAGCATCGCTTCGGGCAGGATACCTATTACTTTCTTTCCGCAGGGAGATCCCAACCAGATCTATGTGTACCTGAAATTGCCGGTAGGAACGAATGTAGCTTATACAGACTCCATTACCCGCATACTGGAATCACGTGTGAACAAAGTATTGGGCGTTGATAACGGCAAACAAAACCCCGTAGTGGAAAGTATCATCAGCAACGTGGCCATCGGTGCGGGCGACCCTGCCAGTGGCGACCGTAGTACACGCAGCGAACTGGGAAGGATACAGGTATCATTCGTGGAATTTGAGAAAAGGCATGGCGTTTCTACACGGCCTTATCTCGACAAGATCCGCGCAGAGATGAAAGGTATTCCCGGCGCCGAGATCAGTGTTGACCAGGAGAAAGGCGGACCTCCCACCGATCCTCCCATCAATATTGAAATTGCCAGTGAAGAATTTGATGACCTGATCAAGACAGCCATTGCGCTCAAAAATTATCTCGACAGCATACAGGTACCGGGTGTGGAAGAATTGAAAATGGATGTGGATCTTCAAAACCCCGAGATCACGCTTACCGTAGATCGTGATCGTGCCCTGATCGAAGGTGTTTCTTCTGCCCAGATCGGTTCGCAGATACGTACTGCTTTGTTCGGAAAAGAAGTATCGAAGATCAAAGAAGGTAAAGAAGAATATAAAATACAATTGCGCAACAACGAGCTGCAAAGAAAAAGTCTGGTTGATCTGCTGAACATGCGCGTTTCATTCCGCGATATGGCCAGTGGCGGTGCAGTGAAGAATATTCCGATTGGTGCATTGGTAAAAGTAGAACCCACTTCTACCCTTGGAAGCGTGAAACGCAAGAACCAGAAACGCCTGATCACTTTGCGTTCGAATGTATTGACCACAAAAGGTTACAATGCAACGGCTGTGAACCAGGTACTGGCCAAACATATTGCCAATTTCAATAAGAAGCCCGATAATGTAACCATCAAACAAACAGGTGAAGGTGAACAACAGGCCGAAACAGGAGCATTCCTGGGTAAAGCGCTGGCCATTGCACTCGGACTGATCTTGCTGGTACTGGTATTGCAGTTCAACAGTGTGAGCAAACCGGTGATCATTCTCACCGAGATCATTTTCAGTGTGATTGGTGTATTCATTGGCTTCACCATCACCGGAATGGAGGTATCGATATTGATGACAGGGCTGGGTATTGTTGGTCTCGCAGGTATTGTGGTGAAGAATGGTATCCTGGTGATTGAATTCGCCGATGAGTTGCGCTCCCGCGGTATCAAAACCAGGGAAGCAGTGATACAGGCAGGTAAAACACGTATTATTCCAGTATTATTGACCGCGCTGGCGGCGATACTCGGATTCATTCCCATCGCCACAGGCTTCAACATCAACTTCATCACGCTGTTTTCCGAACTCAATCCGCATATCTTCTTCGGAGGTGATAATGTGGTATTCTGGAAGCCGTTGAGCTGGACCATCATATTCGGTCTCGCCTTCGCCTTCTTCATGACCCTGTTCATCGTTCCCAGCATGTACCTTATTGCAGAACGCCTGCGCAGGCCCATGCGTAACATGTTCGGTGGTAAATGGATCAGCTTCATGGGTATTCCGCCGCTCACCATCATATTCCTGTTGCTGATGGTAGTGGCGCTCATCAGGCACCGTATCGCCAGGAAAAAAAGAGAAAGAAGATTGAAGAACGATAAGAATGTCAACGCTGCTTTTACCGGCAGCTGGTTCTAACATAGTTTTGGTTAATAATCAACCGGCCGCCAACGTTTGTGAAGACACAAGCCTGGCGGCCTTTTTATTAACACAGGTGAACCAGCTTCTCTACTGCTCTTTCTAATGTCTGCTCTTTTTTCGCAAAACAAAAGCGCAGCACTTTATCATCTTTGCCTTCTTTATAAAAGGCCGACACGGGAATGGTAGCAATGCCATATTCGCGTGTTAACCTGATGGCCAGCTCTTTATCGGTTTCATTACTGAAATGACCGTAGCCATAGCATTCAAAATAACTGCCGTGCGAAGGAATGCACCTGAATGGTGTTGCTTCCATCAGTTTTCGGAAATAATCGCGTTTTTGTTGCATGAAGTCACTCAATGAAAGATACGCGTCTTCATGCGTGATGTATTCGGCTAATGCTACCTGCTTGGATGTATCGCAACTGAAACAATTGAATTGATGCACTTTTCTAAACTCTTGCATCAGGCTGGGGGCGCTGATGCAATAACCCATTTTCCAGCCGGTGCAATGATAGGTTTTGCCAAAAGAAAAACATACAAAGCTTCTCTCCAGCAAAGCGGGGTAACGCAAGACCGACTGGTGAGCGATACCATCGAATATCAAGTGCTCATACACTTCATCGCTTAACACAATGATA
Source organism: Hydrobacter penzbergensis (assembly GCF_900106985.1). Classification (NCBI taxonomy): domain Bacteria; kingdom Pseudomonadati; phylum Bacteroidota; class Chitinophagia; order Chitinophagales; family Chitinophagaceae; genus Hydrobacter; species Hydrobacter penzbergensis. Next base: position 61,277 of record NZ_FNNO01000020.1, on the reverse strand, counting down.
TGGGTTCCTGCAACAATTTCCTGTAATTGCCGCATATCTTCTTCACGCAATACGCTACCGGTAGGGTTATGTGGCGAATTGATCATGATCATCCTGGTTCTACCACTGATTTTGGAACGAACTTCATCCCATGGAATCGAATAACCGGGATATCGCAGTGGTATCAATACCGGTTTGGCGCCATTGATTTCAATATTGGGAATATAACTATCATAGGCGGGTTCAAAAACGATCACTTCATCACCTGGTTGTAATACAGTGGTGAGCGCTGTATAAATAGCATAAGTACCACCAGGTGTTATCGTTATTTGCGCGTCAGGGTCTATGGCAGCACCGTATAGTTGCGCAGCTTTGGCTGCCAGCCTTTCACGCAGCAGGGGCAGTCCGTTCATATGCGTGTACTGGTTCCATCCGTTGCGCATGGCTTTATCAACAAGTGAAACCAGTTCATCGCTCATGGGAAAGTCGGGAAATCCCTGGCCCAGGTTCACTGCTCCATGTTCTGCAGCCAACTGGCTCATGACCGTAAAAATAGTAGTGCCTACATTGTGCAGCTTCGAATGGATGAGGGGTTGCATGAAAGAACAATTAGGTATGATCAATGCATTTATTGCAGCAATTTACTGATATGTACCAATCTTCCGTCTTGTGTTACCCCTTCCAGTATAAATTGGAGTGAATGACTGATATGGCAATGTCTCCTGGCATTATTAAAGAAATGGGAAAGTGCCTGTATCAGGGAGCCAACTGGTTGGAGAGACGCTTCAATTCTGTTTCGGCAATTTTGCCCATGTAGTTAAGGTTCATCAAACGGTAGCCTGCATCTTCAAAGCTTTGCTGCGCCAGCTTTACGTCAACGATGGTGGCCTGCCCCACTTGAAAACGCTGTAATACCAGGTCCATCAACCGGCCCGAGAGGCGATAATTGTCCTGCTCGGTCTCTAATTGCTCCAACGCATTAGTGTAAGATTGAAAAGCTCTTACAGCGCCCGCTTCGAGACTAAGCGCCAGGTTATCGCGTTGAATAAGGGCATTGCGTGTATTGATCTCTGCTACCTGTTGTTGCCTTTTGCTGGCGCTTCCGTTATAGATGGGTATCGACAAACTGAGACCAACAAAAGGGCCATAACTTTGGTTCAGCAGGCTGAAACCTGCACTACTCTTGTTGCTATTGAAATTATACCCGGTATTGGCACGCAGAGAGGGATAACGGAGGGCGGCTGTTTCTTTTTCTATGAGTGCATTGATCTGCACCTGGCTGGCAGCAGAAAGTAATTGGGGATTATCTTTCAATGCCGAACGGATATTATCCAGACGGATAGAACGGTCTACCACAATCGTATCGGCAATATTCACGGAAGAGTCTGGCTTTGCAACAATCAGGTTCAGCAGATCTGTCTTGGCCTGCTGAATTACCAATTGCTGGTTGAGTTTTGATTGCAGCAATGTATTGAGGTCGAGCTGTGCCTGGTATATATCTGCATTGTTCGACAGTCCGGCTTCTTTACGCACCTGCAGTATGGATAATTTTTGTTTCGATACTTCGATGGATTGAAGAATGGTTTGCAGGAGTTGCTGCTGCCGTACAATATCATAGTACTTCACACTAACCGCTGCAATGGTGTTCTGTATCTGGGCATTCAGCAATTGCTGGTTCTGGCGTTGTAATTCACCCAGTCTTTTCTCGGTTGTTACTACCCGGTACCCATTGTATAGTAAAATACTACCAGTGATGCCTGCTGTTAAGTTGTTGGAACCTACATTGTTCCTTTTCACATCACGCGCAGCGTCTGCATATTTCTGGTTGATGGTAGTGAGTTGTTCATTATCGCCTGCCGTTGCGCTTACTACCGGCAAAGCTCCTGCCACACCGCTGTTATTATTGATGTTGCTGATCTCCAGGTTGTTTTTAGCCAAACGGATATCGAAGCTGTTTTTCAATGCGGTATTAACAGCATCGGAAAGCGACAGTGACTGCTGGGAATACCCTTCCATGGCAAGGGCAGTCAGGAAAACAAACAATAATTTTTTCATGTGCTGTGAAATTACCGGGCTGCTGTTGATGCATCCTCAAAAATTACACCAACGGATGAGTTCAGCTTACCAGGGTACCAACACGCATGCCTTCCACCACTTTCAACAAGTTGCCTGGCTTATTCATGTCGAATACAATGATGGGCAGCTTATTTTCCATGCAAAGTGTAAACGCGGTCATATCCATTACCCGCAGGTTCTGGTTGATGCATTCCTGGAAACTTACCGTATCGAATTTTTTAGCTGAAGGGTCTTTTTCGGGATCGGCATTATAAACACCGTCTACGCGCGTTCCTTTCAATATCACATCTGCTTTCATTTCAATAGCACGCAGCGATCCCGCTGTATCGGTAGTAAAATAAGGATTACCGGTACCTGCGCCGAAAATTACCACACGTCCCTTTTCCAGGTGGCGAAGGGCTTTGCGGCGGATATAAGGCTCGGCCACCTGTTCCATATTGATGGCGCTTTGTAAACGCGTATACACGCCGATCTTTTCCAGCATCGCCTGCATGGCCATCGCATTAATCACCGTAGCAAGCATACCCATATAATCGCCATGCGCCCGCTCGATGCCACTTTCGGCCTCATTCATACCCCGGTAAATATTACCACCGCCGATCACAATGGCTACCTGCACACCGAGGTCGGTCACCATTTTGATATCCTGTGCATATTGCTCAATGATACGGGGGTTAAAAGGATCACCATTCTGCTGGTCGCCTAATAAGGCTTCACCGGATAGTTTGAGGAGAATACGCTTGAACTTGGGGAGCATGAGGAGGTTATTGATTCGACTGCAAATAACCTGAATTTTTAATGAGTCGCCAAACAGAAAATAAAAAGGGGTGGCCTGTATCAGTACCACCCCCTCAATTATGCTACAACAGCATTGCCCTTATCCCAGTGCAACACGTTTAAAACCTGTTACTTTCAGATCGGCTCCTACGCTCTTCAGGTATTCGCCCACACTCTTACCGCCGTCTTTCACAAAAGCCTGTGCCAGTAAGGTTTGCTCTTTGAAGAAAGCATTCAGTTTGCCTTCAGCGATCTTGGAGATCATTTCATCGGGCTTACCGGCCATTTTAGGATCCTGCTTCATGGTATCTACGATGATAGCCCTTTCCCTTTCGATCACATCGGCAGGAACTGAGTCGGCATCCACCGCTACAGGGTTCATCGCTGCGATCTGCATAGCGATGTCTTTTCCTGCTTCAGCAGCTTCGCTTGACAGTCCAACCAACACGCCCATACGGTAAGCGCCATGGATATAAGAAGCTACATAAGGCGCTTCGATCTTTTCGAATTTCGCAACACCGATCTTTTCACCGATGGCTGCCAGTTTATCGTTGATCAGGTCAGATACTTTAGCCCCATTGATCACCACTTCATTCAGTTCTTCAGCGCTGTTCACGTTGTTGGCTACAGCAGCATCGGCGATGCTTTGCGCGAAGGCAACAAAGTCTGCGTTTTTAGAAACAAAGTCGGTTTCGCAGCTTATGCATACAATAAAACCGGTTTTATTATCAGCAGATGTTTTTGCAATGATCACACCTTCTTTCGCTTCACGGTCGCTGCGTTTTGCAGCTACTTTTTGACCCTGCTTGCGCAGCCAGTCGATCGCTGCTTCAAAATCACCGTTTGTTTCGGTGAGGGCCTTGCGGCAATCCATCATGCCGGCGCCGGTAGCCTGGCGGAGTTTATTAATTTCTGCGGCTGTAATTGTTGCAGTACTCATATTCTTTTTACAATTTTGAAAACGTTATTGTTGATCAAATAAATTGGGTCATCATGCCATTACCCATAAGAGAATGACGTAATGACCCAACGAATATTTCATTCAGGATGATTATCTGCTTCCACCACCGGCAGGGCGACGGTTACCCGGAACACGACGTTTGGGTTGTCCTTGTCCTCCTGCATCGGTGCTTCCACGCTGTCTGCCTCCGCGGCCAGATTCAGACTGGGCTTCCGCTTCGAGGCGACGGGCTTTTGCTTCATTTTCGTTATTGCTCTCTTCGGTTTCTTCTTCATCTTTAGAAGCCTGGCGTTCTGCCAAACCTTCAGCAATAGTAGCTACGATATAATTAACAATGATAGCGATTGACTTAGTGGCATCGTCGTTGGAAGGGATGGCAAAATCCACTTTATTGGGATCGCAGTTGGTATCAACCATACCAAAAGTAGTAATACCCAGGCGCTTGGCTTCTGCCAGTGCAATATGCTCATGCCCGATGTCTACCAGGAACAAAGCAGCCGGCAGGCGACCCAGTTGAGCGATACCACCCAGTACTTTTTCCATTTTATCCTTATCGCGACTCAAAGTCAGACGCTCTTTCTTGGTGAGGCTGTCGGCGCTGCCATCTGCCAGCATTTTTTCAATGCTCTGCATTTTCTTAACGCTCTTACGAACCGTATTGAAGTTGGTAAGCATACCACCCAGCCAACGCTCGGTAGCATAAGGCATGTTCACACGCTTGGCGCACTCGCTCACGATTTCTTTCGCCTGCTTTTTTGTAGCAATGAACATGATCTTCTTACCGCTTTTCGCAATCTGTTTAACAGCAGCGGCAGCTTCCTGCAGGTGATCCACTGTTTTATTCAGGTCGATGATGTGGATGCCTTTCTTCTCAGCGAAGATATAAGGCAACATCTTGGGATTCCACTTCTTTTTCAGGTGACCAAAGTGTACGCCGGCCTCCAGGAGTTGTTGTTGCAGTGAAGTGTTATTTTCCATTGTATTGATTGTATAAGTTGTTATAATTTAATAATAACCACAGGAGCCAACGATTAACGCTTGCTGAACTGGTAGCTTCTACGTGCTTTCTTGTGACCGAATTTCTTACGCTCAACACCACGGGGATCACGCTTCAGCTGGCCTTCTGCTTTCAGAGCAGGACGTAATTCAGCATTTACTTCCAGCAATGCACGGGCAATACCCAGTTTGGCTGCTTCGGCCTGGCCTTTCAAACCACCACCGGTTGCATTGATCACCACATCGTACTTACCAAACACATCGGCAGTTTTCAGTGGAGCTTCCACCTGGTTCTGCAGGTATACCAGCGGAAAATATTCTTTATAGTCCCTGTCATTTACAGTGATCTTACCCTCACCCTTGCTAATGAATACGCGGGTAACGGCTTCTTTACGGCGACCAACTGCGTTTTTTTGTTTTTCCATTTATGTTGGAATTAAAGTGTTTTAAAACGGTTGATTTAGAATTTAAATTCTTTGGGTTGCTGTGCAGTATGCGGATGGTTGGGACCGGCATACACGAACAGTTTCTTGATCATTTTGCGACCCAGGCGGTTCTTAGGCAGCATGCCTTTTACCGCTCTTTCCATGATCACTTCAGGACGACGCCTGATCAGGTCCTGGGCAGCTTCTTCTTTCTTACCACCGGGGTAGCCGGAGTAGTTGATGTATTGTTTGTCTTCGAACTTGTTACCGGTGAAGACTACTTTTTCTGCATTGATAACAATGACATAATCCCCGCAATCTACGTGAGGTGTATAATACGCTTTGTTCTTACCGCGAAGAGCAGCAGCGATCTTGGATGCAATACGACCTACGGTTTGATTAGTACCGTCAACCACGTACCAGTTGTGCTGCACGGTAGCCGCATTCGCATGCTTTGTAGTGAAATGAAGTTTACTCATAATCTTTATTTTTTTGTTCAACCGGCGCTATCCCGACGGTTTTTAAATGGACGGCAAAGGTACGGCCACAGCAACCGATTTTCCAAGGAATTTGCGAAGTATTTTAAATGAAATCTTTGCAAATTATTGATAATCAATAAAAAAATAGCGTCTCAAAAATCATCACGCCTATTTTACCCACTCCGCTACAGCCGAAGCACAGCTATTCATATTTGTAACATTATTTAATAGCCTTAAAAGTTGGCAAATTACCAACTTTTAATACCTTTGCTTTATGATCGTAAGCAAGGGTGCAGGTACAAAACCATTGCTTATGCTTATTATCAACGGAAGGCTACTGGATTCGTTTGCCCTTGCCCATGCTTCTACAAGAAAAAGTCTGGCAGCATGGAGAAAAGCAACCAAAGAAGCTTCCTGGAAAAAGAAACAGGATATACTTTTTTCTTTTCCCAATGCAAAAGTCCTGGGCAATAACAGGGCAAGATTCGAGATACAACACAATAAATACCGTCTGATTGCCGAAGTGTTTTATGAAGATGGATTGGTGGAAGTAAGGTTCATCGGCACGCATACGGAATATGATAAGATCGATCCTTTAACTGTATAAATATTGAATTATGTCAGATTGGTTCTTTATCGAAAACGAATCCGAGTATCAAAAAGCGATGGAGCGTTTTCAGGAAATTAAATACGCCGAAAAAGGCAGTATGGAGTACAGGGAGAAAATGTTACTGGCTCACCTCATCGACCGTTATGAAGACAAAACATCTTCGCTCCCCGAATTAGACCCCATCGAATTCATTAAAATTCGAATGGAAGATTTTGGCTATAAAGCCACTGATCTTGCCAGAGCATACGGAGACAAAGGCACCGTTAGCAAGGTGTTGAATTATAAACAACCGCTTTCCTTAACGATGATCCGGAAATTTAGTGAGATATTGCACATCCCTGTTGAAGCGTTGATCAAAGAATATAAACTTCAATCCTAGCATTTTGGCATTCAGAAAACTCCAGGCAACACATCTTTTTACCGGATCGGAGATGCGCGGTAATGATGCTGTACTGGTCATCGATGAAACCGGGGTTATCAAAGACCTGGTATCCCTGGCAGATGCCGGTGATAACGTTGAATCGTATAAAGGCATCCTTTCACCGGGATTTATCAATTGTCATTGCCACCTGGAGCTCAGTCACATGAAGAGTTTGATACCCGAACAAACAGGACTGGTCGATTTTGTTTTCCATGTAATCACCCAACGGCATTTCCCTGATGCTGAAATACTGGAACATATTACCCGTGCAGAAGATGAAATGCTGCAAAATGGTATTGTAGCAGTGGGGGATATCTGTAACAATACACTCACCATTCCGCAAAAACAGTTACAGCGACTGGCATATTATAATTTCATTGAAGTAAGCGGCTGGCTTCCCGCTCTGGCAGAGCAAAGGTTCCAACGGTCTTTCGGGTATTACCAGGAATTCAAAAACCTGAACGCCTGTAATCCCCGTTCGCTCTCCCCACATGCCCCTTATTCGGTTTCCGAAGAATTGTGGCATTTGTTACAACCTCATTTCAACAATAAAACCATCACCATACATAACCAGGAAACGGCTTTCGAAGATGAACTGTTCGAAAAAGGCAGCGGCGGTTTCTCCCGTATGTATGAAATAATGCAATTGGATACCTCTTTCTTTAAACCCACTGGCAAGACCAGTCTGCAATCTTATTACAGCCAGTTATCGAATGCCCGACAAGTACTCCTCGTTCACAATACATTCACTAAAGAGCCCGATCTGTTATTTGCTAAAAGCCAGGCAATCGCTAACAGGCAGACCCTGTTTCATTGCCTCTGCATCAATGCAAACCGTTATATCGAAAACAGCATTCCTCCGGTTCAGCTCCTGCGCGACTGCGATTGTACCATCGTGGTGGGCACAGACAGCCTGGCCAGTAACCACAGTCTGAACATTCTTGCAGAACTTCAATCGATCACTAAATATTTCCCCCAGGTGCCGCTCAACGAATTATTACGATGGGCAACCCTCAACGGCGCAAAAGCATTGCAGATGGAAGATGAACTGGGAAGCTTTGCCAAAGGCAAGAGGCCGGGCGTTGTATTACTCGAGGGTAGTGATGGGAAGATCGATGAAGCTACTACTGTTCGGAGGATATTATAGGAGTTGTTAGTTGTTAGAAAAGACATCCTCTAACAACTATCAACTGACAACTAACTCAACACTTCCTGTAAAACACCCAGACTCCTCATTTCACCAAAATCAGCTACATGCAGTGCGATATAGGTTTGAAACGCTTGTAAAAGTTCCCGCCTTATTTGCCTGTTCAACGATATATGATCAAGATCATTGTAAAACTGTAACGATAATAACTGGCCTGCTATCTGGGCTAACTGGCCTGCTATGTAATAAGGATGTGCAGGTTTTTCCAGGATAAAAATTCCTTCCTGTAAATCCAGTACGGGCGTCTGTGCATGATAAGTGCCCTGCATCTGGAATCCCAGTTCGCTTCCCAGGTGGAGAATGAAATACAGTGGCAGATTGGCTACCAGTGTATCTGAGCCTTTATCGAGTTGTTTAAGGGTATCTTCTATCAGGTAGAATAATTCCGGGTTAGCTTCCGGTTGTTTGAGGCTGTGCTGCAGTAATTCTATCACGTACATGGCAACTGCATTCCGCAGCACATCGAACAATAATCTCTCGTAGAGATAAGCCCACTGGAACTCTTTTACAAACTGTAATTGTTTGAGTTCGTTGTGATACACTTCCATCTCCAGTATGGCTGCCGGCTGAAAATAAACTGCTTTGCCCGCTGAGGTCTTACTGCTTTGCCTCACCCCTTTTACAATATAACTCTGCACCCCAAACAATTCGGTATATACCGTGGTAATGACGCTTGTATCGCCATATTTTACGGTACGCAACACAATGCCTTTGGTAGCATGTATCATAGGCTTCAGATCGCCCCGGTAAACTGCTTCAGGAAGCGCAGGTCGTTCTGGGAGTAAAGGCGCAGGTCGTTCACCTGGTATTTCAACTGGGTGATCCTTTCCACACCCATTCCAAAAGCAAAACCGGTGTATTTATTCGGATCGATACCAAAATTCTCGAGCACTTTCGGATGCACCATACCACTGCCCAATATCTCTACCCAGCCGGTATGTTTGCAAATATTACATCCGTCACCACCACAGATCAGACAGCTGATGTCCATTTCGGCGCTGGGTTCAGTAAAAGGGAAATAACTTGGCCGGAAACGCACTTTCACATCCTTCCCAAACATTTCCTGCACAAAAAAGTAAAGTGTTTGTTTGAGGTCGGCAAAACTTACATTCTCATCGATATACAAACCTTCTACCTGGTGGAAGAAGCAATGTGCGCGGGCACTGACCGTTTCATTACGATACACCCTGCCCGGACATATCACACGGATGGGCGGTTTTTGTTTTTCCATTACCCTTGCCTGCACACTACTGGTATGGGTACGCAACAACCAGTCGGGATTGCGGCTGATGTAAAAAGTGTCCTGCATATCCCTGGCCGGATGGTCTTCCGGCAGGTTCATCGCGCCGAAATTATGCCAGTCGTCTTCTATCTCAGGCCCTTCGGCCACAGCAAAACCTAATCTTTTAAAAATGGATACGATCTGGTTCCGCACCAGGCTGAGCGGATGGCGTGAACCTATGGCAACAGGATCTCCGGGTAATGACCAGTCGATCTGGTTACCATGTGCATGGTCTTCCTGCGCACCCAGGGATTTCAGCGTTTCGTAACGTGTTTCAGCAAACTGCTTGAATTCGTTCAATACCAGTCCGAATGCCTTTTTCTGTTCATTCGGCACATTCTTCATTTCACCCATCACTTCTTTTACCAGCCCCTTGGTTCCCAGGTATTTGATGCGAAAAGCTTCCACCGCTTCGGCAGTCGAAGCCTCATACGCAGCCATTTCCTGCTTGTACGCCTCTATCTGTTGCACTAATTGTTCCATGGGAACGAAGATAGAGATAAAATAAATGAGTACATTTGCTTCGAAGAACGAACATTACATGGAATATAATACCAGCAGGAATTACCTGGGCATGAAGGAATATGGTCGCCACGTGCAGAAGATGGTGGAATACCTGCTTACCATAGAAGACCGCGAAAAAAGACAGCGACAGGCACAGTCGGTGATTGAATTGATGGGATTTCTCAACCCGCACCTGAAAAACGTAGATGATTTCAAGCACATGTTGTGGGACCATCTTTTTTTCATCAGCGATTTCAGCCTGGATGTAGACAGTCCTTACCCCATCCCCCAAAGAGAGACTTACAAGCAAAAGCCCGATCCGCTTCCTTACCCGAAGCGTAATCCCCGATATGCCCACCTGGGTAAAAACCTGGAAATGGTCATCGATAAAGCGTTAAAACAGGAAGACGCTGAAAAGAAAGCAGGTTTTGCCCATGCCATTGCCTATTACATGAAACTGGCTTACAGCAACTGGCATAAAGAACTGGTGCATGACGATGCCATCCGCAGCGAGTTGAACAATATCACCGGAGGTGAGCTGGAATTCAGCAACACCCCTTTTATCAAACACCGCAACCAGAATTTCGAGCGTGATGATTACGGTACCGGAAACCGCGGCCGCTGGCAACAGAATTTTGGCGGCAGAAACAACCGCAACAACCGGAATAATAATAATAACAACAACAACAACAACCGCAACAATAACGGAAACCGGAATAACAATAAGAACCGGCAGTTCAAAAAGCGGTTCAATTAATGTAATAGTTGCTCCATAGGCAATGGCTCAATAACAACTTAACTACATGAGTTCCTTCGAAGTAAGGGGAGGCAAACAACTGAAAGGAGAAATTGTTCCGCAAGGGGCAAAAAACGAAGCATTACAAATCCTGTCGGCAGTGTTGCTGACCGCTGAACCCGTTACCATTGCCAATATACCCGATATACTGGATGTTAATTTGCTCATTGAACTGCTCGATGAGATCGGCGTTAAAATTTCCCGCAGCAACAGGCATACCTGCACCTTCCAGGCCGACCAGATAGACGCAGATTACCTGGCTTCCGATGAGTTCAGGAAAAAAGGCGGCCGCCTTCGTGGAAGCGTAATGCTCGCGGGGCCTATGTTAGCCAGGTTTGGCAAAGCCTATATACCCAAGCCGGGCGGCGATAAGATCGGGCGCAGAAGACTGGATACGCATATCATTGGTTTTGAAAAACTGGGTGCGCGATTTGAATACGATGAATTACACAGTTGCTTCAAATTGAGTTCTCCGCGTTTACGTGGTGCATATATGTTGTTGGATGAACCTTCTGTTACCGGCACTGCCAACATTATCATGGCAGCCGTATTGGCTGAAGGCATTACTACTATTTATAATGCTGCCTGTGAACCTTATGTGCAGCAACTGTGTCAAATGCTCAATCGCATGGGTGCACGCATCCGTGGCATCGGCAGTAATCTCCTCACCATTGAAGGAGTAAGCAAGCTCGGCGGCACTACGCACCGCATGTTGCCCGATATGATTGAAATAGGCAGCTTTATTGGATTAGCAGCCATGACGCAAAGCGAGATCACCATCAAGAATGCCGGCGTGGAACACCTTGGTGTTATCCCTGAAAAATTCCAGCAATTGGGCATTCAGTTTCAAATAAAAGGCGATGATATTTATATCCCTTCGCAAGACGTTTACGAGATACAAACATTCATGGATGGAGGCATCCTCACGATATACGACCATCCCTGGCCCGGATTTACGCCCGACTTGTTGAGTATTGTACTCGTAGTAGCTACACAGGCAAGAGGCAGTGTGCTCATTCACCAGAAAATGTTCGAAAGCCGTTTGTTCTTTACCGATAAACTGATCGATATGGGCGCACAGATCATTCTCTGCGATCCGCATCGCGCCACCGTTATTGGCCTTGGCAGGAAACAGAACCTGCGGGGTATTACCATGACCAGTCCCGATATCCGCGCAGGACAAGCCCTCCTCATTGCCGCATTGAGCGCCGAAGGCAAAAGCATCATCCAGAACATTGAACAAATCGACCGCGGATACCAGTACATTGACGAAAGGCTCAGGAGCCTTGGAGCTGATATAAAGAGAGTTGTTAGTTGATAGATGTCAGTTGTGAGAATAAAACACCTTCTGACAACTAACAACTAATATTTAGCTGCTTGTCCCGGCTTAGGAGTAGATTGCTTAATAAATTCACGAAGGCGTTCATTGCTCGTAGCCAGGTCTTCCTTGCGCAGGTACATCATGTGTCCGCTGCGGTAACCTTCCCAACTCATACGGTCTTTCAGTTTGCCGCTGGGGTCCATCTGCCACATGCTGTATTTCGCATTGAAATAATCACAAGCCCCATCATAGTAACCCGATTGTACCAATAAATGCAGGTAAGGGTTTTCGGCCATCGCCTGGCGCAGGTTCTCACCCGTTTTGTCATTACTACCATCCCAGGGATGAACGGGACCAAACATATAATAGTCCAGATCAGTCTTGTAGTTTAATTCTTCTCTCAGGTACATATTGATAGCCGGAGTGAATGAATGCAACCAGGATGTGAGCTCTGCGTTATAATCGGGATAATCGCCTGCGTTTTTGCGGTCGATACCCAGGTAGCGGGAATCGAGACGACCAACAGTCTGCCCCTTGCTGCGCAACAATTCTTTCCAGAAATAGCCTGCAGGAACATCAAGATTCTGATCCAATACCTGTTGTACTCCTATCCCGGAATAGCGGGCAACTTTTTCGGCAATCTCTTTTTTCTTGTTCTCCGTTAAAGAGCCGCCGAGCGCAAGTGCAGGAATGAATTCATCCACCGTAAATTTTTCTACTTCAGGCAAAACAGCCGTCAGGTCTTTTTGTTGCAGATCAGACGCCAGCGCTTTATGATACCAGGCCGTTGCCGCGAAATAAGGTAATCGCAATGCGGCGCTCAATGGCCCGTCTCTCTCGATACCCAATGTAGTAGGCGACACCAGTATAACCCCGTTCAGGTAAATCCAGTGGGCATTCTGTAATTCCAGCGATAGTCCGGATACACGGGTAGTACCATAACTTTCCCCAATAAGGTATTTGGGTGAAGCCCAACGTTTATAACGGCTGATAAAAGTGTTGATCCAATCGGCCAGGTATTTGATATCGGCATTGACACCAAAAAACTTGGACGTAGGCACATCTTTCGACAAAGGCCTGGAGAAGCCGGTATTTACAGGGTCTACGTAAACAATATCTGCAACATCCAGGATCGAATTCGGGTTATCCTTGAGACCATAAGGTTGTACAGGATTGCCTTCGTCATCAACCTTGAGTATCCGCGGTCCGGTATACCCGATTTGCATCCACACAGAAGCGGTTCCGGGACCTCCGTTGAAAGAGATCATGAGGGGTCTTGCTGAACGATCGCTCACATCGGACCGCTCATAGTAAGTATAGAAAATACCAGCAATGGGCTTTCCCTCTTCATCCCATACCGGCAGGGTGCCGGCAACTACTTTATAAGGCACTCGCTGTCCCTTGATCGTAATTTCGTTTTTGGTAACAACAGACGATTCAACCTCAACCGCCCTTTTATGGGCATTCTGCTGTTTATCGTTTTTGGAAGTAGTATCGGCTGCCGCAGGCTTCTGAGCATGAACACTGGCAAGGCAAGTAATCAGCAATAGCAATGACAGTAATATTCTCTTCATGTTAGTTCTTGTTAGTTCCCGTGAATAGGTTCAACGGAGACTAAAAATAGGGAATATTATAGAAATGACTAGCGGAGCAACTGATAACAGAACCATTCTTGCCGGGGCAGGTGGAAAGGCCCTTTGAAAAGATTGCCTTTGGCCGTTTGGGCAATACTTCCGTCGCGATGCAGGTATCCATACCATTCTCCGTTCACTTTGTCGTGGAATTTATCATAAGCGTAGTCATGCACCATCTTGTGCCAACGGGCATATTTTTCGTTGCCCGTTAACAGGTGAGCCATGAGCGTAGCGATGATGACTTCATTGTGCGGCCACCAGAATTTCATGTCCTGCCAGTATTCCTGCACGGGCTTCCCATATACATCCCTGAAATAAAGGATGCCGCCGTATTCTTTATCCCATCCCCGCTCCCACATATAATCCAGCATGGTGCAGCCGAGGGTGATGAGTTGTTGGTCGTTATTGCGATGCATAGCTTCACGAAGAATGAACCAGGCGCCCTCGATGGCATGACCGGGGTTGAGGGTCCGTCCATCGATATGATCGATGATACTTCCATCCGGCGCCACCTGTTCCATCACACATTTGATGTCGTGTTTAACAAAATCCGTCTCAATTTCTTCCATCCATTTTTCAATCCATTCATCACAGCGCGGATCACCGATGGTATTCCTGATCTCCTGCGCCGTATTGATCATGATCATAGGTACGCCGATACCTTTGGCAGGTCTGGTATGTGTGAATTTGGGTGGCAGCAGTCCCGGGGTTGACGCATATTCAATGCATTTTCCAAAAAGCTGTCTGGCCTCTGCAGCAATTATTTCACTTCCGGTAGCTTTGGCGTAAGCTGCAAACCCAATAGCTGCAAACGTTTCTGAAAAAAAATACCGTCTTTTGCGGATGGGCTTGCCTTCTCTTGTTACATGAAAAAACATTCTTCGGTCTGTATCAAAGCAATGTCGTTGTAAAAATTCATACCCTAGTTTAGCACCATCCAGCCATTCCTGCCGGGGTTCAATGGTATTGTATAAGGTGGATAATGTCCAGGTAGCACGGCCCTGTATCCATACTGCTTTATCGTCATCGATCAGTGCTCCGTCTGCATCACGCATGAACGTATAACCACCGTATTCATGGTCATAAGAACGCGGGAACCAGAAGGGTATCGTATCATTCACCAGTTGATTATGGTAAAACGTCTTCAGTCGCTGCAAATCATCTTGGGTATAACTCATGGATGTAATTTTTTTGAAAAAGTAGATGCAGGCAGCCCGTGTTCATTAACGAGATTGGCCCGTGTAAAGGGCTGCCAGGCATATAGTATTTTTTGAAAACGTTCGCCAGGCGGTATTTCGATCCACGCTTCATTTGCATGAATAGAAGCGGCTGCTGCAAAACGAACACCTTTGTCGTTCACGAGTTCAAACCCGGTAGGCGTTTTACCATTGCCGGTTGACAATCTTCTTGCATGAGAGAACTGCAAAATCATTTTCTGCCCCCGGATATCGGTGCCGATAAGTTCCGGTCCGTTTGCCGCAACCGGTCTTTGGTAGGTATAGTGCAGCGCCAGCGCTGCCAGGCGGTCGGCCACTTCTTTTTTCCTGGTTGGATTTACATTCAGAGAATCTCCCAGATCAAGCGTCACCGCCATTCCCGTACCGGGTATTTCCTTAACCATTTGTCTTTGCAGGTCGCGGAAAGATGGCCAGGAAGGCCTGTCGATGCTGGTCAGTTGTACATAATAAAAAGGAAATGCCGCGCCCCATTTTTTCCGCCAACTGTTCACTAGGGCAGGGAAAAGGTGATGGTATAGTTCCACATTGTGCGCATTGCTTTCGCCCTGGTACCAGATCACTCCTTTTATTGGAAACGAAGTGAGCGGCTCTATGGCCGTTTCATAATTATAGCAAGGCTCATAAGGATGCCGTTGTTTGTCGTTCGTTGCATTCCGCAAATTAACCGACGATCTTTCACGACAGAAGTCCTGGTAAAAATCAGATTTTCGCCAGTTGTTCAGCTCATCTACCAACAGCGGATCCTGTTCCATGGTATGCCTGTCTATCCATGATTCAATGGGAGATCCTCCCACCGAAGCCTGTATCAATCCAATGGGTATATTTTCTTCTTTCGCCAGTCTCCTCCCGAAATAATAGCCAATGGCCGAGAAATCGGCCGCTGCACTGGAATCACAATCTTTCCAATTGCCCGAGAAAAATTCACCCCGGTTCGTTTTTACCAATGTAAGAGAATCCCAGGCACTGTTATCTGTTTGGGCAATTGCCTCCAGCCTGAATAAGCGGATATTCCTGTGAACCGCATTCACGCCTTTCAATTCCTCCTTGCCTCCTTCTGCATTTTTCAATTTAAAATCCATGTTCGACTGGCCGGAACAAAACCATACATCTCCGATAAGAATATTTTCTACAATGATTTTTTGATGCCTGCCGGTGATGGAAAGTTCATACGGACCGCCATGCTCCATAGGAGGCAGCATTATTTTCCATTTTCCGTTTGCATCAGTTACGGCAGATGCATTGTTGCCTGTCAATTGCACTTCTATTCTTTCACCTGCATCGGCAGTTCCGTATACAGGGATGGGTTTCATTCTGCCAGGTCATTTTCTTTAGGGCGCAGGAAATAAAGTTGTACCACCAGCGCCACCAGCACAATTACGGCCAGCATGGCAAAGTCCCTGCCCAGATGCCCCCCGTCGGTTGATTTGCCCAGCAGGTTGGTGATGAAGGCGCCGGAAAAAACGCCTACCATATTCATCATTCCATAAGCGGTAGCCCTGCTTCTCGCCGGTACAAACTGGCAGAGAATGGGCATATTGTTCGCATCGAACATGCCGTAACCAAAACCAAAACAAAGAGCCGCACCCACAATATGAATCAGTGTGTGACCCGATCCCAATAATAAAAGCGCGGGAATGGTCAACGCAATGCCAATGGCACTGGTGTACACCCTTCCGCGGATATTTTTCTGTATCCATTTATCCGACAATATTCCTCCGGTGATCACACCCAGGAAAGAAGATGAGGCGATGGTGATGGTTGATAAAGGACCTGCTTCTGACATGGGGATGTTCAGGTTTCCTGCAAACAGGGTAGGTAACCAGTTCTTGGTAGCCCATCCGGGTAAACTTGGCACGGCAAAATAGAACAGTATAACCCAGAAAGCCATATTGGAAAACAGGGGTACCAATCCTTTCAAAAATGAAACACCAGGTGTTGCCGGCTGCGTAGCGGGAACCATTTCTTTTTTCCTGTACTCTTTGAGGCCAATCATCAATGCACAAGCGTAAACAATCCCGATCATACCAAATGAATGAAAAGTAGCCTGCCAGGAATAACTGGCTGCTACTGTAGCGCCAAAGCCGCCAATGGCCTGGCCCAGATAAAAACCTGTCATATGAATGCCTACTGCAAGTGACCGGGTTTTATGCTGATGATAATCTGCAATCAATGATAGTCCGGCGGGTATATACAAAGCTTCGCTTACTCCCATGATGGCGCGCAGCCAGTATAACTCGTTGAACGTGCGGGCATATCCCATGGTGAAAGTAACGCCCGACCACACGAAGAGACTACCAACGATCAACCATTTACGATTGAACTTATCGGCTATGATGCCAGAGACCGGACTCATGCATCCATATATCCATAAAAATATGGCCATGAGGTAACCGAAATTCGTGGCCGACTGCAACTCGGTAATATCATGCTGCATCGCGGGCTTCATGGTCGACAACATTTGCCGGTCCATATAATTGAGCAGCGCCACACCCCAAAGCAGGCCTACTACAACCCATGAATATGTCTTGGATGGTTTCATTGTTTATCCGGCAGTATCCTGCCTACCATGATTTTAGGAGTACGCACACCTGGTTTTATTTCTCCGCTCGGAATAAAAATATACGCTTTCCATTTCACCAGTGTCGTGGTTACCTGTGCGTTATCGGGTAACTCACCTATTTTTTCCCATCGATCGTTTGTGGTGTGGTAGAGATAAAGGTTCCTGGAAAAACCGGAGTGATGGTGGATCAATGACAGCTTTTCTTTCTGCAGCGCCTGTTTTTCAGATTCAGATTGTACCAATGCAATATGTGCGTTATACGTTTCTATTTTATGAAAGGTAAGGCCGTTATCACCGCCCGGCAGCAAAATATAGTCGGCACCCAGTGCAACACCTGTACCGGCAGACAGGTTGGTATTTTTATTACCGTCGTTGATCGGATGCTTTTCTTTCCATTGACTAATCGCAGGATCGAAGCAAAAATTGGTATGGTGCAGTTTGCTGATGCCCGAGGCTGATGCGGTTCTTCCGCCTATGACGTACACGCAATCATGTGTGCCATCAGACTGTGCTACTGCTACTGAATGCGACATGGCAACCGGTATTGAAGGTAATGTTTCCCACTGCGGGTTAGCAGCCGAAAGATTGAGCCGAAAGAAGGCCTCCGATACCTTGCCTGTTGTTTCGCCGCCTGCTACATAAATACTATCTCCGATATGGGTAACAGCCGCGTTTGCAATAGGTATGGGTAATGAAGGAAGTTCCCGGAAGATCACGCTTTGTTCAGCATCGTTCCACTGCATCAGGAATACCTGGTTACTGTAAGTGGCTGCACCTGTTTCACCACCAATGCATACAACACCAGCGGGAATGGTAACACTTGCCCCATAGGCCATAGCCTGTTTTAAACGAGCATCGCGCGCATGGATCCAACTGAAACCTTTTTTCTCATCCAGCTTCAACACATAGATTTCGTTGTGGTATCTTTTTTTTCCTCCTTGCCAGGGCATGGCATCCGGAAAATTAGCTCCGCCGGCAACCAGGAGCACCCCATTGTGCACGCCGGCGAATACACCGGCAACGCCTATTTGTTTTGGTGCACCTTCAGGCGCTGGTAATATAAGATCTGATGACCATTGAATGTATTCAGATTTTCTCCCCTGTGCAAACAACCCGGCATGTATCATGATGGAAATGAAAAGAAAGGAAACGTATATGAATTGCTTTGTAGGCAACATTTTTTACAGCTAATTTAATCATCTTGCACTGAACTGGCTGAAGCCCAGCGCCGCCACATCGGCGCTGAACCTGGCAAACTGTTCGGCGCTCATGTTCCTCACAGGCAGCCTGAATTCACCACAATCAACACCAACCAGTTTCATGAATGCCTTACCGGTTGCAATACCTCCGTATTTACCCAGCAGATGTATCATGTCTATCGACTGTTGTTGCAGCATACGTGCTTCTTCAAGTTGGTTACTATTGAATGCATTGATGAGATCGGAATAAAGAGGGGCTGCATAATTGTAGGTACTGCCTACTGCGCCTGTTGCACCTATGGCCAATGCCGACAACATATTTTCATCACGACCCCACAACATGTCGTACCGGCGGTTGTCGAAATTCAGGCAGGACTGGAAGTCCATAAAATCTTCGTGCGTGTATTTGATGCCGGCGAAATTGGGCAGTTTGCCGTGTAGTTCCTGCAACAGGTTGTACATGGGAATGTCGACCCCGGTGAGCACGGGTATATGGTAATAATAAAACGGCATATCCGGTACGGTTTGCGCAACGGTTATGCAACACTGTACCAGTGTTGCGGCATCAGCCGGTTTGAAATAAAATGGCGCCGTGAAAGCAACTGCGTACATGTTTGTGCTGCGTGCATACCTTGCAAGCTCCATGCAATCGGTCAAACTGGTGCCTCCCAACAGTGGCATCACTTTGAAATCCATATCTCCTTTGGTGCAGGCGCCCCATGCTTCTATCACTGCTTTCTTTTCTTCCAGGCTTAAGGATACGCCTTCTCCGGTAGACCCTACTATGAAAGCCCCCTTTACGCCGTTGCGTTTTAAGAATGCATAATAAGTGGGGATCAGCGACAGATTCACCGATCCGTCTGCATACATGGGTGTAAAAGGAGCTGCTATCAGCCCGCTTAAATGTTTAATGGTCATTGGTTTCTTTTATTACTATTCTGAGATGCTTTCCATTTGTTCGTTCACAGTTGTTTGGATCATATTTTGTTCTAATAAATGTAAGCATTGATGCCATTTAATCCGGTTGCAGTAAAAATGACCGGAGACGAGCTCCGGTCAACCGCTCTATCTAAATAACCATTCGCAAATCGTTCCTGCCAGAACACAGGCAGGGAACGAATGGCGCTGATACTCAAGAATACCGGGCTATCAGTATCCGGTGGTTTGTGTCAGCAGAGGATCATTGTTCAGCATGCTCATAGAAATGGGCAGCAAAAAAGTAGGTCCTTTACCTGAGTTAACCGTTGCAGGCGACAGGTATTTGGGATCAACATATTTGAATACCCATTTATCTCCAGCCCTTCTCAAGCCAAACCAACGTTTGCCTTCGCCAATGAATTCTCTTAACTGCTCTTCCAGAACGGCCTGTATATTATCGTCGATCGTGCTATTTACATAAGGAATATAAGTGGCTCCATAAGCCCTTTGCCGTATCTGGTTGATTTCGGCCGAGGGGTCCTGCCCCAGCTTCGCTTTTGCTTCCGCAGCCATCAACAATATTTCTGCATAACGGTAAATGGGGTAATCGTTATTATAAACCTGGGTGGTACCCGATGTAGATCCGATCCATTTGGTAAGCAATACACCCCTGGTGGCATAAGGTGCACTGGTGCTGTACATCACTTTAAAGCTGCCGTTGATCCGCTGGTCGGCCGGTCCGCCTGTCAACTTGTTGATCATATTCTGATTCATACCACAACGGTTGGCTCCATTCACATAAGGATAGATGCTGGAAACCGTAGGCGCGTTGGGTACCTGCTGAAATGAAAGCGTGGTCGCCTGTATGCTGTTGACCTGGAAGGAACCAAAGGTTCCCATCTGCGCCTGGTTAAGTTCATAATTCAGCGCAAAAATGATTTCCGGGTTATTCGCTTTTTTTGTAGGGTCGAATATATCTGCATAATTCGCGTCCAGGTTCAATGTTGCGCTCTGCATGCCTTCTAATTCCTGTAAGGCCGCCAGTGCCGTATTCAGGTCATTGGTTCCGCCACCCATCAAAGTGCCCGACCACAAATACACATCTCCTTTCAACGACAAGGTAGCAAGCCGGTTCCAGTAAACCCTTTTACCGGCCGGCAGCGCGTTGTTGCCGTTGAACAGGGTGAGCGACTGGTTGATGTCGTTTTTGATCTGTAACATGATAGAATCGACTTTAGTGCGTGCCTTATAGGTCTGTGCCGCATTATTGATCGTGGAAATGGGTGTTGTATTGAGGGGCACATCTCCCCATGTACGCAGCATGGTATAATAAATGTATGCCCTGAGGCCGTACATTTCGGCCAATGCCTGGTTCTTTACTGCAGATGATAAAACCGATACCTGCGGATACAAGTTGATAACGTTATTAACCTGGTAAAGCAGATTGTAAAAGCCACCCCAGTTATTTGCCGGCACATTCAGTGCGCTGATGTTATGGGTATAATATTGTGAAAGGCCTCCATCGACAGACTCGGTAAACAACCCGTCTGTCCATATTTCGCTTCGCATTTCACCCAATGCAAATAAAGTACTGTTATAACCTCTTAGCGATGCATACACACCTGAATAAAGCGTTTGTGCAGCGTTGGGGTCCGATAAAGTAAGGGCGGTACTGATCTGATCCTGCGGGATCACATCCTGTAAATCTTTTTTACAGGATGTGGCGCCTGTCAGCAGTCCCAGGCCCAATATGATAAGTATTGAAAATCTATGCTGTTTCATAATACATTGTATTGAATGGTTCTCTGTTGAATCATAATTAAAGTGTAATGTTCACGCCCAGTGTCAGCCTCCTGGGAAGTGGAAATTTGCCATTGTCCACACCACCCACTTCAGGGAAGTTGCCACTGTATTGTGTCAGGTAAAACAGGTTGCTTCCTGTTGCAAACAGGCGGAGGTTATGCACTTTATTATTCAAGGCTTTTCTCAATAATGCAGGAGTCATGTCGTAGCTCAGTGTAAGCTCCCGCAGGGCCAGGTAATCTCCTTTCTCCCAAAACTCTTTAAAAGGATTGTTGCCGGATGCATCGGTAGCATAGTTCCTTCCCTGGTTGGCCCAGTAGAACCTGGGCAATGTGCCGTTCGGATTGGTGGGCGACCATGTCTTCAATGCATCTACGGTTGAGTTCTGTGAACCCTGCACCTGGCTCAATCCCCTTAATTTCTCATTATTAAGGATCATGAAGTTCAGCGCATAATCGAACTGTGCATACAGGCTAAAGCCTTTATAGCCTACCATTGTCGAAAATCCGCCTAGAATATTGGGCACTGACCTGCCTACATAAGTAAACTGGCGGCTGTCAATGGTGTCGTTCTTGTATACCTGGTTCCACATCGCATCACCCAACTGGTGCAGGTTCTTATGTATGTAAGGCATAAACGCGTTGTATACACTGGCATCCTTGCTGAGATCGGCGGCAGATCTGTAAATGCCGCTATAGCTGGGCGCCCAGATTTCATCGGTACCTACCCTGCTGCCTTCCTGTAACCCGGCTACCTGCATTAACTGGCCGGGATGATTCGGATCCCATACCTGTATGGTGCTCTGCCTGTTTCCGGGAAGCCCGTTGTAAGGCAGTTTCACTACATAGTTTTTGAACGTATAGAAGTTGGCGCTGACATCAACACTCAATCCATCTGCTTTCACCGGCTTGATGATTTTCGCTTTTACTTCCAGTTCAATCCCTTTGTTCCTTAACTGGCCAAGGTTGGTAGTAAAAGAAGTAAACCCTGTTTGTGCAGAGATGGGAAGAGAAGCGATCTTATCGTATACATCGCGCACAAAATAATCGGCGATCAATGTAACGCGGTTGTTCAGGATACCAATGTCCACACCTACATCGAACGTAGACGCTTTCTCCCATTTCAGATCGGTATTGATATAAGAGGGCGCATAAATTCCTCCCAGTCCATTGTAAATACCCGCCGATGAATATACCTGTGCGGTGGCGTAGTAACCCAACGGATTGATGCTGCCGTTCTGTCCCCAGCTCACCCTCGGTTTCAATACATTGATGTATTTACTCAGGAAGCTTTTTTCAAAAAAATCTTCTTTGTGCATATTCCATCCGGCCGATATACCGGGGAATAAACCGAAGCGATTATTAGCAAGCCTTGAACTGCCATCGTATCTGAAGTTGGCAGTAAGAAAGTATTTATTGAGATAACTGTAATTGACCCTGCCGATGGCCGATGTAAGCCTGTCCCATGCATTGAAATCAGAAGAAGCGCTGACAGGATTCTGGATCACACCGTTTACCACGCTGGCGGGAAGCGATGCATATAACCAGGGGATCAAGTCGGTAGGCGCCCCACTTGCACTGGCAGAGAAGCTTTTTTCGGTAAACTCGTAAAATTCACCTCCTCCCAATACCGACAGTTTGTGGCTACCGAAAGATTTATCGTATTGCAGGAAAGCGTTGTAAGAATACTGAACATCATTGTAATTGCTGAACGATGCAGGCCTGGTGGTGTTGAAAGCGCCGCCGTTGCCCTGCTGATATGCCTTGGTAAATGCATTGGCATTGTTATACAACAGGTAACCCGATCCCGAAGCCAGGAACTTCAAAGAAGGCAGGATACTGTATTCAATGTTCAGGCTACCTGTGATCCTTTGCTGTGAACTGTTGTTATTGTACAACTGGCTCCAGTAATTGGGATTGCCCAGCGTATTGTCATTCGGGCCCGGCAAAACAGCGCCGGAAGTATCATTGGTATATCGCACTGTAGGTGCCACACCAATGAACCGTTGCATCAGTCCGCCGGCGCCGCCACCCGCAGGATCCACATAAGGTACCAACTGGCTCACAGTATAAGCAGAAGTGCTCATGGACACTTTCAGGTTTTTCCCCACATTGAGACCGCCGTTAAAATTCATGCTCAGCCTTTTCAACGATGAGCCGATGATGATGCCATTGTCTTTTGCCATACCTAATCCCAATGAAAAGCTTCCCTGCTCATTGGCCCCTGATAAATTCAGGTAATGTTCCTGGGTGGTCTGCTGCTGCAGGATCATATTTTCGCGCGTCTTTACATCGAGGGAGTGATACAGAATACTATCCATCTGACCGGCTATAAAAGGGTTCGGATCGATCAGCAAACCCCATTGCGGATTGCCGATGTATTTTCTGTTCGCAGCAGATACCAGTTGAGTTGAATACAAACCGATGGGTGTGGTCCAGGCATTGTTCACCGCCCAGCCCCATGAACCCAGGTTTTGTCCCCTGTCGGTAGCCGCAGCGCTGTTATTGCCATCGGCAAGATCAGCCTGGTAACGGCTGGCGATACCTTCCCTGTTCTTGGAAATATATTGTGCTGCCGTTAAATATTCCAATGGATTCCGGCGGATATAATTGGTTGTTTGACGGAAGCTGTAGTTTACCTGGGCTTTGCCCTTCTTACCTTTTTTGGTAGTAACCAGGATAACGCCGTTGGAAGCGCGGGCACCGTAAATAGCCGTAGAAGCCGCGTCCTTCAACAGGTCGATGCTTTCCACATCGTCCATATTGATACCATACAAACTGGGCACGATCACACCATCCATTACCACCATTGGACTACCGCCGCCGTTGAAATCGGTACCACCCCTGAATGAAATGGAAGGCGTTGTTCCGGGCTGGCCAGTGGACTGCTGTATTTTCAATCCGGGCATTGTACCCTGTAAAGCAGTGGCCACATTGGTACTGGGGGAAGATTTGAGTGCATTCTGGTCGAGGCTGGTTACGGCGCCCGACAAGGTCTGCCGGCTTTGTTTACCGTAACCCACCACCACCACTTCGCCCAGTTTTGATACATCTGGTTTCAGCTTGATGCTGACTTCATCATTATCACCTACCCGCCATTCCTGGGAAATGAAACCGGTGTAGGTGAAAAGGAGCTGGTCTCCTTTTTGGGCCAGGATCACAAAGGTTCCATTGGGTTGCGTTTGGCTAACACGTTTTTTTCCTTTTACGGTAACGGTTACACCGGCGAGCGGATTATTGTCTTCCTGTGAAAGAATGGTACCGGATACTTTCCGGTCCTGCGCTTGCAGCGCTGTAGAGCAAAGAAGGGCGAGTAAGCAGATCATCCCCTTCCATAGCATAGTCTTTTTTCGATTCATGGCAACTGTTTTGGCTTTATGTATTATGTATTACATATACACAAACATACAGAAATACTTATTCGGTCCAAATTTATTTTTAACCGTGGGTGAAATCGGCAGAAAGCCGCATGCTTACTGGGCTTCCAACACGTCTTTTACAGGTATTTTCTGGAAAACCAGGTTGGCCTGGCTTCCTTCGTACAGGAGCCCCAGGTGGTCTTCATCAATGGAAGTAAGTGTTGGATAACCGTTGCCTGTGAGATCATCCACTATCAATTGCAAGTTTATCGGCCATGTCAAACCCATATCCAGGCTGGCTTTGATGGTCATGCGATCCCGGTGTTTGGTATCATCAGGATTTACAAAGAACAAAACAGTTTGTCCATGATAAATATGCTTGATGATAGAAGCATTGCAGACAGGATCTTTCAGGGCCTTCCGCGAAGAAGGATGTTCCGTCCAGGTTTTACCCAGGTCCTGCGTAGTGAAGATCGTTCTTGCAGTACCTCTGTTATCGCGCATATTCAACATCAGTATTCCGGGTGTTGTCTCCACCACCTGCGCCTCGGTGGTATTCGGATAAGCGGCAGAGCCAAAATGCCAGCTCACACCGTGATCTTTGCTGTAGAGTATCGTGGAATGGGGCAGCTTGCTGGAGTCTTTGAACTGTGCCGGGAATACCAGCGTGCCGTCGTGCATGCTGATGCCCCTGCCGGGTCCCTGAAAACACAATGTCCAGGAAGGGTCTTTCACCTGCGCAGTGATATTGATGGGGGCCGACCAGGTTTTGCCATCGTCCATGCTTTTCACCAGCATCAATTGCCCCGTTTGCTCGGGCGCCACGCCAGGCTGTGAAGCAGTCCATGCCCGCTGTTTAGGATAGCCGTGCAACCAAAGGGCAGCAACCCAAAGAGTGCCTGTTTGCCCGTCTACTAAAACTGATGGGTCACCTATACCATTTTCATCTTGCGGGCGGTTGCCATAAGTACCCATGTCCATGATGGTTTGCATTGGCTCCCAGGTTTGTCCGCCGTCTGTACTTCTACTCATCCCTACATCTATATTACCCTGCAGGTCTGCCGAATTATTGTAGCGGATATCATACACGGCAACCAATGTTCCCAACCGGGTGGTAACCAGTCCGGGAATACGGTAAGTATTCACTTTATCGTCGCCCGCTTTTCGTAAGGCGATCCCGATCCGTTGCGGTATGCTGGTAAAGTCCGCCCCGATCCGCTCCTGCCTGCCATCCAGCACAAGACTTTCCGGCAATGCATTGATGCGGTTCAGCAGCCCGGCTCCATTATCCAATTCTGCGGATAACCAAAGATGATGTACGCTGTCTTTCAAAGGAAGGTTCGTGTGCAATACAACTTTTTCGCTTTCCGGCACAGCGGTTGCCACCAGCGCCCGGGTATTGAAAGCACTGTCATTCCCGGTATCATACAACCGCAATATTTTGATATCCTGTATACGGGTGGTTCCGGTAAGCCTGATGCTCAGTCTCATCAGTGTTTTTCCGCGCCCGGCTATACGCACACGCACCAACTGGTTATCGGTCTTCCCCACCAGCACCGGCACCCGGTCCTGGTGAACAACAACGCCCGCAGGCGTCTGGCTGATTTTACTTACTTTGTTACAGGTAGCATATACACAGGTGAGCATGACCAGGATGGGCACGAATCTGATGGCAATCTTCATAAAAAATTTTTTCAAAAATATAATATGTAATACATAATACATAATTTTAGTTTATCTTGGAATTCATTCAATATCTTTACCCTTTAAAGAAAGCCACATGAGTACAGCGTCAGCTAAACCGACTTTGCAGAGCAAACTCAAACCCATCGTGAGTTACTCGCTGACCGACCAGGTTGAGACCAAGTTATTGGAGTTGTTTAAAAAGGAGAACCTCAGAAGCGGCGATCCGATTCCCAAAGAGAACGATCTCTGCGAAGCCATGGGTGTGAGCAGAACTGTTATCCGGGAAGCGCTTACCCGTCTTAAAACCATCGGACTCATCGAGTCTAAAAAGAACAAGGGTATGATCCTCACTGAGCCCGACCTGTTGATTGGTCTCGACAAACTGATCCAGCCCAATATCCTCAGCGAAGGCACTTTACAGGATATGTTTGAAATGCGGCTGGTATTGGAGATGGGCATTGCAGAACTCATTTTTGCCCGGATACAACCGAAGGATATTGCCGATCTGAAAGCCATTATAAAAACGGAAAAAGAATACCAGCATAATTTTGAAATGGATTTTGAAGCCAAGTTCCATGGCAGGATATATGAAATCGCTCAAAACAATACACTCACACGTTTTCAGTCGATGTTGCTACCCATCTTTAAATATGTACACGACAAAGGCTTCAAACTGAAGAAGGAAGAATTACCCAAAAACTATGTCACCCACGCCGCCCTGGTGAAAGTGCTGGAAACCGGCGACCCGGAGAAATACAGGGATGCTATGAAGCGCCACCTCAAAGTACATTTCGACCGTACCATCAAGGCAAAGAAATTAAAATAGCAAAGGAGCCAGTTGGGCTCCTTTGCTTACATCGTTACAACATATCCTGTTAATAGTCGTCGTTCAGCGCAAATACAGGTTTACGGTACATCCATTGTCCGCCTGTGAAATCAGGGAAATCTACCGTTTCATTACCCAATTCAATTGATCTTTCACTCAATGGTGTGATGGCGCTCCAGGCAGCAGCATCATATACATCCAATGGTGTAGCCGTTTTACGTTTGATCGATTCAATGAATGCATGCTCTACAAAGAAATCCATCCCACCATGACCGGCACCGGCACTTTCTTTGCTCCAGCGGGCCCACAGCGGGTGATCATATTTGTCAAGCCAGGTTTTTTCATCATCCCATATATCATTCTTGGCCGACTTCCCTTCTATATAAATACTCCTGTTCACATCCATCCACAAACCTTCGGTACCCTGTACACGGAAACCCAAAGAATATGGTCTCGGCAAATCGGTATCGTGCTGCAATAAAATGGTTTCGCCGTTTGCACAATTGATAGAAGTAGTTACCACATCACCCAGTTTGAAATTCACTTTTGCATTGGGATGGTTTTCGCCACCCACTTTTACTATGTAATTGTGCAGGCCCCTTGCTTTGGAAGAGAAAGAGCAGAGCGATAAGAAACGGTTGCCCCTGTTGATGTTGATGTATTGAGCAATCGGTCCGATACCATGTGTAGGATAGAGGTCGCCATTGCGCCGAACGGAATGCTCTGTTCT
Source organism: Hydrobacter penzbergensis (assembly GCF_900106985.1). Classification (NCBI taxonomy): domain Bacteria; kingdom Pseudomonadati; phylum Bacteroidota; class Chitinophagia; order Chitinophagales; family Chitinophagaceae; genus Hydrobacter; species Hydrobacter penzbergensis. The sequence continues at coordinate 33,491 of NZ_FNNO01000020.1, read as the reverse complement.
CCAGTGCGCTTCTGAATAACCTTTTTCACCGAATTCCGCGCCCTTCGTATACGGACCATTTCCATCATTGAATTTCACTCCACGCAGATCGTGCTGGTAACCACCCTGCAAATGGATGAGTTCGCCAAACAAGCCCTGCCTTACCATATTCAATACCGCCATCACGTCGCGGCGGTAACAAACATTCTCCATCATCATTACATGTGCGTCGTAGCGTTCAGCGGCTCTCACCACTTCCCAGTGGTCCTCGAGCGTGATACCCAGTATCACTTCTGTTCCTACATATTTAATACCCGCCTGCAGTGCACCGATAATCATAGGCTTGTGCCATTCCCAGGGCGTTGCGATCACAATACCATCCAGCTTTTTACTGTCCAGCATTTTTTTCCAGGCATAGGGATCTCCGGTATACACTTCCGGCATTTTCTTTCCGGCTTTACTCACCATCCCCCTGGCTGTATTCAACACTTTTTCGTCCAGGTCACAAATAGCTATCACCTCCGTATCATCCCTTCTTAACAGCAGGCTCAGGTGCGAGAGGCCCCGCTGCCCAACGCCAATGATCCCTATCCTTACTTTATCATCTGCCACCGGGTGGGCAAACAATTTACCGGAAGATAAAACAGCGGTTGCTGCCGTTGCCAGTCCGGCTGTTTTTACGAATTCTTTTCTGTTCATTGTTTTCTATTTGGAGTATAAAATTGCTGATTGATAAATTGTACGCAAGTCACGTTATCAGTATACAGCGCTGTATCCGGGTCATCCGTCATCACGTGTTCAGCGCTCAATGTTGCCAGTGTATTGCCATAGCCATCAAAAGCTTTCAGCTTCAGGAACTGTTTACCTGAAGCTTGCGGTATCATCGTAAGCACAATTTTAGTGCGTGAGAAAGTAATATTTTGTTCGATGGGTTTGAAAGAAACCGCATCGCCAATAAACAAATAGCCATCCTTTGTCATACCGGCCTGCAATACAGCAACGCTTTCACCATTCTCCAGCCTTTCAGACAGCCGGAAGCCCGCATGGATAGGCGTTTCATTGTTAGTCGCTATATCCAGGAAGCACAATTCAACACTGGCCGTAAAATATTTGGGTGCAACAACAGCAGGTGGCCGTCTGCCTGTTTCCGGCGTAGTAACACCGGCATTGGCAGCATGCGCAAATAATTTTTTAAAGATATCCCTGCGGTTCATGCTTATTGATCTTTCGTATTGAATTTAGGATCTACAAATTCCCATTCCCTGATATGTGCCTGCTGGTGTTCTTTTTTAACGATCGCCTGGAATTGACTGATCAGTTCAGGATGCTGTGCTGCAAGATCGGTTGTTTCATTGCGATCCGATTCGAGATTGAACAATAACCAGGGCTTTTCGGGGTGATGTCTTACATCCAACTTTACACCTTTCCAGTTTCCTATGCGAATGGCAAGCTGACCGCCATTCTCAGGGTATTCAAAATACAAATATTCATGCTTTTTTTGCGCCTTCGTATGGTCCTTTAACTCAGGTAAAAAAGAAATACCATCGGTATGCCCAACTTTTTGTCCTGTTAGCTCGGCCAGTGTAGCCACCATATCGAACTGTGCTGATACCAGCCCGCTGGTAGTTCCCGCAGGAATCGTACCCGGCCACCTGGCAATCAACGGCTCACGTATGCCCCCTTCAAACAGATCCATTTTTTGTCCGCGCAACCCACCGGTACTGTTGAAGAAAAACCGGTCAACCCCTCCATTGAAAGCGGCACCGTTATCGCTCGAAAAAAAGACCAGGGTATTATCATCCAGACCCAGTTGTTTTATTTTTTCCATGATGATACCTACCTGCGCATCCAGGTAACTGATCATGGCTGCATAGGTAGACAATGGGTATTTGCAGGCGGCATAGCCTGCCTGGCCATAATAAGGCTGTTCATTGAACTGGCCGATATATCGTTTCACCCATTCGTCGGGCGCCTGTAAAGACACATGCGGAATAGTATAGGGCAGGTAAAGAAAGAATGGTTTGCGGGCATTGCGTTCTATAAATGCAAGCGCTTTTTCAGTCATTTTCGCCGGTGCATAGTCTTTCCCTTTGAAATAATCGAAATCGGCATCGGTAGCTTTAGCAGAATCAACGCTTTTGTGCACATAGATACTGGGGTTGCGCAAAGTATCCCAGTGATCATTTTCCCAGAGATGGGTAGGATAATAATTGTGCGCCTGTTTCTGATCCAGGAAACCGTAGAAATAATCAAACCCCTGCTTCAATGGAAAACCTGTAGTATTGACCATACCCATGCCCCATTTCCCAATGGCGCCCGTTGCATAGCCGGCCTGCTGCATCAATTTTGCAATGGTAAAACTGCCTTCCGGAAGCGGCATTTGCCCGCCTTCCAGGCTATCGGCAAATCCTCCCATTTCATAATTGCCATGTATGTAAGTGTGGCCGCCATGCTTGCCTGTCATGAGCATACAACGGGCAGGTGCGCAAACAGGTGTGCTGGTATAATGATCGGTGAAGCGCATGCCTTCCCTGGCCATCCGGTCGAGATAAGGTGTGCGGATCTTTTGTTGCCCATAACAACCCAATTCTCCATAACCCATATCATCTGCATAGATATAGATCACATTAGGTGTCTTTCTTTTGGGTTGAGACCAGGCATGTATACACGATAACTGGAACAGTACCAGCACCAGGCTGGCTTTCATCATGAATGAAGGTTTGTATATACGCATGGGCATCCGCATTCGTTTTAGACGATCAGGCAACGGTGAAAATAAGCCTTTCGAACCTATCCCTTTTATGCAAACGGTTGATTAAATTTTAAAGCCTCCCGAATGATTTTGGCTGTATCTTACGCACTTCAACCTTATTTTTCAACGATCTACCCCAACCGGCTGTTATGCAACAAACCAATTCCAGTAACAGGTACGCCATCATTATCATTGGTATTTTATTCTTTGTTTTCGGTTTCGTTACCTGGCTCAATGGTACATTGATCCCTTTTCTCAAGCTGGCTTGTCAGCTCGAAAACGATATCCAGGCATTCTTTGTAACATTTGCTTTTTATATGGCTTATTTCTTCCTGGCATTGCCTTCTTCTGTGCTGCTGAAGAAAACAGGTTTTAAGAATGGTATGGCGCTTGGATTGGTGGTAATGGCCGTTGGATCACTCATTTTCATTCCGGCTGCCAATAGCCGCAACTTCGGACTTTTCCTTACGGGCCTTTTTGTACAGGGCGCCGGTTTATCATTATTACAAACAGCCAGCAATCCTTACATCAGTATCATTGGTCCTATTGAAAGTGCTGCGCAGCGCATCAGTATCATGGGTATCTGTAACAAAATAGCTGGTATGCTCAGTCCTATCATCGTAGGTGCGCTGGTACTGAAGAATGCCAATTCCATACAGGAGCAGGTTACTACTACTACCGATGCCGCATTGAAAGAGACTTTGTTGAATGAACTGGCCGGAAGGGTGATCGTTCCTTACATCATCATTGCAGTTGTTTTATTGCTACTGGCCATAATGATCAAGCGATCTTCCCTGCCTGAAATTGAATCAGCAGATGAACACAGCGCAGATACACATTCGGGCGACAAAACCAGTCCTTTTCAGTTCCCTCACCTTATGCTCGGCGTTCTTTGTCTTTTCTTGTATGTAGGCGTTGAAGTAATGGCAGGTGATGCCATTGGTACTTATGGACGGATGTTGGGCATGCCGCTCGACCAAACCAAATTCTTTACCACTTTCACTTTAACAGCTATGCTGGCCGGATATATCATTGGGGTGTTCACCATACCTAAATACATTTCACAACAGAAGGCCCTGGCAATCTCAGCCGTATTAGGTGTGATCTTTTGTTTAGGTGTATTCTTTTCTACCGGGTATACTGCCATCATTTTTATTGCACTCCTGGGCATTGCCAACGCATTGATGTGGCCCGCGATCTTCCCGCTTGCCATCGATGGATTAGGTAAGTTTACCAAAACCGGAGCTGCATTACTGATCATGGGTATTGCCGGCGGTGCATTGATACCACTCTTATATACCACTTTAAAAGACAAGCATATTGCGTCAAACCAGGCATCTTTCCTCATCTGCATGCTGCCCCCTTACCTGTATATATACTATTATGCAGTGAAGGGCTTTGCCGTTGGAAAAGCGCAGATCAGTATCGCGAAAAAATAAATCTGCGATCAGTAGTCGAACCGCTTGATGGACTTGTCATCACAAATGGCATGAATGAATGCATCATGGTTCCTCAAATGACCATCTACTTCCCATGTAACGGACAGGTCATTGCCTTCTCTTGAATAACCAATGACCCTGAAACGCAGACGGCTTTTTTTGAGGAGTGTTTCGTAGTGATGTTGCGCCGATTCCGTGTAGGTGCATGAAATAGAATAATTCCTCGATTTATTCAACCGGTCGATCATTCTTTCAATATAAGGAAGAATGGTCAGCACCAGTAATATGAGTATGCTTGCACAGCCTGCGGCAAAATAATGACCATTGCCAATACCCATTCCTACAGCCGCTACGGCCCAAATAGTGGCAGCCGTAGTAATACCATTGATCTTGTTCTGCCCGTGAAAAATAACACCTGCACCCAGGAACCCGATCCCGGTAACAATATTGGAAGCAATACGATCAGGATTACCCGGCATGCCAATACGAACCGAAAGCATGGTAAACAAACAGGAGCCGATAGAAATCATGATCATGGTGCGGAAGCCGGCCGACTTGCTGCGGTATTCCCGCTCAATACCCACCATACCACCCCACAACGCTGCCAATAAAAAGCGGAGAAAGATTTCAAAGTCCATATCAACTCATTTTGAGGTTTTGAAAAAACCTTTTTTATATGCTTGTTGAAAAATAGTAAAATCATGATTCACCTGGCTCGCGTATAGTATTGCCCATTTCTTCGCAGCAGCTATCCATTTTCCCTCAGCTGCAAATGCTTTCAATGCATCCGCGGTGGCAGACCCCTGTCTTCCGCTGCTTCTCAATTGCGCCGAAGCCGTAATCACAGCCAGGTCGGTGATATATTCATCCAGGGCTTTCGACTTTTTCCTGGAAGGCGCTATCGCCACTTTATCAGTAGTAGGTTGTATTTCCTTTACCACGTACCAGTCTTTCTTGTATTCAAACGACGACAAGAGATATGGCGTTACATGCTCCATCATTTGTTGTACATCAATTACGCGATGCGCAGGGTTTTTCCATTTGGGCTGGGGCAGATGGCCATGCGCCAGCACTTCAGACGGCACTACCTGCTTCATATCCAGGATCATTTTTTTCTTCGGATTGCTTTGGTTCTCCATCAGCAGGCAATACCGCTTCACACCAATACTACCCGTTCCGGCAATACGATAGCAGGCATCGCTCACCTTGTATTGTTTATACTTTACGTGGTATTTACTAAACCAGGCCTGGAAAGCCGGTATCAGCTCTTTCTTTTCTTTTTCGGCTAATTTCAGCAGATTCGGCGTGACGAGGAACTTGGCATTTTTCTTTTTATTGTCCGTACGTTCCCTTAACAAGTTTTTCTCTTTCCTGTTCACCACTCCTTTGATCGTTTTTTTAATCAACCCCCTGGCCGTTTCTTCTTCTACTACCACTGCTTTATTGTAAATGAGCGCTTGCTGGTATTCTTTCAGCAGCAGTTCCATCAATGCTTCACTTTCTTTTTTTGAATATCCCGATTCCACGCCGCTGAGTATCACGGCAACCGCCAATCGCGAGATTTCATACAACACCGGTGCAATGATGGCTTCATCAAAATCATTCATGTCGAAATAGACCAGCCGGTTACTCCCTTTATAACATCCGAAATTCTCGGTATGTAAGTCGCCGCATATCCAGGTTTTGGGTGAAGGGCCGAAAGGGTATTTCTTCATCAGGTCTTCGTAATACAAATGGCAGGTGCCCCTGAAAAAACGGAACGGACTTCCCGCCATAGCAGCATATTTCAACGGTAACACTTGCTGCTGTCTTGGCGCATTGAATTTTTTTATCCTGGATAATAGGTCCTGGCTCATAATGTTCTTTTTAAGTGAAAGAATAGTTAGCCTGTCCATTTTCTCCGGCAGCTGGATATTGGTCAGTAACTCTAAAGTTCTCTTATTTTTGCCGGATGACAAAGTTTGAAACACTGAAAGAGATCATCAGCAACAGGAGAAGCACCAAACCGGCAGCACTGAATGGCAGAAAAATCGATGATACTGTTATTGGAGAACTCTTGCAATTGGCCAATTGGGCCCCCACCCATGCGCGCACCGAGCCTTGGCGTTTCGTGGTGTACAGCCGCGCTGCATTGCATGCATTCTGCGCTGCCCACGCCGAACTCTATCAAAAATACACGCCGGAAGATAAGTTCACCCAGGCCAAATTTGAATCGATCAAACACAATGGCGATAAAGCTTCGCATCTTGTAGTAGTGTACATGCACCGGCAGGCTATTGCCAAAATCCCGGTGATCGAGGAAATCGCAGCCGTTGCAGCAGCCATCCAGAACATCCTGCTCGGCGCCGAAGCACTGGATATAGCCGTACTCTGGAGCACTGGCGGCATGACCCATCATCCTTCCATGAAACAATACCTCGGATTGGGTGAGGAAGACATTGTGATGGGATTACTGTACATGGGATATTCCGATGAGCCGCATCAAAAAGGCACCCGTGCAGTTCCTGTGGAAGCCAAAGTGCAATGGAAGGGAGAATTCAAATAAAATTGTTTCTTTGCCAATGGCCACACAAGCTCATAAGCTCATCATCATCACAGCGCCTTCGGGGGCGGGCAAAACCTCCATTACACATTATTTGCTGAACAAATACCCACGCCTGGCTTTTTCTATTTCCGCAGCCACCAGGCAACCCAGGGGAAAAGAGCAGAACGGTGTGGATTATTATTTCATGAGCGTGGAAGCTTTCCATCAAAAGATCGAAGAAAATGCTTTCATTGAGTGGGAAATGGTGTATGAAGGAAAATATTACGGCACACTGAAAAGCGAACTGGAAAGGATATGGAATGAAGGAAAAACACCCATACTGGATATCGACGTTAATGGCGCTATTCATGTACAGGAACAGCTTAGCAGCCGGTGCCTGAGCATTTTCATCGAACCGCCATCCGTTGAAGAGTTGAAGCGCAGGCTTGAAAGTCGCGGTACCGAAACAACTGAAAGCCTTTCCACACGCGTGAGCAAGGCTGCCTATGAAATATCTTTCAACCACCATTTCAATAAAACGATTGTCAACGACAACCTGGACAAAGCCTGTTCCGAAACCGAGCAGGCGATCAAAGCATTCCTGGGCTGGGATTGATGATACAAACCTGTTGCCATGTCATTTAAAAACCGCACTGTTCTGATCACAGGCGCCAGCAGGGGCATTGGCAAAGCCATTGCACTCAGGTTGGCAGCAGCAGGCGCCAATATTGTTGTTGCAGCCAAGAGCGTGGAAGAAGACCCCCGTTTGGGCGGCACTATTTTTTCTGCTGCGCAGGAAGTGGAAGCCACCGGCGCACAAGCCCTGCCTGTGAAAACAGATATCCGGTTTGAAGAAGAGATCAGCGCACTGGTACAGAAAACCGTTGAGCGTTTTGGCGGCATCGATGTGGTCATCAACAATGCTTCCGCCATACAACTCACACCCACCGAACAAACCGAGACCAAACGTTTCGACCTCATGCAGAATATTAATGTAAGAGGTACTTTTCTGCTGGTGAAACATTGTATCCCTTACCTGAAGAAAGGCAACAATCCACATATACTTACTTTATCGCCTCCTGTCAACCTCGATCCCAAATGGCTGGGCGGACATATCGCTTATACCATTACCAAATACAATATGAGCATGATGGCCATGGGATGGGCTGCCGAATTCAAAAGCTACGGCATTGCTTCCAATGCACTCTGGCCCCGTACCACCATTGATACCGCTGCCGTAAGGAATTTATTGGGAGGTGAAACGCTGGCCAAGATGAGCCGCACACCTGCAATCCTGGCCGATGCTGCTTATTATATTTTACGCAAGACCGCTGCCGAATACAGTGGCCGTACTTTTATCGATGAAGAAGTGCTCGCAGCAGAAGGCATCACCGATCTTGATGCTTATGCCGTAGTGCCTGGCGCAACACTTTATAATGATCTTTTTATTTAACCATACCTGCTGAAATAAAAGCCATGAGAAAGACAGTACTTAGTTTGATCCTGCTCGCCAGTTTTTGCTCGCTGCAAGCACAAAAGAAAAACACAGCAACCATTGCTGCTGCCGAACCGCTGAAAGCAGAAGCCCTGCAAAACCTGCAGGCTAATTACGATCTGTATAAAAAGAACGCTTTGCAGATCTGGGATTATGCAGAGATGGGCTATAAAGAAGTGAAAAGTGCTGCGTTGCACCAACAAACACTTACGGATAACGGTTTTACCGTGCAGGCTGGTGTTGCAGGCATTCCCACGGCCTTTGTAGCTTCTTATGGCAGCGGCAAACCCGTTATCGCCATCCTTGCCGAATATGATGCCCTGCCTGGCCTTGCACAAAAAGCTGTACCAGAAAAAGCGCCTATTGAAGGAAAGAATGCAGGGCATGCTTGCGGTCACCACCTGTTTGGCACCGCTTCAGTTGCAGCAGGCATTGCTATAAAAAAACTGATCGAAGAAAAGAAGATACAAGGTACCGTTCGGGTATATGGCTGTCCCGCCGAAGAAGGTGGCAGCGGTAAAGTATACATGGTGCGGGAAGGTTTGTTCAATGATGTAGATGTGGTGTTGCACTGGCATCCCGACAATGAAAACAAAGTTACCATGACCAGTGCGCTGGCCAACAAATCGGCCAAGTTCCGGTTCCATGGTATTGCAGCGCATGCCGCTGCTTCACCAGAAAGGGGTCGCTCTGCACTCGATGCCGTAGAAGCCATGGACAATATGGTAAACATGATGCGTGAGCACGTGCCGCAGGAAACAAGGATCCATTATGTGATCACCAATGGCGGCAAAGCGCCGAATGTGGTGCCCGATTATGCAGAAGTATATTATTATGTACGCCATCCCCGAAAAGATGATGTCAAAGCCATCTTCGACCGGGTGGTAAAAGCAGCCAACGGCGCTGCCATGGGCACAGAGACTACCATGGATTATGAGATCATTGGCGGCACGCACGATCTGCTGCTCAATCAAACACTGGCCGAAGTAATGCAACACAACCTCGACAAAATTGGTGGTGTGAGCTATACCCCGGAAGAAAAACAGTTTGCGCAAAAGATACAGTCCAGTTTCGGATACCAGGTTCCGGCCATTGAAACCGCCGGTGCCGTTAAACCGCTTCGCGTAGAAATGAATGCAGGCGGAGGCTCTACCGATGTAGGCGATGTGAGCTACGCAGTTCCTACAGTGGGTATGGGTGCTGCCACCTGGGTACCCGGTACGCCTGCACATAGCTGGCAAGCCGTTGCGTGTGGCGGAACAGAGATCGGTACCAAGGGAATGATGGTGGCTGCCAAAACATTGGCATTGACGGCTATTGACCTGTACACCAATCCTGCACTGATCAAAGACGCTACAGAAGAATTCAAGAAAGCAAAAGGAACCTACAAATATGAAGCGCTGTTAGGGAATAGAAAACCTGCGCTGAACTATAGGGATTAAATACTTTCCGGCCGCATTTGCGGGAATAACAACACATCCTGTATAGATACCTGGTTGGTCATCATCATGCACAACCTGTCAATACCGATACCTATACCCGAAGTAGGCGGCATTCCATATTCGAGGGCGCGGAGGAAGTCATGGTCAATGAACATAGCTTCATCATCGCCCCGCTCCATCAGTTTTGATTGTTCTTCAAAACGCTCGCGCTGGTCAACGGGGTCATTCAATTCGGAATAGGCATTCGCGATCTCTTTTCCGTTTACCATCAGTTCAAAACGCTCTACCAGTCCGGCTTTGCTGCGGTGTTTCTTTGTAAGCGGACTCATCTCCACCGGATAATCAATAATGAAAGTGGGTTGAATGAAAGTATGTTCGCTGGTAGCGCCAAATATCTCATCGATCAATTTGCCCTTACCAATATTACTGGGCACATCGATATGTAATTGCTTACACACTTCGCGCAGACCCGCTTCGTCCATCTCACTCACATCAATACCGGTATTCTCTTTGATGGCATCGTAAATGCTGATCCTTTTGAAAGGCGCTTTGAAATGGATTACCTGGTCGCCCAATGGCACATCGGTAGTGCCATGCAGGGCAATGGCTATTTTTTCGAACAACTGTTCGGTGATCTCCATCATCCAGAAATAATCTTTGTAAGCCGTATACCATTCCAGTACGGTGAACTCGGGATTATGGGTTCTGTCCATACCCTCATTCCTGAAATTGCGGCTGAACTCATATACCCAGTCGAACCCACCCACGATCAAACGCTTCAGGTACAATTCATTGGCAATACGTAAGTAAAAAGGAATATCCAGTGCGTTGTGATGCGTAACAAACGGACGGGCCGCAGCGCCTCCGGGAATGGACTGCAATACCGGCGTATCTACTTCCAGCGCACCCTGGGCATTGAGGAATTCGCGGATGGTATTGATCAGCCTGGTGCGTTTAACAAAAGTATCCTTCACAGCGGGATTGATGATCAGATCGGCATAACGCTGGCGGTAACGGAATTCCGGGTCGGTAACTGCGTCGAACACATGCCCTTCTTCATCGCGCTTCACCACAGGTAGCGGTTTCAGCGATTTGGTAAGCAGGGTAAGTGTTTGCGCATGGATAGATGTTTCACCGGTCTTGGTGATGAACACATAGCCGGTAGCGCCAATGATATCGCCCAGGTCGAGGCCATGCTTTACCAATGTATCCCACAGCGATTTATCTTCCCCGGGATAGAGATCGTCTCTTTTCACGTACAGCTGGATAAGCCCTTTGCTGTCCTGTATCTTGATGAAGAACACTTTACCCTTGTCGTTCATGCTCATGATACGGCCGGCCACACAAACCGAAGCGAACTGTTCTTTCGTTTCTTCGGTAAAATGGTCTTTGATATCCGTTGAATAATGGGTTACCGGGTACAATGGCGCAGGGAACGGATCGATGCCTGCTTCCACCAGTTTTGCCAGTTTCTCCCTGCGAACCAGTTCCTGCTCTGATAAGTGTGCTTGACTCATAATATAATAGCTTGAGAAGGCTGCAAAATTAACGGTTGGCGGGCACTTTATACACATCGGGATTATGCCGTTGCATAAAACGTTGGTAGAGTTCTTCCGGTAACGGCTCCCATCCGAACTGTTGATAAAGGCCATGCGCATCTTTAGTGCCCAGCATCCAGCGTCTCAAACCCTGCAGTTCCGGGTTCGCATGGATGGTAGCAACGAGCCATTTGGATAACCCTTTACCCCTGTGTTGCGGTAAAATAAAAACATCGGCCAGGTAAGCAAAAGTGGCTTTGTCGGTAACCAGTCTGGCGAATCCAATTTGTTGGTTATGGTGGTAGACGCCAAAACAAAAAGAATGTTCAATGGATCTTTTCACCACCTCGTAAGGAATACCGGCAGCCCAATAAGATTCTTCCGAGAGGTAACGGTGGATCACATCGATATTCAATTTAGCAGGGTCTGTACTGATGGAATATCCTTCATGGTGATGATCAATGGGCGTCATAAAAAAGTTTTTTACAGATGGTGTTTTCAGATAATTCGATGATCTCTCCTGGTTGCATCTTACCCAGTTCGAGTTGCTCGATCCTGTAACGGATCAAACGCAAAGTAGGAAATCCTGCTTTGGCAGTCATCCTTCTCACCTGCCTGTTTTTACCTTCCGTGAGGATCATGCGAATCCAGGGTGAAGGTATTTCTTTCCGGAACCTGATGGGCGGGTCGCGGTCGGGAACAGGCGGCGCTGTTTCAAATACCATTGCCCTGCATGGCAGGGTATGATGCGCTTTGCCATCGATGTTGATGATCACACCAGATTGCAATTGTGCAATGGCTTCTCCGGTAATGGCGCCATCTACCTGTACCCAATATTCTCTTTCGTGTGCAAAGCCCGGATCCAATAACCGATGGTTGAGTGTTTTATCATTCGTTAGCAATAACAATCCTTCACTGTCATGATCCAATCTTCCTACAGGATATACATCACGGGGCACTTTGAAATAATCGGCCAGTGTTTTCTTTCCTTCCACTGCAGAAAACTGGGAAAGACATCCATAAGGTTTGTTGATGAAGAAGTAGCGCATCTTACAAAAACAAAAGTCCCGCAGAAGCGAGACTTTGTATATGGATGGGTTAGTAAGTACCGGGAAATAAATTTCCCAACACAATATTAAAAATAGTTTTATCGAAAGCAAAAAAAATTTTGAACAATTTTATTCACATTTTCGGCGGGAATGTGAATTGCGCGTATATGTTTGGCACGATCTTTCGCTGCAATATCCGTTGTTGTGTTTTGAATTTTACATTTTCAGTTCATTGTTGTATCTGCTGAAAAACTGATGAATAAAGGGTTACAGCAGTTATCATTTTTATCATGCAAACAAAATACACTTCATTTTTTACGTCTTATAAGCCGTTAAAAACAGGTAAAAAGGCGGGAACCGGGGCCTAAAAAAATTTTCTCTTCGCCAGGTGTTGTTACCTTTGATTTTTACCCAAAACCATCATTATGAAGTTCCCAGCGCCCGTTTCCATACAATGGATTGCCGACCTGATCCAGGCAACCCTTTCAGGAAATCCAGATGCACAAGTAACAGGCATCAATGAAATTCACCGCGTGGAAGCAGGCGATCTTGCATTTGTTGATCATCCAAAATATTACGATACCTGTCTCAACAGCGCCGCTACTTTCATCATCATCAATACCAAAGAAGTAACGATTCCCGACGGTAAAACCATTCTCGTTGTTGCCGATCCTTTCGAATCGTATTTAAAAATCGTCAATCATTTCAGACCCTTTGTTCCTGCCAATAAAACCATCAGCGATACAGCGGTGATTGGAGAAGGAACTGTGATCATGCCCAATGTATTCATTGGTCAGCATGTACGGATAGGTAAGAACTGCACCATCCATCCCAATGTTTCCCTGCTCGATTACAGCATCATTGGCAACAATGTAGTAATACAAGCAGGCTCTGTTATTGGCAGCGATGCATTTTATTACAACACCAAAAAGAACCGCGAAGTCTGGTATAAAAGAATGCAAAGCTGCGGTTGGGTACATATAGAAGATGATGTAGAAATTGGCGCCGGGTGTACCATCGACAGGGGCGTAACGGCCGACACAAGAATAGGTAAAGGCACACGGATAGACAATATGGTGCATATCGGTCACGATACCCTGGTAGGAAAAAATTGCCTGTTCGCCGCGCAGGTGGGTATTGCAGGTGGAACCATTATTGAAGATGGTGTAACGCTATGGGGACAGGTAGGCGTTAGCAAAACCCTTACCATTGGCGCCAACGCCATTGTGCTGGCACAAAGTGGTGTGCCTTCTTCACTGGCCGGTGGCAAAACCTATTTCGGTTATCCTGCAGAAGAAGCTTCAACCAAGAGAAGAGAGCTGGTGTGGATCAAACGCATTCCCGAGCTCTGGAAAAAAGTGATGGATTAATTCACAGTTTGTATTGCTGTTTCAATTCACTGCATACCCTTTGGATGGTATCGGTTAGTGGCGTGTATTGAAAACCGGGCAGGTATTGCAACAATTTTTCGTTATTGAAGTAAACTTTCGCCTGCGCCGTGCGCGCGGTTTCCCTGGTGAGCAAAGGATCTTTCCCTGTTATTTTTCCTTTGATCGCTTCAAGTCGCCATACGATCTCTGCCAGCAAGGGCGTTACTTTTTTATGCGGCGGTCGTTTGCCAAATTGTTGTGCTGCTACCGTGAAAATAGTCCTGTAAGGCACATCGTATCCGCTGAGGATGAAGCGCTGTGCGCTGATGTCTTTTTCCATCAATAATACCATGGCCCGCACTACATCCTGTACGTCTACAAAACCGCTAACCCCATCGGTATACCAGGGGAACGCTTCATAAGCCGATTTGAAAATACCCGATGAGCCGGATTCCCAATCACCTGCTCCTAAAATGATCACGGGGTTCACCATCACCGCATTTAACCCTTCTCCTATTCCCCGCCATACTTCCATCTCGGCCAGGTATTTGCTTTTGCCATATTCGCTGTTACTGGTTTCGGCGGTCCAGTTCATGGTTTCGTTGATGGCTTCATTTTCCCGGATACGACCAAGGGCCGCCACCGAACTCACGAACAACAATTTCTGTACCCCCGCATCCAGGCAGGCATTCACCACATTGGCTGTTCCTTCAATATTGGTTTGATGTAACTGTTGTTTTCTTTTGGGATGAAACGATACTACCGCAGCGCAATGATACACCTGCGTAACGCCTTTCATGACTTCTTCCAGCGATACAACATCCAGTATATCGCCGCGCACCCATTGCACTTTGCCATTGAAATCGGAAGACGGGATGGCAGAACGGTACAGGGCCCGTACTGTACAACCGCGGCCCGTTAATTCTTTCAGGAGGTGTGAACCCACCAATCCCGTTGCTCCCGTTACTAGGATCATGCTATCTGTTTGCACGAAGATAAGGCCGGGAACCTTTAGGCAGGATTACATTTTGAACATATACCGCTAACCACCACATCGGTTTGAGTGGCACGGAATCCTTTGGGTAATTGTACTGCAGGCACCGTTATGTGGTCGAGACAATAAGTAGTGCCACAGGCATCGCAAAGGAAATGAATATGGTCGTCGTGGTGATGGCCGGCAGAACATTCATCCTTGCACAAAGCGTATCGCACTGAATTATCGGTGGTGGGTATGGTATGAATGATACCCTTTTCTACAAAGGTCTGCAACGTGCGGTAAACTGTTACGCGATCGAACCCCGTACCGCTGCGTTGTTCAATATCGGCATGCGCCAAAGCGCCGTCGGTACGTAAAAACATATCCAGTATCTTCTTGCGGCTTTCGGTAATACTTAACTGGTTGCGCTTCAATATTTCACTGGTACTGCTAAACATGACACACTATTGAGGATTGTTACTAAAAATGTTGCTGGCAAAACGCGCCGATCCTTTTTCTGCCAGAAGCGTCCGGATATCTTTCTTCATTTTATCCAGTTCGTCTGCTTTCAAACCATCGTATATCTGTCCGCGCACTTTGCCATTCTTATCCACCAATGCAAAAAACTGGGTATGGATGAACTGGTCTTCGATCTTCTGGAAACTGTTCTTCGGATCGTCTAACAGGTACGAATTCCGTGCCAGTTGGTACAGGCTGTCTTTCCTTCCGGTGAGGAATACCCATTTGGCGGGATCTGCTTTCATGGAGTCGGCATAGGCTTTCAAACGGGGCACAGAATCGGTTCCGGGGTCACAGGTATTGGAAACGATCATGAAATCGGGCTCCTGTTTGAAAGTCTCATAAATGGCTTTCATGTTGGTATTCATCTTCGGACAAATGCCCCTGCAACTGGTGAAAAAATATTCCACCACACTTACTTTTCCCAGCATGTCCTGGTCGGTATAAGGCCGCCCGTCCTGCGCAGTGAGACGATAGGATTTCACATAACTCAATACCGGCAGTTTGGGTTTCCACAAATCTGTTCCCCTGAAAAGGAAGAAGTAAAACCCCGCTAACAATACCACAAAAAACAAGAGGTAAACCAACCATTTTCTTTTCATATCCGTGTTTGAACTACAAAGTTACACCCAAGTGCCTGATAAACCGGGTTTAAGGAAATATTTTGCAACATTGTTGCATTGTGGTAATTTTGTCTTCTTATGAGCATCAAAGTCAACTGGGACGCATTCGGCATTGCCACTTCGCTGGCCTGCGCTATCCACTGTGCCATCCTGCCGCTGGTATTGACAAGCCTGCCCTTATTCGGGGTGGAGATCATTGAGAACCGCTGGTTCGAATACCTGATGATCGGGATCGCTTTTTGTGTGGGTAGCTACGCTTTATATCATGGGCGGAAAAAACACCACCATAGCTGGCTGCCCCTTGTTCTTTTCAGTATTGGTATGGTATTCCTGGTTACCAAGATGATCTTTCATGCGCTCCAGCTTTGGTTGCTGGTGCCTGCCGTGATCCTGATCGTTACCGCTCATTTTTTGAATTATAAACTTTGCCGGGTACACAACCACGCGCATGCAGATGATTGCAGCCACGAATCTGTGATCTGATCTTAACTGAAGGTATAACTCATACCACCACCTTTTTCATCTTTCAGTTGTACGCCCAGCGCCGCCAATTCATTCCGGATCTTATCGCTGGTAACAAAATCTTTTCGGGTCTTGGCTTCCTTACGTATGTCTATCAGTAATTGCAGCACACCTTCGAGTTTGCCATCGTCGGCAGACCGCTCGCTCTGCAATCCGAAGATGTCTTCTACATAGGCTTTCAGTTGCGTTTGCAGCAGCGCCACTGTAGTGGTTGATAAAGATTCGGCCGATATATGTTTGTCTTTAATGGAATTGATCACGGATACCAGTTCGAACATATTGGCCAGCACTTTTGCTGTGTTGAAGTCATCGTTCATGAATTCATCGAACTCATCTACCAGCTTCTTCACTTTTTCATCCAGTGCCACATCACTGGCCGTATCGGCTCCACAGATGCCCGACTGTTGCAACCAGTTATACGCTTCCCACAAACGCTTCATGGCTTTTTCTGCCGCCTGCAAGGCTTCATTGCTGAAATCGAGTGTGCCCCGGTAATGACTTTGCAAAATGAAGAAACGGATGGTCATGGGATGATAAGCCTGTGTGAGTGCAGGATGCGAGCCGCTGAACAGTTCGGTAAGCCTGATCACATTGTTATAACTCTTACCCATTTTTTTCCCGTTGATGGTGATCATGTTATTATGTAACCAATAACGGGCCGGGGTTTTGTGATTGCATACGGTACTTTGCGCAATCTCACATTCGTGGTGCGGGAAAACGAGGTCCATCCCGCCGCCGTGTATGTCGAACTCTTCTCCGAGGTATTTGGTACTCATGGCCGAGCACTCGATGTGCCAGCCGGGAAACCCTTCTCCCCAGGGACTTTGCCAGCGCATGATGTGTTCGGCAGGCGCATGTTTCCACAACGCGAAATCGCTTTTATTCCGCTTCTCATCCTGGTTATCCAGTTCGCGGGTGGTATCGAGTTGGTCTTCCAAAATACGGCCGCTCAATATGCCATAAGGCTGTCCCTTTTTAGAAAAATCGGTGTTGTATTTCTCTACGTCGAAGTACACAGAGCCATTCGTTTCATAAGCATATCCATCGGCAATGATCTTTTTGATCATTTCAATCTGCTCAATAATGTGACCTGTAGCAGTGGGTTCTATGCTGGGGTTCAGGTTGTTGAAACGCCGCATGGCCCAATGATAAAGATTGGTGTATTTCTGCACCAGCTCCATGGGCTCCAGTTTCTCGAGCACGGCCTTCTTGCTGATCTTGTCTTCCGCTTCGCGTCCTTCTTCTTCAAAATGCCCTGCATCGGTGATATTTCGCACATACCGTACTTTATAACCCAGGTAAAGAAGATACCGGTAGATAACATCGAAAGTAATGAAAGGCCTGGCGTGACCCAGGTGGCTTTCTCCGCTTACGGTGGGTCCGCATACATACATGCCAACATACGGTGCATTGATGGGTGTAAACGTTTCTTTTTCGCGGGTCAGGGAATTATATACTTTGAGTGGCATGAGAGGTTATGGTTATTAGCATGGATACAATAAGACAGGAACAAGGCAGATACTGCCGCAACAACAGGAGATCGGCGGCTTCAGCAACAACAGCAACAGTATGGATAGATTCTAATCATTTCGCTGCGAAGATATTTTATTTTCTTAAACGAAGATCGGATATCAGCATAATATGATCGCTCAGGTCTTCATCCACCATATCGAACTGCCTTACCTCGAAATGTTTGTCGGCCAGGATATAATCGATCCGCAATGTGGGCGCCAGGGAAATGAAGCTGCGGCCAATACCAAAGCCTTTTTTAAGGAAGGCGTCCTGCCAGCTGTCCTTGATATGGAAATAAGTGAAGGAGTTGGGCACATCATTGAAATCGCCGCAGAGAATGGTGGGGTACGGACTGGCATCCAGCGCTTCCCGCACCAGGGAAGCCTGTACGCCCCTCCGGCGGAAGGCCAATCGCATCTTCACAAAAATATTCTTAGACGCCATCAGGGCTTCTTCGTCCTGCGTGCGGATCTTCTCCAGGTCGTTGTAGTCGCCTTTTTTGAATTTGAAAGATTGCAGGTGCGTGGTAAACAATCGTATAGTATCGGCGCCTTTTACGATATCCGCGTAAATAAGACTTTCGGCCACCGGGTATCGTACCCTGCCCGTGTCTACGATGGGATATTTAGAGAAGATGATGCAGCCCGACTGGTACTCCCCGTTGTTACGCTGGTAATCTTTCGAAAAAAAATAATAAGGAAAGCGGCCGGTAAACAACGAGAGATTATCGGCATCATTGCCTGAACGGCTGGCATGGTTGAACTCCTGCATGCAAATCACATCGGGCTCCAGCTTCAGCACAGTTTGCGCTACTTCTTCGCGGATGTGTTTTTTTGTTTCCTTGTTTTTAGACAGCCCGTTAAAACTCTGCACGTTCCAATCCACCACGCGCAGGTCGTTACTTTTCTTAGGTTTGTTGATACCCGATCCGGGATGCCAGGCAAACAATACATTGAGTTGCCGGTAACCTACACACAGTGCAACAAGTGGCAGCAACGCCAATACCGGCTTCGCAATAAGCCAGCCAATCAGAAAAAATATCAGCAATAAAACCAGGTATGGAACAATAAGCCCGGTAAAACCTATCAACCACCAATGTGTGGGGTTGAGGTATGGCGAAAGACAAGCCAGTAAAAACAAAGCAACGAGTAAAAGATTGATTCCGATAAGCGTTGTTTTTACTGCGCGACGAAAAAGGGTCTTGGCCATGCGTAAATTTACGAAATCTTATCTCAAGCCTTACAACTCTTCTTTGCTGGCTTGTTCCAGGAACGCTTTCTCTTCATCTGTGAGTTGATCGTATCCGTGCTGGTTGATTTTATCCAGTATGGCATCGAGTTTTTGCTGGGATACATGAGAAGTTTTGGTGTATGGCTTCCTGTCTGATTTGTAAAACAGTCTTCCCTTACCTTCTTTCTGCGTATGTTTTTTTTCCGGGTTGAAGAGATCATCTACCCAACTCACCAGGCGCATCATCCACAAAGACCAGTCCTGCCCCCTGCGCAACTGCCTGATAAAAAAGAAACCTGTGATGCCTGCTCCCAAATGTGCAATAACAATACCTGCGTTCGAACTGGCCAGGGTGGCAAAATCTATCGCCACATAAACAAGTGTCAGTACCCAAAGCGGAATACCTCCGTTGATCAGGGGGAAGATGCGGTAATCAGGTGCCAGCGTGGTGGTGGCTACTGCAATGGCCATCACAGCTGCCCCGGCGCCCAGCATGGGTGCTATATTGTTCAGGTCCCGCGCCAGCACAGGCACCAGGTTATTGCTCAACAAAAAAAGTACACCGCCTATGAATCCTCCATAGAGGTAGAGAGGGAACAGTTTATTGTTGCCGGCGAGGTCCTGCAATATGTATCCAAAGCACCACAGCCACAGCATGCTGCTTACCAGTTGCCAGATGCCATGGTGCGCAAACATATATATCAGCAGGGTCCAGGGCCTGCCTGCCAGTTGTCCGAATGAAGCTGGTAGACTGAGCCAGTTGAGTACCTGCTGGTAAAACAATTCATTGGTGCTGCCCGATAAATAATAAATGATCTTGAGTGATATGATGCCGGCAAATAGTAGCATGTTGATGGCAAACAGCAACACCAGGGCATTGTTGTCTTGTCCGAGTAATATTTTGCGATTGCTTTTCATTGATTGCATAGCCAGCTCCTTACTTCTTTAATAAAACGTCTTTTTATTCGTTTTGTTCCAGGTCATCACCATCAGCAATCCAACGATGGCGCCTCCAATATGCGCCCATCGTGCCACATTATCGCCTGCTGAATTCTCGAAGGCATAAAACACTTCGTATCCAAAGTAGATCAGTCCCAACCACTTGGCTTTGATAGGCACCAGGAAATAGAGGTAGATATAGGTGTTGGGAAACAGGTACACAAAAGCAGCGAGCACTCCGAACACCGCGCCGCTGGCGCCGATCGTGGCCATGTCGATGTTTTTTTCGTAGTAATCCGTGACCACCCTGAACAATTGATTGGCAATTCCGGTGTCACCGGGATTGGCATTTATAAATGATACCAGATTGGGATCTGCTGCAAATTGTAATTCGTATCTGCGTCCGAACTGCATGATGGCATCTGTTAATGCCGCAGCGCTTCCATTCGAATGCCGGCTTACGATCGATGCATAGTCATGCATCATGGGTGTGAGTTCATAGCTCAGGAACAGCAGGTGTATGAAAGCCGCGCCCAGTCCGCATATAAAGTAAAAGATCAGGAACCGCTTCGATCCCCAAAGATTTTCCAGTATCGATCCGAACATCCACAGCGCAAACATATTTCCAACGATATGCCAGAACCCGCCGTGCATGAACATGTGCGTAACAAGCTGCCAGGGTCTGAAGAGACTGCTTTGCCATGCATGCAGTGCAAAAAGGTCGTCCAGCTGCGCAGCAATAGCCGGGCTCTTTCCTATCGTATTCTGCGCCAGGAAAACCAATCCGTTGATGATGAGCAGGTTTTTGATGATGGTAGGTAATATCTCAAACCGGCTGGGCCTGAATTCTGTCATTGATCCTTCAATTTTAACTGTACAACGTTTTCTATGTGCAAGGTATGCGGGAACATGTCAACCGGCTGTATTTTTTCTACCCGGTACTTTTCATCCAGCAATCCCAGGTCGCGCGCCTGTGTTGCCGGATTGCAACTTACATAAACCACGGTGGGGGCTGCAATATCCAGTAGTTTTTTAACAAGCTTTTCATGCATGCCCGCTCTTGGCGGATCGGTGATCACCACATCGGGCTGGCCATGGGTGGTAAAGAAAGCATCGTCGCATATATCGATCACATCGCCCGTGAAAAAAGCGGTATGGGCCAGGCCGTTCAGTTGTGCATTTTCTTTGGCATCGGCAATGGCATCGGCCACGGCTTCCACACCCACTACTTTCTGCGCTCCTTTGCTTACAAAAATACCAATACTGCCGGTGCCGCAATACAGGTCGTACACTACCTGGCTGCCATCGAGCTCCGCGAAATCGCGCGTTACCTTGTATAATTTTTCGGCCTGGCGGGTATTGGTCTGGAAGAACGACTTGGGACTGATCTTGAACCTGAAATCTTCCAGTGTTTCTATAATATACCCTTTGCCATGATACACTTTGGGATCGAGGTCGTAGAGACTATCATTCTTTTTGGTATTGATGGTATATAATAAGGTAGTGATCTGCGGAAAATCATGCAAGAGTTGATCGAGTAATTTTTTTCTCGCGCCTGCATCTTCATATCCGAATACCAGGTTCACCATCAGTTCACCGGTAGTGGTATTGCGCACCAGCATATTGCGCAGCCAGCCCTGGTGTTGTTTGATATCGTAAAACGGAAGTCCCTCTTCTATGGCAAACCGGGCGGCTGCCTTGCGCAGTTGATTGGTGGGTTCTTCCTGCAGGTAACAGGTATCGATCTCTACTACCCTGTCGAAAAATCCCCGCACATGAAAACCTGCGGCGCCGGGTTGCGATTCCCAGGAAAGGCCCGCCGCTTTCATTTGCTGGAACTCATCGGCGGGGATGAATTTCCGCGTGGCGAAAGTATATTCCATCTTGTTGCGGTAGCCGGTAGTAGCATCGGCGCCGATGATGGGTGAAATGGATGGCAAACTGATCCTGCCAATGCGCTGCAGGTTATCTGTTACCTGTTTTTGTTTGTACACGAGTTGTTGTTCGTAAGGCAGCATCTGCCATTGGCAACCTCCGCAAACACCAAAATGCGAACAAAAAGGTGTTACACGGGTGGGCGATGGTGTTTTGATCTGGATGGCCTGGCCTTCGGCCCAGTCGGACTTGTTCTTTGATAACCTGATGTCTACTATATCTCCGGGCACAGCGCCTTCAATAAATATTACTTTTCCATCCACGCGCGACAAAGATTTTCCTTCAGCAGCATAGTCCTGTACCAAAACATTTTCTAAAATTGTATTTTTTCTTTGTTTTCCCACGGTTGCAAATGTAATCAGGATAGCCTATTTAACTACATTTACCATCCAATACCTTATTATGAATCGTATCAGCATCTTTTTGGTCTTCCTTTGTTCGGGTCTTTCGCTTGTGGCACAGAAAAAAACAGCGCCTGTTAAACCCCAGGTTACTACCAACGGACGCAATATCAACATCACCCTTACCCCGCTTAAGAACTGCAAAGTGTACCTGGGCAGCTATATGGGCAAAGGCAAGGCGCTGGTTGATTCCGCCATGCTGAACGATAAAAGCCAGGGGGTGTTTCGCGGCGCCAACAAACTCACAGGTGGTATTTATTTCGTGGTATCGCCGCAACTCACCATTCAGTTTGAATTATTGATGGATGACAAGCAGCATTTTTCCATTGCAGCCGATACGGCACTCAAAGAACAGGCAGTGATCACCGGTTCTTTCGATAACGATCTTTTCAAAACCTATTCAGAAATATCCACTACACAGGGCAAAAAAATCCAGCAATACGAAGCTGCTTATCATGCAGCAAGGACCAGCGCCGATTCAGCCGCTGCAAAGGCCGAGTTGGTCAAAGCCGATAAAGCGATCCGTCAATACCAGTCAGACATCATTGCAAAATATCCGCAATCGCTGCTGGCCATGCTGTTCAATACCATGAAGCGGCCTACGGCGCCGGCCATTCCCGTTGTAAATGGCAAGGCCGATTCGTTGTATCCTTATCGCTTTGTAAAAGAACATTTTTGGGATGATGTGAATTTTAACGACGACCGCCTGCTGCGCACGCCATTCTTTGAACTCAAGCTTGATGAATATTTTAAATACTATGTATCGCCCGAACCCGACTCTATTATTGCAGAAGTGAAATACATATTATTATATGCCAGAACGGGTAAAGAGATCTATCCTTACTTGCTGACCAAGTTCACCAACAAATACATGAATCCCGAATTCATGGGGCAGGACAAAGTATTTGTGTATCTCTTTGAGAATTTTTATGCCAAGGGCGATACCGTGTTGCTGAACCAGGCTTCGCGCAAAACAGTTACGGAGCGGGCTTATTTCCTGATGGCCAACCAGATCGGCCAGCCCGCGCCCACACTCAACCTCAGCGATACCACGGGCAAAGCCGTGTCTTTATATGCTATCCAGGCGCCTTTTACCATGATCGCTTTCTGGGACCCTAACTGCGGGCATTGCAAGGAAGAAATTCCACGACTCGATTCATTGTATAAAGCCAAGTGGAGAAACATGGGCGTGAAAGTGTTATCGGTGAATATTTATGAAAATGAAATTCCTTCCTGGAAAAAATTCATAGCGGCCAAGAGCTTATCATCCGACTGGCTGCAGGCTTACGAAACAAAAGAAGCTAAAGAAGCCACTGAAAAATCAGGACAGGCTAATTACCGTCAGTTATTCGACATCATCAAGACCCCTACTTTCTACCTGCTCGACAAAGACAAACACATCATTGCAAAGCAACTCAGCCTGGAGCAGTTCGATGATATTTTGAAAATAAAAACGAAGTAACCATTATAGATTTTATCTATC
The DNA here is from genome assembly GCF_900106985.1 of Hydrobacter penzbergensis. Taxonomy (NCBI): domain Bacteria; kingdom Pseudomonadati; phylum Bacteroidota; class Chitinophagia; order Chitinophagales; family Chitinophagaceae; genus Hydrobacter; species Hydrobacter penzbergensis. The sequence continues at coordinate 9,763 of NZ_FNNO01000020.1, read as the reverse complement.
AATCTATAGATATTATATATAGAAAGCTATCATCGAATAGCTGACATTTGCATTATAATCAGACCGGCTACCGGTCATTTACATCTTTATTATTGCTTGTCCATTTTCAGTATTGTAAAAAACAACTACACAATATGAGTAACAGGGTATTATCTATTGGAAGCCAGTTTCCTGCATTCAAGAAAAAAGCAGTGGTTTCTATCGAGAAAGGAAAAGAGTTCATTGAATTGACAAACGAGTATGCAACCGAAAAAGGCAAATGGACTGTGCTATTCTGGTGGCCTAAGGATTTTACTTTTGTTTGTCCTACTGAGATTGCCGAATTCAACAAAAAAAACAGCGAATTCACCGACCGCGATGCGGTACTGATCGGCGCTTCTACCGATTCTGAATTTGTACACGCCGCCTGGAGAAGGGACCACAACGACCTGCGCGACCTGAAATTTCCCATGCTGGCCGATACTTCCAAATCGCTGGCCGAAGAGCTGGGTATCCTGGATGCAGAAGAAAAGATCGCATACCGCGCTACTTTCATCATCGATCCGCAGGGTATCGTTCGCTGGGTAAGTGTGTATGACCTGAATGTAGGCCGTAGCGTGCAGGAAGTGATCCGTGTACTGGATGCTTTGCAAACCGACGAGCTCTGCCCCTGTAACTGGAGCAAAGGCGAAGAAACCCTCACCACACAGTTGAACCTGAATTAATACGCGTATCATGAGTGAATCCATCATACAAAATGAAACTTTCAGCAACCTGCTCAACGACCTGCAGTTGTCTGACTACGCCGTTTCTGCCAATGCACAGGCCCTGCTCGACGTGGATGCCAAATACATCCGCGACCTGAAGATCAATGTGGGCAATGTGCTCAACAACACGCAATACCTGAACAAAAAGGAAGCGTTGTTGCTGGCGCTGGCGGTAGCCGTGAATGAAAAGCATACAGCGCTCAGCGAAAGTTTCTCGCGCCAGGCGCTCGAAGCCGGCGCCAATGAAGGCGAACTGGCAGAGATCGTTGCCTGTACATCGCTGATGAATACCAATAATATATTTTACCGTTTTCGCCATTTCACCGATAAAGAATTCTACCAGAACCATCCGGCCGGTATCAAAATGAGCATCATGATGAACCCGGTATTGGGAAAAGAGTTCTTTGAACTGGTGAGCCTGGTGATCTCGGCAGTAAATGGTTGTGAGCTGTGCGTGCGATCGCATGAGCAATCTGTTTTACAGCACGGGAGCAGTGAAGCAAGGGTATTGGAAGCTGTTAAACTGGGTGCAGTATTGAAGGGACTGATCACCGTACTGGCTTAGTGTGAGTGATAGAATGGGGTTGAAAAAGAGCGGGTAAGCCCGCTCTTTTTTTATTTATAAAGCCCCTTTCCGGCGATTTGACTTATTTTTAACGGCTGGGGTGCAGTCAATTCTATTATTTTTGCCCCTCATAGCTATCAAATGAAAAAAACACTACTATTACTGCTGGGCGTTTCTCTGAGCATTTTATCTATTGCACAAACGGAAACAAACACTAAGAAAGACTGGAGTAAAATAGATATCAGCAGCAGGTCGGCCGACCATTTCATGATCCAATATGGTATCGACAGCTGGCAGGGCGCTCCCGACAGCGTAAAAACCAGCGGTTTCAGCCGGCATTTCAACTTTTATTTCATGTTGGATAAGCCCTTCAAGACCAACCCTCATTTCAGTGTGGGACTGGGCGCGGGCATCGGTACCAGTAATATGTTCTTTCATAACACCAAGGTGGACATCAAATCCATGTCTTCCAAACTGCCCTTCATCAACCAGGACAGTACCGATCATTTCAAAAAGAACAAGCTTACTACCATATTCCTGGAAGTGCCTGTTGAATTGCGCTATTATGCCAATCCCGCCAATCCCAACAAATCCTGGAAAGCGGCCCTGGGCGTGAAAGTGGGTACTTTGCTGAAGGCTTACACCAAGGGTAAGAACCTGGTGAACAAGAACGGCGCTTCTATTTATGGACCTTCTTATATTGTAAAAGAGTACGACAAACGTTTCATCGACGGCACCATGCTGGCGGTAACCGGCCGTATTGGTTATGGTATCATTTCGCTGGATGCGGGGTACCAGATCACCAGCGTATTGAAAGACGGCGTAGGGCCGAATATGCACAAATTCTCTATTGGACTTACCATCAGCGGGCTGTAAGGAGTTCAGCGATCCGCCATACCTTTGCAGCCTATGATCGAAAAAAAGCAGGTTATACAGCGTGAAGAAAAGGCTGTGCTGGTGGGATTGATACAGAAAGATCAGACCAATGAACAGGTTGCCGAATACCTCGATGAACTGGCGTTCCTCTCTGAGACCGCCGGGGCTATTGCTATTAAGCGGTTTACACAAAAAATGGCGCATCCCGACAGCCGCACTTTCATAGGAAAGGGCAAGCTGGAAGAGATCCGCGATTATGCAACGGGCAGGGAGATAGACCTCGTTATTTTCGACGACGAACTCACGGGCTCCCAAATCACCAATATTGAAAAAGAGCTGGGCATCAAAGTGATCGACCGCAGCGACCTCATCCTCGATATTTTCGCACGGCGCGCCCGTACTGCGCAGGCCAAAGTGCAGGTAGAGCTGGCGCAATACCAATACCTGCTGCCCCGCCTCAAGGGTATGTGGAAGCACCTTGAAAGACAGGGAGGTGGTATCGGTACGCGCGGACCGGGTGAAACGGAGATCGAGACCGACCGTCGTATTGTGAAGGATAAGATATCTCTCTTGCGCAAACGTTTGGCAGAAATAGACAAGCAGTCCTTCACCCAACGCAAAGACCGCGGCGAGCTGATACGTGTTTCGCTGGTGGGTTATACCAATGTGGGCAAAAGCACACTGATGAATTTACTGAGCAAGAGTGAAGTGTTTGCTGAAAACAAATTGTTCGCTACGCTCGACACCACTACCCGCAAAGTGGTATTTGAAAACACACCTTTTTTATTGAGCGATACCGTAGGATTCATTCGCAAACTGCCACACCACCTGGTAGAAAGTTTCAAGAGCACGCTGGATGAAGTAAGAGAGGCAGATATTTTATTGCACGTAGTAGATATTTCCCATCCGCAATATGAAGAGCAGATAGGTGTGGTGAACAAGACCTTGCAGGACCTGAAAGCTTTTGAAAAGCCCATACTCACCATTTTCAATAAAATGGACCTGTACGAAGAGCGCACGTTCGACGAATGGCTGGAAGACAGTGTGAAAACAGAGATTTTACAGGACCTGAAAGACCGGTGGGATGAAATTACCCACAATAATTGTGTATTCGTTTCGGCCCTGGAACGCAGGAATGTGGATGCCCTGCGCGAGCTGATATTGAATAAAGTGCGCGATATGTACCAGGTGCGTTATCCTTACCGCACCGTTCATTTTTAGTTTCCATGACAGAAAAAAAGATCAGCTGGTTCAAAGTTGCCGATGATGCTGCCTTACTTCCATGGCAAGACAATAATATGTGCCAGATAGAAGCAAATGGTAAAAAAATAACCATGGCGCGTTTTGGTGGCCGGTTCTATGCTTTTGCACAAAAATGCCCGCATGCCAGCGGCATCATGACCGATGGATATATTGATGCACAGGGGCAGGTAGTATGCCCGGTACACCGTTATCGCTTTAATATGCAGAATGGTCGTAATACGAGTGGCGAGGGTTATTACCTGAAAACCTATTTAGCCGAACAGCGCCCCGATGGTATATATATTGGAATAGAACAGAAGGGTTGGTGGCTATGAGATATTTTTTCTGAACTGGTTTTTCCGGAATACATTTTTCCCTATTTTTGCAACCCCGAATAGGGCAGGTATTCCCAAATAGCTCAGTTGGTTAGAGCATCTGACTGTTAATCAGAGGGTCGCTGGTTCAAGTCCAGCTTTGGGAGCAGGAAGCCCGTAGAACATAAGTTTTACGGGTTTTTTTTATTGCCTTACCAATCCTCAGAAATACACGTCATTAAAGCATTTCATTAAAAGTTGCCTGTAAGAATCTACCTTACGGGCTTTTTTATTTTATACCATTCTTTACATCTTTTACTACCCTATCAGGTATCCAAAAAGGTTTCCTATCTCTTTCTAAAAGGTATCCAAATTTTCCCTCGAAACCCAATACAGATAAGGGTTTTCGTTTTTCAACTCAATTCTTCACTCCCCTAATCACTTAATGTAATGTCCAGTAATAATATTAGCATCCTCGTATGGTTATATAAAGTGAAAACCAATAAAAAAGGCCAGTCGCCCTTATATATCAGGGTATCTTATAACAGCAAACGTAAAAACATAGCTTCCGGGTTTTATGTATTATCTGAACGATGGGATTCAGCTAAAGGCAGAGTAAAAGGCTCTTTACCGGATGCTAGGGAAATCAACGAGTATATCCAACAAACACAAAGCCGGTTAATCAGTATTTATAACGAAATGCTCAAGGAAGGTGATATTAATCTGGATAAACTGGTGGATCGGTTCTTTGGTAGAGATACCAGCCCTATGACCCTTATGGAACTCGTAAAATACCATAACGAAGACTTTCATAAACGCATCGGGATTGATTATACCTTCTCTACCTATGAGAAATACGATATACTCCGTAAGAAGCTGGAACTGTTCATTCCAAGCAAATATGGCAAAGCTGATATCCGGTAAAAAGACCTTAATCCTGTGTTTGTATCAGATTTCGATTATTACCTGAAGCATAATGACGGTAACAAGCATAATACTGTTGTAAAGTACATCACCAATCTGAAAAAGATTGTGAACATGGCTGTTACCAATGGTTTGTTGCTGAAAAATCCATTTGTGGAGTATAAATCGGCTTATAAGGACGTTGAAAGGGTATATCTGACCTTACCGGAGCTAAAAGCCATTGAACAGAAGGAATTTAAAATGGAACGGCTTAGATTGGTAAAAGACCTGTTCCTATTCCAGTGTTATACCGGATTGGCCTACAGTGATATGGCAAAGCTGACAGATAAGGATATTTCTACCGGAGTTGATGGCGGTAAATGGATCATCATTCGTAGGAAGAAAACCGATGTAAGGAGTGCTATACCCCTTTTACCTATGGCTTTGACCATTCTTGGCAGGTATCAGGGTAAAGAGACCAAGCTCCTACCCTGTTATGCAATCCAGAAATTCAACTCTTATCTTGGTGAAATAGCTGATCACTGTGAGGTCAATAAGAACCTTACAAGCCATGTTGGTCGGAGAACTTTTGCTACCACTGTTGCTCTTGCTAATGGAGTATCCATTGAAACCATTTCTAAAATTCTTGGGCATTCATCTACGAAAATCACACATCAGTATGCTTTGGTTACAGATTTGAAGGTCAGTGAGGAAATGAAACAGTTGAAAGGGAAGTTATAAAAAAGGAGCTGGCAAAATACCGGCTCCTTTACAAAATAATTTTTAATTTTATATGACCCATTATATATAGTATGGAATTAACAGAGAAACTTTTAACCGAACTTCAAAGAAGACTTAAAATTGGGAATCGCAGAGGCGTTCATTTAAATGCTATTCCAGCTAATTCAAGATACAAGTTCGACTTAAACAGACTATCTCATATTGACAAAAACCTGCCCGACAATTTTATAAAAGCTTTACTATCTGAATTGCCACTTAAATTCAAAATAAGTTGGAAAGATAATGTGCCTGACCTGAATTCACTCTTTGAAGAAGACCAAGCCCAGCTGGTTAAAATCACAAAAGCATTTGAAAATCTTATCAATCAAACTGAAGCAATTGAATCTGAAAAAGGGATAAATACCTTTGGTTTTGGGTTTCCTATTCTAGCAAGGCGGGACAAAGCAGACAACAAACTCACTGTTGCTCCAATATTGATTTGGTCTTTAAAAATTAAGCGAACGAAAGAATTTAATACATGGGAAATTTTAAGGAACGAAGATGACCCAATTTATATAAATGAAGTTCTAATAAATCACCTTCAAAGCGATTCAAATGTTGAAATAGAGCAAATACCAAGTGAAATGCTTGATGACGGTCTTATTAATAAAAATGAACTCATTGAGATTTGTTCTAAATTAATCAGAACTGTAAACACCACATCGCCTGAAGATTTAGACGAGACTTTTAAAGCAAAACTTGACAGAATTATTTCAATCGGTGACAAAAACCATTATGAAAAATTGCCACTTAATTCAACTAATTCTTTTATTGAATTTGGTGGTTTATTTTCAATTTATGAAGTACAAAAACAAAATATAATTAATGACTACGGAAACCTTATGGAGCTTGAAGGGCTAACAATTGATCTTGAAGATTTAGAAGGGCATACATTCCAGCCGATTTCATCTGTTGAAACTGACCCTTCCCAACAAAGCATTTTACATTCCTTAGAAACAACGAGAAATATTTTAATTCAGGGTCCTCCAGGAACAGGGAAAAGCCAAACGCTTACCGCAGTTCTGATAAATGCCCTTGAGAATAATAAAAAAACTATTGTAGTCTGTGAAAAAAGAACTGCACTTGAAGTCTTACACAATGCACTTATTGAAAAAGGGCTGAATTATCACTGTGTATTGGTTCGTGATATTGTAAAAGATCGCAAAACAGTTGTTGATTCAGTTAGGGAAAGAGTTGATACCTCCGAATACAAACGTTACAGATATAATTATTCAAAAGAATCTTTGGATAATTTGATTACACGAGCCAAAGACCTAATTACTAACATCAATAAGAAACATCAAAAACTTGATAAAAAACTTATTGGAAATAAATCTTGGTCCGATGTTGTTGGCAATTTATTAGCAGAAGTAAAAGGAAATACTGACGATAACAACTTGAATATCGAAAGAAATGCATTCATCTACTCCACACAAGAATTAAACACTTTACTTGACATTGCTCAAAAAGGGCAATCTCTTTATGCCGAATATTTGCCAATAGAATCAACATCCTTTATTAATTCATTAAAATTGGTAGGCGACAACCCCTACTTAATTGAGCAAAGTATAAATGACGATTTTGACATTTATTCCAAGCAGTTAGAATTGCTAAAAATTGTTCTCGAAACAAACCGCAGTGAATACGCAGAATGGAGAAAGACAGAACTTATAAACCAAATTGCTTCAATTGAGAAAAATATTAAAAACATATTCGCAAAAGAGTCAGAATTAAGTGCTTTAGTTTCATCATCAAAAGATGAGTTCATTAATTATAGAACTATAGAATTAGCCCAACAAGATGAAAGACTATCACAATATATTTCCCAAATTGATTTAATTTTTAGTAATAACAAAAACAACCCTGATTTAACAAATCACTCAAAGATTAATAGTTTCAGTTATAAATTCCTGTCCCTTTTCTCAAAGAGTAAAAGACAAACAATTGCAGACCATTTAGAATTGCACAATATTTATTCAAATCTTGAAGATTGTTTAAAAGGAACTAAAGATATTAAAGCAATAGATTTTGGCGGCACTTTAGAAGCAAATAAAAATTCTCTGAATACACTTTGCAAGGAAATTGCAAAAGTAAAAAATAGTTTCGCTGACAATATCCATAATGAGTTTAATTCATTTGAACTTCATTTGGTTTTAAATTCCACCGATAGTAATAAATGTTTCCAAACAATCCAGACAGCGATTAACGATTCAATAAACTCTAAAGAATTCAAGGAAATACTTCAATCAATTCAGTCTACATTCAAAAACTATTTATCAGAGATAAATTCAGCATTCCAAATACTTGGAAAAGATTTAGCAGAGAGTAAAGACATTAACCTGAATTACTGTTTTAGTGCCTCTTTTCCAGAAAATAAAGCGCTTTTAACTGAGGCAAGAGAAAAAATTGAATTGATTAAAACTGAATTTGAATCAAAAATTAAAAGTGAGTTCCAGCAGATAAGCTTACTAAAAGCGAATCCAAATGAAATTGAAATAAAAAGTCTTCCACTACTTCAAGAAAAAGTAAATGCTTTAGCCGAAAAAATACAAAGCGACAATTGGACAGTTGAAAAAATTGTATTCACAGAATTCTATAAATTCATAACTGACGTTGAAACGCTTATTCGCAATAAAACAGGATATTTCAACTCGGAGAAGGATTTCTTTGCAATAGAATTTAAGTGGTTTCAGTTTTATAACGGCTTGTCTGAAACAAACAAAGCAATTGTGAATGAACTCAAGCCTAAAAGTAATTGGAGAAAATCTTTCTTAGTTTTTTATCTAAATTCAATGCTTGTTAGTCACGCAAATTTGGATTTGCCAACAAATGACGAAGAACACAAAGAGCTTGATAAAACATTAAATGGAGTAGAAAAAGAGCAGCTAAAATTTATAAAAGAATTTTGGTTTTCCAAACAGATAGATGCCACAAGAGAATTTGAACAAAAAAACGTAAATCTTTCAGTTGAAAATTTGTATAATAAGAGAAGTAGTAACCGCTTTAAAAGACTTTCATTACGGCAAATTGTTCAATATGACGCAAACCTATTTACAACTTTCTTTCCAATCATTCTTACTTCTCCTGATGTTGCAAGTAATCTATTCAAAGGAATGAATAGCTATTTTGACATCGTAATGTTTGACGAGGCCAGTCAATTGAGGTTAGAAGATAATCTGCCAGCAATTTTAAAAGGTAAGCAAATCATTATTGCTGGAGATGAACACCAAATGCCGCCATCAAATTATTTCAGTAAAGTCTTTGATGGCGCAGCCGAGGATGAAGATGATTTGGAAGAAGAAAAAGAAGTTTTTGTTGATAAAGAAAATATTTTACTGTCCTGTGAGTCCTTGCTTGATTTTGGTTCAGAATTAAACTTTCAAAGAAAACACTTAGACTTTCACTATCGTTCAAGACATCCTTTTTTAATTGATTTTTCTAACTATGCTTTTTACAATCAGAGGTTAAAACCTTTACCAAATAACTTTGATTATGTACCGATAAAATATATTCAGGTAAATGGTATATTTTCGGAACATACAAATGAAGCAGAAGCCGAAATGGTTTTATCAATCATTGACAAGAACATAAACAGATTACCAAATGGAGAATATCCAACTGTAGGAATTGCTACTTTTAACATTACTCAACGAAATCTGATTAAAAGCAAAATTTTAGAGCGTCAAAAGTTCTCGAAATTTGAAGAGTTTAATGCTAAAGTTCAGGAGTTAGAAGAAAACGGAATGTTTATTAAAAACTTGGAAAATATTCAAGGAGATGAAAGAGATGTAATTATTCTCTCCACTACTTACGGGATAGGGAAAGACAAAAAATTTGCAAGAAGATTTGGTCCAATAAATCATTCTAAGGGCTATAAGTTATTAAATGTAATTATTACCAGAGCAAAGTTTAAGGTTTATTGTTGTTCTTCTATACCTGAACAAGTATTTATGAATTATAAGGAGTCTTTAATAATCGAGGGTTCAAATAATAAGTCGGCTGTTTTCTTTGCATATTTGGCTTACTGCAAAGCAGTAAGCGAATCAAACAACGAATTGCGTTTAGCTGTCCTTACAACACTTGCCGAAAATACAACAAAGAGTGCTGGAATTGACCCTAAAACGTTCGGCGAATTAGAATCTCCTTTTGAAGAAGAAGTTTACCAATGTTTAGCTGATCGTTTAGGACCTGATAAATTAATTCCTCAATTACAGTTTGCAGGATTTAGAATTGATATTGTATCATTAACGTTTCGTCTTAATTAAAAGAATTTCAACTGATTATCTTTTTGCTCTTTGAAATTTTGTTGTATGGGTTCAGCGAATAGTTCGTGTAGA
>NZ_FNNO01000009.1:0-190574 GCF_900106985.1 Hydrobacter penzbergensis | reverse complement strand
CGTGGATAGCTAAAGAAAAGAAAAAAAGAAGCAAAAAAAGAAAAGAAAGGTAATAGTAGTATTAGTAGGTCTTTTATATCTTAGTTGAACACATTATCTGTCCTACATATAGGGTACATTATATTGTTTGATTAGAATTTCTATTTTTCAAATTGTAAACCATTCTTTAATAGAGGGCAAATATTCTATTTCGTATCTTAGATTAAAACTTATTAAATTTGGCATATGAACACCAGCAGTGCGGCAATACGGCATAAATTATACGATTATATCCGCGTAGCGGATACTAAGAAGCTTCATGCCATTTATAACCTGCTCGAAGACGATATCGAACAAACAAACGAATGGTGGAGGGATAAACAATTGGTAAAAGAACTTGACACCCGATACAATGCTTTGGAAGATGGGGCTGACAAAGGATTTACTACTCCCCAACTCATTGACAGCATAGATAAACTTCGTGCAAAAAAATATGGCAGGTAACCTGTCATATTTCATCATTTTTTCTTCCCGGGCTCAAAAAGAAATTGCATCCGCATGGGATTGGTATGAAGAAAGGCAACAAAGCCTGGGAGACCGATTTATTCAGGAAGTAGTTCGTAAAGCACAACTCATTGAACAAAATCCTGAAAGATATCCTACACGCTATAATTCATATAAAGAAACAATATTATCAACATTCCCTTTCCTGATAATTTACCGTATCAATAAAAGAAAGAAATCAATAAGAATAGTATCTGTATTTCATACGTCCCTTCATCCTAAAAAGAAATATCGCTGACCAGGAAACCATTCAGTTTGGTAGTTGTTTTTACACCACCAAAATTACACTTAATAACTTTCAATGCAATACCTGTATTGCGCAAGGCAGTGATGGATTCAACAATACCCTTCTTTGGCGGGTCGTACAATACAATGAACCCGAGGAATACCATGTCTTTTTCATCGTCTTTACCGATACGGGTAGTGCCGGTAATATTTTTATAGCAAACCCCAATCACCCGGAAGCCATTGCCGCTTAATGCAGCAAATCGCTGTTTCAACTCATCCTTTACTTCTTCTATCGTACACTGGCTGGCCCCTGCTCTTTCACAAAAGCTGCAAACCTGCAGGATATTGTCCACAGCTCCTTTGGTGATCAGGAGCTGCTGATCCCCGAAACTTACCGTTATACTCAGGCACTTCCGTATGAAATCGTACGGCAGTTCATTGCATTTGCTGTAACCGGTAATATCCACGGCTTTTACCTGTCTTATGGCATCGTCCATAGAATTGGAAAAACCGGTTTCAAAATAAGCATTGAGGTAAGCATACAGCCACGCTTTATCGCTCCTGTTGCCGTTGAGATCGGTGACCGATTCTATTTGTACCGCTCCTTCGGTAATGGTGCCCGTTTTATCGCTGCAAAGGATATCTATTTCTCCCAGGTTCTGAATGGCGCTTAATTTTTTTACGATCACTTTTTTAGCGGCTATTCGTTTGGCTCCTGCAGACAGGGTGATGGTAGTAATAACGGGTAATAATTCTGGTGTTAACCCTATGGCCAACGCAAGTGCAAAAAGAATGGAATCGATAAAGGGTTTGTGGAGAATGATATTGAAGATCAAAATGGCTCCCGTTGCAATGATGGTTAAGCGCATCAACAGGTACCCGAATTTCATGATGCCTATTTCAAAAGCATTGACAGACATCTCGCTTTCGAGTGAGGAAGCTATTTTTCCCAACTCGGTATATTTGCCTGCATTGGCGGTCAACACAACCGCGCTGCCGCTGACCACACTGCTGCCTTTGAATACCGAATTGCCCACAGCACTTAGTGGAGCATCGGGCTTACAGGTGCCGCTGTTTTTTTCTACAGGGAAGGCTTCTCCCGTTAAGATGGATTCATTTACATGGAGGTTGTTCGACTCAAGTATCAATGCATCGGAAGGGATCATACAGCCGGCACTCAATAACACAATATCTCCTGTTACCACTTCGTCTGCCGGGATATCTTCTTCTTTACCATCTCTCCGTACCCGCACTTTGCTGTGTAACAGTGCGCGCAGTTTTTCAACGGCCCTGCCGGCATTCCGTTCCTGGAAAAAGCCGAATATGCCGGTTGACAATAATACGATCAGCACAATGATCCCGTCTGAATATTCCTTCAGGATCAACGAAAGAAAGACGGCAAAGATCAATAACAGGACCAGCGGGTTTTTGTATTGGGCCAGCAGCAGTTTTGCATCCCGGCGCCAGGGTTGCACAGTTTTGTTCGCTTTTCTTTGCCGGCTCAGGCGGGCATTCGCTTCATTTTCACTTAGACCAGGTAAACCGGATCCGGTTCTTTTAAAAAGTGTTTCCTGGTCAATACTCCAGAAATGTGCTATCAGATCTTCGTTCAGCATAGGCTTCTGTTACGATAACGGAACAGAGGTTGCTTTTATTGTTTTTCAAATCTCCCTGTTGCTTCCTGGATCCTGATACGGTACAAGACAGTTTTGACCCTTGTACTGTCATCCACTTTCGTTTTTGTTTCGTGTTCGTGCGGGTGAATGGTGCTGCTGGTGGACAAAGGAAATACGCGGTCGAAAAGAATTTCCCTTGCCTTTTTTGCTTCTGCCCCTTCCAGTTCTTCAAACTTTCCGTAAATGACCACGCTTTGCCAATTGCGCATATCGGTTATCATGTCGACCTCGAAACAAACTTTCGGGTTCTTGCGAAGGATGTCCAGCTTTTTCCCTTCGCTTGTTTGTCCGTAAATAAAATCACCGTCGTACGCATAGGTTACAGGGGTAATATAGGGTTCTTTCCCGTTACTGCAGGCGAGCCTGCCGATTACCTGGCTATGCAGGATGTTTGTTATAGCCGCTTCTTTCAATTCACCTAACATGGGTTGCTGTTTTAAGATTGTGGTTCAAATGTACCCGCTGTCCGGCGCCCTTTTCATGACAACAATCAAATCAACTGGTGATGATTGTCAAGGCCGCTGGCCTTAAAGTGTATTGACTGCTGCATAGCTGTATTATTATCATCGATAGTATAAAAATAATTATGTGTTTGATTGCCCTTTTAAATTTAAACAATATTTAAGTGTAAAAAAGACATTTATTTATTCAAAACATTCATACATTAGCCTTACTGTTCGATTTGCCGTGATTGATATAAACGATTGCTTTGGAAAATTATTCATCATATTCGGATGATCAATTGCTTGCTTTGCTTTCAAATGAAGACCAGCAGGCATTTGAAATATTGTATGACAGATATTGGGAAGACCTTTACTTGCTCGCTTACCTTATGCTGCGAAACAAAGAGGCCAGTAAGGATATTGTGCAGGAGGTTTTTATTTGGTTATGGGAGCACCGGTTGTCGCTACAAATTAAATCTCTCCGGGCTTATCTGAAAACAGCTGTTAAGTATAAAGTTGCCAACCACATCCGCTCAGGTAATATACGGGAAAGTGTTTTTCAAAAACTGTCGGCTGTAAGCACTTCGTTGGACAATGCATCTGCTTTGGAAATGGTTGAAGTGAAGGAAATGCAGCACCATATACAGCAGGAGATCGAACAGCTGCCCGACAAATGCAGGCAAGTGTTCCTGCTCAGCAGGGAAGCTCACCTGAGCAATAAAGAGATTGCTCAAAGACTACAGATATCCGTTAAGACAGTGGAAAATCAAATGACCATTGCCCTCCGGCGATTGCAGTATAAAAAAGCATTAATGGACTGAGTGCCGACTATTTTTTTAAAAAAGCCATCTTCTGTTTAGGGGATGGCTTTTTTTCATGTGCCTTATAGAAAAAAGCGCAATGACGAGGGAAGAGATCATCCGGTTAACCGAAAGAATCATTTCTGGGGAAGCTAGTGAAGAAGAGATACTATTGTACAACAGGCTGTACGATTCTTTTATCGCAAAGCAGGAAATACCCGACTCGTTTTTTGAAGAAAAACAAGCGCTTAAAGAAGCATTAAGGGCTTCCATCCGGGAAAAAACAGGGCTGCGGGCGCCTGTTGTCAAAAACAGTTTGAACTGGCGCAGATTGGCGGCGGCGGCTGTATTCATTCTTACAGCCTCTTTATCGGTGTATTTCTTTCGGCATAAAAGCAATATGCCTCAAATAGCAGCTATATCTCAAAAAGAACGCTTTAAAAATGATGTGGCTCCCGGCAAAGAGGGCGCTATTTTAACATTGGGCAACGGCAAAACAATATTGTTAGACGCCGCAGGAAACGGAAATATTGCCAGCCAGGGGGCTATTGCTGTTGTAAAGAAAAATGATATGGTTGTATACGAGGGGGTTGACCATGAGCCCGAAATCGTGTATAATACAATGTCAACACCCAGAAGACGCCAGTTCAGTCTTGTGTTATCCGATGGCACCAAAGTATGGCTGAATGCGGCTTCCTCCATTACTTATCCAACAGCGTTCACCGGTAAAGAAAGAAAAGTTTCTGTTAGCGGTGAAGTATATTTTGAAGTGGCTCATCGTGATGACAATCCGTTTATTGTTGAGAAAGGCGATGTTACCGTAAAAGTGCTGGGCACTCATTTCAATGTTAATACATATCAGGATGACCACGATATAAAGATCACACTATTGGAAGGCGCTGTGAGTGTAAACAACAAAACCACTTCGGCCCTCATCAAACCCGGACAACAAGCCAGGGTGGCAGATGATCACAAAATAAAAGTGCTGAAGGATATCAATATGGAGGATGTAATGGCCTGGAAAAATGGACTGTTTCATTTTGAAGGCACCCGTATAGAATCGCTGATGCAGCAATTGGCAAGATGGTATGATATTGAAGTGGTGTATTCAAAAAGAACGGATGAATTGTTCTATGCAGAAATTCCCCGCAATACCAATTTATCGGATGTTCTAAAAGCATTGGAACTAACAGGAAAAGTGAAGTTTGCCATAGATGGGAATAAAGTGATCGTAAACGTGTAAAATATTTCCGAACCAATTAAGCCAAACGTATGAACCGGTCTCCCTGATTTTTATGAATGACTTATTAATTCAATTTTCATTAATTATTGGGAAATGCTGAAAATAAAAACCGGAAATGTTACGACCATTTCCGGTGGTAATCAGGTTGACCAATACAAACCGCGACTAACGATTTATTTATTAACCTAATCAATTCAAAAGTATGAATTTATTGGCTTGCCGCCATCTTTTCAGCATTAAAGGGAAAAGATGGCTCAAAACACTGCTAATTATGAAGTTGACAGCTATCCTTTTAATTGCAGTTTCCGTCAGCGCTACCGCCGGTAGCTTTGGACAGAAAATCAATCTCTCTGAAAAAAATGCATCGCTTGGCAATATTTTTAAGGCGATAAAAAAACAAACGGGCTACACGTTTGTGTACACAGAAAGTCTTTTAAAAAAAGCAGGCAAGGTAGACCTAAACGTGAATGAAGCTTCCCTGGAAGAAGTGTTGACTACCTGTTTGAGGAATAAGCCGCTGATGTATTCCATTCTGAATAAAATTGTTATCATAAAAGATAAAGAAGAGCCTGCAGAAAACAATATTGTCAATGCACCACCACCGCCTCCACCTGTAGTTAAGATATCCGGCAAAATTACCAATGAAAAAGGCGAGGCCCTGGCAGGCGCATCCATTCGTGAAAAAGGCGGTCGCCATTCTGCTGTTTCAAAAGAAGACGGAAGCTTTACCATCAGCATTTCAGGCAAGAAAGCGGTTTTGATCGTTTCATATATTGGCTATGTTACTTCGGAAATAGCAGTAACTGAAAATGTACCGGTAACCGTTAGCCTGGTTCAGACAAACAACAACCTCAATGAGTTTATTGCGATTGGGTATGGTACGCAAAAGAAAGTAAACCTGACAGGATCTGTTGGAACAGTTAATATGAGTGATATGGAAGACAGGCCTTTGACAAATGCCGGTTTAGCGCTGCAGGGAACCGTTTCAGGTGTATATGCCTTGCAAAGTTCAGGCAAACCCGGAGATGACGGTGCAGTGATTGATATACGTGGTGTGGGAACATTTGGCGACAACTCTCCGCTTGTACTGATCGATGGACTCCCCGGAAGTATCGGCGATGTGAATGCCAATGATATTCAATCGATATCCGTGTTAAAAGATGCCGCGTCTTCTTCTATTTATGGTAACAGGGCTGCGAATGGCGTCATTCTGATTACTACCAAAAAGGGCGCTGTTGGAAAATTAAAAGTCAATTACAGCGCTTATTTTGGCGTACAAAGTCCAACACGGCTGCCCGATGTTTTAAACTCAGTTGAATATGCTACACTTCGCAACGAAGCTTCAGCAAACTCAGGAACCATTCCAAATTATACCGCTGCCGATATCGCTAAATATGCGGCGCACAACAATCCGATGTACCCTGATATCAACTATTTCAAAGTTTATTACGGCAATGCAAATATGCAAAGTCACCGTTTGAGCATTTCAGGGGGAAGTGAGCACGTGCAATATGCATTTATGCTGGGGCATCTGGATCAGGACGGTATATTGGTAGCTACGAATTATAAAAAGACCGATTTCCGTTCCAATGTTGATGCCTTCTTTTTAAAGGACAAAAGGTTAAGGGTATCTGCTAAACTGGCCGGTAACCTTGGGGTTAAAAGCGAGCCTACCAGTATGTGGAACGCTACCTGGTATGCCACGCTTTCACCTGTTTACCCGCTTAGAGATTCGGCAGGAAGGTATATGTCCGTCAACGGCGAATTAAACCCTTATGCAGAGATCATGGCGGGCAGTACAGCCATTACCAAACGATATAATTTTAACGGACAGGTTGAAGCGGAATACAAGCTATTGAAAAATTTAAGCGCTCAAATTACGGGTGGCTATAACGTTACCTTATCGAATTATAATGGGTTCAATGCAAATGTAGTATTGCAAAATAAAGATGGCAGTACTAAAACCGAAGCATCCGATTTATCTGTATCGAACGGAACGAATATCCAGACTTTGCTGACCGGTTTACTGAAGTACAATAAAACATTTGGACAGCACGATTTCAATATACTCGCAGGTTATTCGGAAGAAGAATTCACTTATGACTGGCAAAGCGGATACAGGAAAAATTTCGTGAACAATTCGCAAAGAGTGCTTAGTCTTGGTGATGCATCCACACAAACAAATAATGCAGGTAGTTATGACCTCGGTTTACGTTCGCTTTTTGGGCGTTTAAATTATACATGGGGAGGAAAGTATTTATTTGAAGCCAATATCAGAAGAGACGGATCTTCCCGTTTTGCCAAAGGGCACCAGTGGGGAACATTCCCATCATTTTCCGGCGGATGGATCGTTTCAAGGGAAAATTTCATGAAAAAGGTTGACTGGATCAATTTCCTGAAACTCAGGGCTTCCTGGGGACAATTAGGCAATCAAAACATCAGCACCTATTATAACGGAAGTGATATTTTATCATCGGGCCGTAACTATTCTTACGGCGGCACATTGTATTCCGGTGTGGCAGTAACCTCACTGACCAATAAAGAATTGACCTGGGAAACGGCTCAGCAATTAAATATTGGGGTTGACGTGACGCTGAAACATGGGTTCGACCTGACCGTAGATTTCTTTGATAAAAGAACGAAAAACCTCTTGTTATCAAGACCCATTCCGCTTACCATGGCCCTTTCGGCGCCCTATGTAAATGCCGGAGAAGTTCAGAACAAAGGAATAGAAGCTTCTTTAAATTACCGGAAAACATTCTCCAACGGATTGAAATTACGTGCAGGTCTTAATGTATCACATATTGTCAACAAAATAACAAGGATGAATGCCCCGGAACAGCTTAACTCTCCCAAAGCGATTAAAGTTGGAGCTGCCATTAATTCATTCTACGGATATACAATGGATGGTATTTACCAGATAGCTGATTTCACCTGGCAAAACAACAGCGACCCATCCATCCCTTATGTTAGTCGCGTGTATACGCTCAAACCCGGGGTTACAAAGGTTTCAAATTACAACGCACAGCCCGGAGATATTAAGTTTAAAGACCTCAATGGAGATGGCGTTGTAGACATGAATAACGACAGGGCGATTATTGGAAAGCAATTCCCGGACATTAATTATGCTTTCAATTTCAACCTGCAATGGAAATCATTTGACTTAGGGGTGTTCTTCCAGGGCGTTTCAGGTATTCAAGGATATTTTTATTATGAAATCGCTACTCCGTTCAGTGGGGTTGCCAATTTGGGTTCCTGGTGGAAAGACAGATGGACCCCTGCGAATCCGTCCAACACTATGCCGCGTGTAACGCTGGATGAAACCCGCACAAATATCCATTCAACTTTTTATATGCAGGATGCAGCATACCTGCGGTTGAAGAATATTGAATTGGGATATACCATAAGTCCTAAGATGCTTTCTAAAATCGGCATTAGCTCTTTCAGGATTTATGGAAACATCCAGAATGCCTTCACGATTTCTAAATTTAAAGGTTTTGACCCGGAACAGACCATAGATCAAACAAGAGCCGAGGCTTTTCCGCAAGCCCGTATCATGACGATTGGTTTAAATGCTAACTTTTAATTGAAGCTACCATGAAAAAAAATATTATCATCATTATCACATGCAGCTTTTGCTTTTTGAGCTGCTCAAAAGGGTTGCTGAATAAAACACCGAAGGACCAGTTGTCGCCAGCAACATTTTATCAAAGTGAAGCGCAATGTAAAATGGCCCTTGTGGGTATTTATAATGCCATCCAACCCAATGCTACGCCTACGCATTTTTATCAGTTTGAATTTATGTCAGACAATGGCTATTGCCAGGCCGCCTGGCAGGGTTCAAATGAAGTTGGCTCCTGGAGTACCAATACAACCAGCTGGGCTCCGTATGCAAAATGGACGCAGGACTACACGATTATTTCCCGTGCCAACGAATTTTTGCAGGACATTGCCACTGCCGCATCTGTGGGAGCTGCAGTAAAAGACCAAATGGTGGCAGAAGCAAAATTTTTAAGGGCTTATGCTTATTCAGACCTGATCACTTATTTTGGAGATGTACCGTTGATCACAAAAGTTTTGTCTTTATCCGAAGCCTATGTAAAAAGAACGCCCAAGGCTACCGTATTGACCCAGATCCTTACAGACCTTACAGACGCCGCCAGTGTTCTTCCGGTATCATACACCGGCTCAAATATTGGTCGCGTTACCAAGGGGGCAGCACTTGCGTATAAAGCAAAAATATTATTACACAATCAAAAATGGGCGGATGCTGCACAGGCAGCCAAAGATGTTATTGATTTAAGCGTGTATGATCTATACCCGAATTATGCCGATTTGTTTACCGAAGCCCATGAGAATAACCAGGAGGTCATTTTTGATATTCAATACACTACGTCACAAACACAGCCGTGGCCAACAGAAGCATTTGTGCTGGGAACCTGGCAAACATCAAATATGACAGCCGATTTCATCAATTCATTTTACATGAAAAACGGCAAGCCGATAACAGACGCCTCATCTGGCTATAATGATCAAAACCCTTATGTTAACAGGGACCCCAGGCTGGACGCAACAGTGGTTTTACCCGGTACAAAATATGGCACAGCTACTTTTATTCCCGCCAGTTATGCTGAATATCCCTGTGGCGCCAAACCCAGAAAATATGCCGAATATGGTACTGCAGACGTGAATACAAGCACGTTAAATACAATATTGATGCGTTATGCAGATATTTATTTGATGAGGGCGGAAGCGCTGATCGAATCGGGCAATACGTCTCAGGAGGTTTATACATTGATTGATAAGGTACGTGCGAGAGTTGGAATGCCTTCTGTTGAATCCGTTGAAGGAACAGGGCTCAACCAATCTCAATTACGTGACATATTACGACACGAGAGAAAAGTAGAATTTGGTGTGGAGGGTACGCGATATGCTGATATACTGCGTTGGCAGGATGTATCGCTGGTGCATGATGTTTATGGCTATGATAAATCGCTGTTGTCAGACCCATCCGGTTCTGCTACCTGGACATTTAAACAAATAAAGATCGCTCCACGTGTTTTTAATGCTGCAAAAGGATGGTTGTGGCCTATTCCACAGGCAGATATAGATATCAATAAAAATTTGCTCCCCAATAATCCAGGGTATTAACAACGCGATACTTGTATGGACCAATAGATAAATTCTCTTTGTTGGGCATTGTAGTTTTTCTCAAACCTCCTGTTTTCTACAGGAGGTTTTTAGCAATTATTAGGATCAATTGGATTTCTGACCAGGCTTCTTTAATTTGGCTTTAGCTAATTGAGGTTTTAGTGGCCATATGTCATTTCAGTTAATAAAAAAAGCGGAAGAAATTGCTGCCGCTTCCGCTACCCGTCAATAAAATATCAACGCAAATATTTGAAATACACTTTATTATAAACTTCATTAGCAGAGAGGAAGGGATTCGAACCCTCGATACGGTTTCCCGTATACACACTTTCCAGGCGTGCTCCTTCAACCACTCGGACACCTCTCTGTACTTTTTCGGGACGGCAAAAATAAAGCTTCGATGCTCAGTTTCCGAATATTTTTTGAGCATTGGCCGTGGTAATGGCCGCCATTTCTTCTACCGTTACCCCTTTTTCTACTGCCAGCTTCTCCACTACATATTGCAAATAACTGCTTTCATTGCGTTTACCCCGGAACGGCACAGGCGTAAGATAAGGCGCGTCTGTTTCGAGCACCAGGTATTCCATGCCAACCTTTTCCAGCGCCGCCGGCAGGCCTGCATTCTTATAGGTAAGCACCCCGCCGATACCCAGCATAAAACCCATATCCGTGATCTGTTTCGCCGATTCGGCGCTGCCGCTGAAACAATGAAAAATACCCCTGAGTCCCTTTGCAGCAAAGGGTTTTACCATTTCAATGGTCTCTTGCATCGCATTGCGGGTATGGATCACAATGGGCAGGTTCCGCTTCAACGCCCATTGCATTTGCAGCGTAAATGCTTCCTGCTGCTCTTTGGCAAATGTCTTATCCCAATAATAATCAAGACCAATCTCCCCTACAGCAACAAAGGGTCTTTTCTCCAGCCATTCTTCCACAACCGCCAGTTCGTTGCGGTAACCTGCATTCACTGAACAGGGATGCAGTCCCATCATCGCTACACAAACGCCCGGGTATCTTGCTTCCAGGTCCAGCATGGCTTTGTGGGTGGTATCATCGATCGCAGGCAAATAAAATTTCGAAACACCGTATTGCAAGGCGCGTTCTATCACAGCATCTATATCTGCTGCGAACTCTTCTGAATACAAATGACAATGGGTATCTATCAGGTTCATGATGCAAAAATCAAAACTCAAAACTGAAATGTCAAAAATGGTTTTGTATGCTGGCTCTTAGATGCTTTCAAACCGGTATCCTTCCTGTTTAAAATGGGCCAAAACGCGCGGTAATGCATATTGCAGGCGATCCCATGCTTTGGCGCTGTCATGAAATACAATGATGGAGCCGGGTTTGGCATATTGTAATACATACGACAAACCCGTTTCGGGTGAAAGGCCGGTATCAAAATCACCGCTCAGCACAGACCACATGATCACACGCATGTTTGGATGAGCCGCTTTCAATTGCCGGTATTGCGAACGGCGGATTCTTCCATACGGGGGTCTGAAAAGCGTTGAATGGATATGTTCAGCAGCGAGGTTGATATCCTTGATATACGCTTGGTCAGGCGTTTTCCATCCATTCAGGTGATGCTGGGTATGGTTGCCAACGGCATGTCCTTCGCGGATGATCCGCTCGTAAATAGCGGGGTGAGCCATCACGTTCTTGCCAATGCAAAAAAAACTCGCTTTGGCGCCATATTGTTGCAGTTGGTCGAGTACAAAAGGCGTGGCCGTTTCATGCGGACCATCATCGAAACTCAAATACAGTACTTTCTCTTTTACAGGTATCTGCCAAACCAGCTTTGGATACAAAGCACGTAACCACCATGGGGTATGAACGAGGTACATAGTATAAAGATAACGCGTCTCCCTTTAACCGTCATCCTGAGCGAGCGGAGCGAGTCGAAGGACCTGCTGAACATTCGGGCAGATCCCTCGGCTGCGCTCGGGATGACGATCTTTTTTACTCGGGATGACGATCCTTTTCGTTCGGCATAACGATCAAAGGAAATCAGCCATTAGTCTTTTATCTTTGCGGCATGAACAGCAGAAAAGTGCGCGTACGTTTCGCCCCCTCGCCTACAGGCGGACTCCACCTGGGTGGCGTAAGAACCGTTTTATTCAATTATCTCTTTGCCAAACAACACGGCGGTGATTTTATTTTGCGGATAGAAGATACCGACCAGACCCGCTTTGTTCCCGGCGCCGAAGCATATATTCTCAATACCCTCAACTGGTGCGGACTCACACCGGATGAAAGTCCTGTTCATGGCGGCCCTTTTGTACCTTATCGACAGAGCGAAAGAAAAGCCAGTTATCGTGCGTATGCCGAAGAACTGGTAAAGAACGGATACGCGTACTATGCTTTCGACACAACCGAAGAGCTGGAACAGATGCGCGCCCAGTTTAAAACAGCAGAAAACCCATCGCCGCAATACAACCAGCACATACGCACCAAAATGCGTAACTCACTCACACTCGATGCAGCTACTGTTGCTCAATTATTGAAAGAGGGTATTCCGCATGTGATACGTATCAAAATGCCCGAACAGGAAACCGTTCACTTCACCGATATGATACGTGGTGAAGTTTCGTTCCATACTTCTCAGGTAGATGATAAAGTATTGCTGAAAGCAGATGGTATGCCTACTTACCATCTTGCGGTAGTGGTGGATGATTACCTGATGCAGATCAGTCACGCTTTTCGTGGGGAAGAATGGCTTCCTTCCGCACCGGTGCATTTGTTGTTATGGAAATACCTGGGATGGGAAGCGCAGATGCCGCAATGGGCGCACCTGCCCCTGATCCTCAAACCAGAAGGCAATGGCAAACTGAGCAAACGCGATGGCGACCGCCTTGGGTTCCCGGTATTTGCGATGGACTGGACAGATCCCAAATCGAACGAGCTCACCATTGGCTTCAAAGAGCGGGGATTCCTGCCCGAAGCTTTTGTGAACCTGCTGGCCATGCTGGGCTGGAATGATGGCACAGACCAGGAAATTTTTTCGCTTGATGAACTGGTGCAAAAATTTTCGATCGAACGCGTGCACAAAGCCGGCGCAAAATTCGATTATGAGAAAGCCAAATGGTTCAACCACGAGTGGATCAAACGCACCGAAGCGCGTCGCCTCCTCCCTGCTGTAAAAGAAATATTGGCCGCCGACCGCATGATGGTTACCGATGACACCCTCCTGGAAAAAATCATCAACCTCGTTAAAGAACGTTGTACCCTGTTAACCGATTTTACACAACAAGCTTCTTTCTTTTTTGCACTACCAGCAGAGATGGATACCGCTGCCGTAAAACCTAAATGGGACGATAAGAAAAATCTTTTCTTCACAGAACTGATACGTAGTTTCCAGCTCAGCACACTATGGGAAGCGGCCGGTCTCGAAACCACTTTCAAAGAACTGGCTGCCGCCAACCAACTCAAGCCCGGGGAACTGATGCTGCCCCTGCGCATTATGCTGGTAGGGGGTAAATACGGCCCGGGCGTATTCGATATTGCGGCTATACTGGGCAAAGAAGAGACCATCAGACGCATCACACACACGCTCTCTTTATTGGAACATGCCTGAGCAACGGTACATTTTCGTACTTTGGGGCGCTTATGAAATCTAAAACACTTGCATGCCTGCTGGCATTTTGTTGCGCAACCGTATCACTCTCTGCCCAACACAACAAATTCACGGTGTTCGGTTATTTTGCAGGAAGGGCTACCATGATCGATAGCTTCCCGGTAGAAAAACTCACCCATCTCTGCTTCAGCTTCACCCATCTCAAAGGGAATCATATGGCGCTGATGAACGCGCGCGACAGCGCTTCACTGATCCGTTGTGTTGCACAGAAAAAAAGAAACCCGAACCTGAAAGTGATTGTATCATTAGGTGGATGGACAGGCTGCTTCACTTGTTCTGAAGTGTTTTCAACCGACAGTGCACGGAAACAATTTGCTTCCTCGGCCAAACAACTGTTGCAGGATTTCGGCGCAGATGGCATTGACCTCGACTGGGAATATCCTACCATCAAAGGTGCGCCCGGCCATCCTTATTCACCCGATGATAAAGAACATTTCACACAACTCATCAAAACCTTGCGCGACAGCCTGGGCAAACAAAAAGAGATCAGTTTTGCCGCCGGAGGTTTTAGCAAATACATCAATGAATCGGTTGACTGGAAGGCGGTGGCGCCGCTGGTTAACAGGATCAACCTCATGACCTACGACCTCATCACCGGTTATGATACGGTTACCGGTCATCATACTGCACTGTATTCCACTCCGCAACAACCCGAGTCATGCGATAACGCCGTGAAAATGTTGCTTGCGAAAAAAGTACCTGCCCGGAAACTATTGATCGGCGCGGCATTCTATGCGCGCATCTGGGAAAATGTAGCGCCCGATAACGATGGATTGCGTGGCCATGGAAAATTTTTCCGTGGTATTTCTTACAGCGGCTTCAATCGCTTCTTATCAACCGATAGTGGCTTTGTTTACCATTGGGATACCGCAACAGCTGCGCCGTATCTGTACAATGCCAGCAAAAAATGGTTCGTTACTTTCGACGACAGTACTTCTATTACCAGGAAGATGAACTACGTCATCCAACACAAACTCAATGGCATCATGTTCTGGCAACTGGCCGATGACCGTTTTACCAATGGCCTGCTCGATGTGATAGATGAAGTAAAGCGGAAGCGATGAGCCCGATATTGCTTATTTTTGTTGCACCATGCAAAAAAACGATCGCCCCATACGAGTACTCGTTGCCAAGGTAGGTCTCGATGGCCACGACCGCGGCGCCAAAGTAATTGCTACCGCCTTACGCGATGCCGGTATGGAAGTTATTTATACCGGTTTGAGACAAACACCTGAAATGGTGGTGAACGCAGCCTTACAGGAAGACGTAGACGCCATCGGCATCAGCATTCTCAGCGGCGCGCACATGACGGTTTTCTCCAAGATCATTCAACTGCTCAAAGAAAAAAACATGCATGATGTGCTGCTCACCGGTGGCGGCATCATACCCGAAGATGACATCAAACAATTAAATGAAATGGGTGTGGGTATGCTTTTTGCTCCGGGCACTCCTACAACAGCTATTGCCAATTATATACGGCAATGGGTGGCTGCACACAGGCCGTTCTAGCGGTCAAACCATCTTTTGAAATAAGGCGCTTTTTCCCGACTCACATCCACTTCCATTTTAAGCGGATCTATCAATACCAGCAGGATCTTCTGGTTTCCCAAAGGCTTCATACTGCCAATCGCATCGATGTTCACAATTGTTTGACGGTTGGCACGGTAAAAAGATTGAGGGTTGAGCAACTTCTCTATGTCTTCCAGTGTACCGTAGTCCAGTATATATTTTTCACCCGAAAAAGTATAGAGGTAATTGAGGTGCTTGCGCGTAAAACAGGCAATATCCCGGGTGTTAACGGGAATCCAGTTATTGCGCACATGGACGATGAACTTCTCTTTGTATGAAGGTTGCGAAGGAGTCTTTAAGCCTGTAATGACTTGCAGGAGATTATTCGCTGCATGTTGCCGCTGATAACTGCCACTCTCATCCAGTGCTACCGGGTACTCATCCGTTTCCTCTCCTGCCAGGCTCAACATATATTGACTGGTCCGCATCTTGTACAGGCAGGATACATAATCATTTTCAGTAGTGAAAATAATAGGACATTCGACTTTCAAATACCTGAAAAGATCAAAACTGACCCCGCTTCGTAGATGAACATCCATAAGTATGATATCCGGTTCAGGATGAAGTTTGAGCCAGTCCCGGGCTATTTCAATTCCAGGCAATATCTCTACTTCGATGTCTTCTGCGATCGTTCCAGCAATCAATTTCCTCATCTTCACAGCAGTACCATACTTATCGTTAACGATAAGGATTTTTATCATAAATATTGGTTTGGATCGCTTGATGCTACGCCGGGTAACATGCAATCAACAGAGCAAAATAAATAAATAAGCTCTTTCGATAAAACCTGGCGTATGAAACGTAGCAAATGCAATCCAAAATGTAGTTGAAAAGCATTGGAACGTTGTGTAAAAAATTATATGAAAAAAAAGGTTATACAAAAAAGAAAACGGTTGGTTTATTGTAACCCCCACTTCAATGCTGATTTCTTCCCATTGGATAAAACTATTTCGTTTATATAAAAAGAAGAATGAATCTTTGGAATCAAAGTTCAATATCCATATCAAGACCATTACTACTTTTGTTGATTAAACATTAGTCAGAGTGCCTCCCCCAGGCACTCTTTTTAATTGGGTTCAGCACAATCCGGTTACATTTGCTTAAAACCAGCAACATGTACCATACATTGCTCACTTCCCTCGACAATGGCATCCTTACCATTACCATCAACCGTCCCGATAAACTCAACGCATTGAACAGCCAGGTGATGCAGGAGCTGGACCAGGCGCTGACTGAATTACTCAATCAAAGCGAGGTGAGGTCTGTGATCATTACCGGATCGGGCAGCAAATCTTTTGTTGCCGGAGCGGATATCGCGGAATTCGTAGGACTGGACACTGCCCAGGGCATGCAACTGGCGCAAAAAGGACAGACCATTTTTGCACGGATCGAACAATCTCCTAAACCCATTATTGCCTGCGTGAATGGGTTTGCTTTAGGCGGGGGCTGCGAGCTGGCCATGAGTTGTCATTTCAGGATCGCATCAGACAACGCCAAATTCGGTCAGCCTGAAGTGAACCTCGGACTCATACCAGGTTACGGTGGCACCCAGCGGCTTGTTCAGTTGATTGGAAAAGGAAGAGCACTGGAACTGCTCATGAGCGGTGAAATGATCGATGCGCAAAAAGCATGGCAATACGGACTGGTGAATGCAGTAGTGCCGCCGGAAGAACTGCTGGCCAAAGCCACGGCCATTCTTCAAACCATCAACAGCAAAGCGCCATTGGCAGTAGCCAAATGCATTGAAGCGGCCAATGCCGTGTTCGATGAAACAAAGAATGGTTATGCGGTAGAGGTAGCTGCTTTCGGAGAATGTTTCGATACAGTCGATATGAAAGAAGGCACCAGCGCTTTCCTTGAAAAAAGAAAACCCCGCTTTACTGGAAATTAAAAAATCTTAGCCTAGGGCTTAAGCCCTGGGCTAAGAAATAATCAATATCCAAACAGTTCGGCAAGTGACAGTTTTTTCACATCTCCTATCTTTTTCATATCCTCTTCTTTCAATTTCTTCTCAGACGCCACGATGCAATAAGTATAAGGTTTCTGCGAGAGATCGGTATCATGCAGACCCTTGATATCACTGAACTGGATCGAAGCAGCCTGTTCATACACATCTTTTCTCAGGTCGTGATCCACCCCTTTCTTCAGGTTGGCAAGATAACTGGATACAATGTTCTCTTTGGTAATGCGTTCTGTTTCATAATCTTTCAACAGGCTCTTCTTTGCATTATCGAAATTCTGCGCTGCTTCGGGAAGATTATTCAACAGGTCGTTCATGCCGGCAACAGCTTCATTGAACTTATCTGCCTGGCAACCTACATAAGACATGAATGCGAACTGGTCTTCTTTTTTAGCAGGTGTTTGCAATACCGCAAAAGTTGAATAGGCCAGCGCTTTCGATTCCCTTATGGTTTGGAATACAATGGCGCCCATTCCGAATCCGAAATAGTTATTGAAAATACCGGTTACCGCTTCTTTCTTAGGGTCATACGCATCCAGGTTCCTTACCCAGAAAATCTCCGACTGCACCATATCATAATCGGCAAACAGGACTTCATTTTTACCCTGTGTTCTGCGGGTAAATTTAGCCGGCTCTTTGGCAGCCATCCATGCAGCCGGGAGCTGGTGTATTTTGGCAATATCGGTTGCAAACGCAGCCAATGGTTTAGGGCCGTAATAAATAACCCTGTGCTGGTAATTGAACAGGTTATGCAGGATGTTCACCAGGTCTGCCGCTTTGATATCTTTGATCTCAGCGTCGGTTAAAGTATAATTGAAAGGATTTTTTTCTCCATACACACCGTAGTTGCGGAGCGCAGTCATGATCATACTTTTGTTGAGCTTGTTATTGGCCCTTGCGCGCATGAGCCGGTTCTTCATTCCTTCCAGCGCTGCCTCATCGGCTTTGCAATTGCGAACCAGGTCTTCAAGCAAAGTGGAGGCTTTATCAAAATTCTCCTGCAATCCATTCAGGGAAACCGTTGTTTCCTCATTGCCCGCATTCGCATTGAAACTGCAAGCCAGGTTGTAAAACGCTTTGCTGATATCTTCGGAAGATTTTTTCTCCGTACCAATGAATTGCAGGTACTGCAATGCCAAAGGCAAGAGCTTATCATTCCATCCGCCCATTTCAAACCTGTACTGCAGGTTGAAAAGGCCGTTGTCTTTGTTGGGTACATACAAAACTTCCGCCTTTCCCGCTTTAGCACGTTGCATATCCGTTGCAAAATTCAGCCATACAGGTTTTACAGGCGCCATAGACATGCCGTTGATGGCTTTTACAAAAGGCGATTGCTTATCTGCATTGGTCTCTACTGGTGTAATGGGCGGCTTTTCTACTTTTGCTACACCTTTCGCCTCCCCTTTGCGTTTGTACAACAACACATAGTTATTGGGATGAAAGAATTGATTGGCAAACGCCACCAGTTCTTCCTTGGTTACTTTACCCATCTTATCCAGCACAGCTACATCATCATTCCACAACAGTCCTTTGTTTTTGATGAATCCATCGGTAATCTCTTCCACACGGTTGGCATTGTTTTCCAGTCCCTGCAACTGTTGCAGTTTATAATTGGCTACAATGGCTTTGATCAGTGAAGCATCGAAATTTCCTTTCTTCAGGATATCCAATTGCTCCATCACCAGGTCTTTGGCTTCTTCGAGTGTCTGCCCTTGTTTGGGTGAAGCGTTGATGATGAACACGCCATAATCTTTGTACTGTCTCACCCCTGCATTGGAACGAAGTACTTTCTGTTGTTTGTTCAGGTTGAGGTCCAACAGGCCGGCTTTGCCATTCGACAATACAGAAGATGTAAGATCGGCCAGCAATGCCTCTTTCGAATTGGCAGGTCCCACCCTGAAATCGAGTTGCAGGCTTTCAGCGCTGGGTCCGAAAATATCTTTTACCGTTGACTCGGTGATGGGTTTTTCCGGTGAAGGCTTATATTCCTGGATCGGCTTGGCGTTCATGTAAGAGAATTTAGCATCGATGAGCCGAATGGTTTTATCGGGATCCAGGTCGCCCGACATTACGATGGCCATATTGTTGGGCACATAGTATTTATGGTAATAATCACGGATAGCATTGATAGAAGGGTTTTTCAAATGTTCGATGGTACCGATGGTAGTTTGCTGTCCGTAATTGTGTGTGGGGAACAGGTAGAAATGAGAAGCTTCCTGTATTTTCCAGGCATCTTCATCGAGCGAGCGGTTCTTCTCTTCATATACTGCTTCCAGCTCTGTATGGAAGATCCGCAGTATCGGGTTACGGAATCGCTCGGCCTGCAGGTCTACGAATTTTTCCAGCGCATTGGAAGGAATATCTTCTTCATATACGGTCTCTTCCACCCAGGTATGTGCATTGGAACCCTGGCCGCCCATGGCAGCCATCATTTTATCATACTCGTTGGCAATAGCATGTTTGGCAGCTTCACCAGAGGTTTTGTCGATCTCCTTATAGATCTCTTTTCTTGCTGCTTCATCTTTGGTGGAATTATACTGTTCGTATAACGCATCTATCTTATCTAGATAAGGCTTTTCTTTGGCCCAGTCGAGCGTACCGTATTTGTCTGTTCCTTTGAACAGCAGGTGCTCGAGGTAGTGGGCCAGGCCGGTATGGTCCCTGGGATCGGTATTACTGCCCGCTCTTACCGGGATGCGCACGGCAATGCGTGGCTCTTTTTTATTCACTGACAATACAACGGTGAGCCCGTTCCTGAGGGTATAGAACCGGGCATGCATGGGGTCGTTGGTCACGTATTTGTAAGTGTATCCCCCTGATGTGGCCTGTTTCCACTCATATTGTGTTTGTGCAAAATTCACCTGGACAATCATGACCAGTGCAACAAACCCAACCGATTTGATCCATTTCATAAGTACAGTTTTAGGCGGGTAAGA
This sequence comes from Hydrobacter penzbergensis, assembly GCF_900106985.1. Lineage (NCBI taxonomy): Bacteria > Pseudomonadati > Bacteroidota > Chitinophagia > Chitinophagales > Chitinophagaceae > Hydrobacter > Hydrobacter penzbergensis. Next base: position 170,388 of record NZ_FNNO01000009.1, on the reverse strand, counting down.
TAAAAAAATATGATATGTTTTTCAGGATAATTTGTTGAATGGTTTTTTCCAAACCGTCTGCCCTTCTTGCGTTAACTTTGCAGCGTCAAAAATGATAAAATCATGAGTTACCGTATCGAAAAAGACACCATGGGTGAGGTTCAGGTGCCGTCCCATGTATACTGGGGCGCCCAAACGCAGCGCAGCATTGAGAATTTCAAGATCGCACAGGATATCAATAAAATGCCCAAAGAGATCATCAAGGCTTTTGCTTACCTCAAAAAAGCAGCGGCCCTTACCAATCTCGATGCAGGGGTATTACCGGAAGAGAAAGCCCGGCTGATTGGCCAGGTGGCCGATGAGATACTGGAAGGTACACTCGATGATCAGTTTCCCCTGGTGATATGGCAAACAGGCTCCGGCACGCAGAGCAATATGAATGTGAATGAAGTGATCGCCTACCGTGCACATGTGATCAAAGGTGGTGCACTGACCGATAAGGACAAATTCCTGCACCCGAACGACGACGTAAATAAATCACAATCATCCAACGATACTTTCCCTACTGCTATGCACATAGCAGCGTATAAAATATTGTTGGAAGTAACCATCCCCGGCATCAAAAAATTGCGCGATACACTGGCTGCCAAGAGCAAGGCTTTCATGCAGGTAGTAAAGATCGGCCGTACGCATTTCATGGATGCTACGCCGCTTACCGTGGGCCAGGAGATCAGTGGTTATGTAAGCCAGCTGGATCATGGCTTGCGTACCATCAACAACAGCCTCGCGCATCTCAGCGAGTTGGCATTGGGTGGTACAGCTGTAGGCACCGGCATCAACACACCTAAAAATTATGCGGTGAATGTGGCCAAACATATTGCAACGCTTACCGGTTTGCCTTTTGTTACGGCTGAAAATAAATTTGAAGCGCTGGCTGCACACGATGCCATCGTGGAAGCGCACGGCGCTTTGAAAACAGTGGCGGTAAGCCTGATGAAGATCGCTAATGACATACGCATGCTCAGCTCTGGCCCACGCAGCGGTATTGGCGAATTATTCATTCCCGATAATGAGCCCGGTTCTTCCATCATGCCTGGCAAAGTAAACCCCACACAATGTGAGGCCCTGACGATGATTGCTGCCCAGGTAATGGGTAATGATGTGGCCATCAACATAGGCGGCGCTACCGGTCATTTTGAACTGAATGTGTTCAAACCGGTGATGATCGCCAACTTCCTGCACAGCGCCCGCCTGATTGGCGAAGGTTGTGTAAGCTTCAACGATAAGTGTGCCACGGGTATTGAACCTATCGAGGCCAATATTAAAAAACATGTAGACAACAGCCTGATGCTCGTAACAGCGCTCAACACAAAGATCGGTTACTATAAAGCTGCCGAGATTGCGCAAAAGGCGCACAAAGAAGGTACTACGTTGAAAGAGATGGCAGTAAAACTGGGTTATCTTACTCCCGAAGAGTTCGACCAGTGGGTAATACCAGCAGACATGGTGGGAGAGATCAAATAACTTTCTTCCCTCCCAGGTAAGTGGCTTTCACTTTCACCTTTAAAATATCGGTCTCCGGAACCTTCATCAGGTCCTGGTCCAGCATAATGAAATCGGCTTTCTTGCCTTGTTCAAGACTGCCGATTTCTTTTTCCATGAAATTGGCTTTCGCTGCCCAGATGGTCATTCCCCTGATGGTTTCCTCGCGCGTCAAGGCATTCTCTGTTTGGAAACCATTGGCTGGATATCCTTTCGCATCTTTCCGCACCACTGCGGCCAGGAATGTTTTGAAAGGAGAAATATCTTCTACCGGGAAATCAGTGCCCAAAGGAATCCATCCGTTCTGTTGCAGCAGTTGTTTATACGCGTACGCACCTTTCAGTCTTTCTGCGCCCAGCCTGTCTCCCGCCCAGTACATATCGCTGGTGCCATGTGTAGGTTGTACAGAAGGAACAATGCTGGCATCACCGAACAAATGAAAATCCTGCTGGTTGATCACCTGCGCATGTTCTATGCGCCAGCGTTTGTCGTTTTTGCCATGCAGGTATTTATTGTAGATCTGTAATATTTCGCGGTTGGCGCTGTCGCCAATAGCGTGTGTACACATTTGAAAATCGGTGCTTGCCAATACCCGCGCGAGGGAATCATAGTGACTGGGATTGCGCAACAGGAAGCCCGTCCATCCCGGCTTATCATTGTAAGGTTGTAAAAGACAGGCGCCCCTGCTTCCCAAAGCGCCATCGGCATAAACTTTCACGCCTTTTACCAATAATTTATCTGTGCGGTAGGGGCCTTTTTTCAGGTATCTTTCAAGATTAGCCGGCTCATCACTCAACATAACATACAACCGCATATTCAGCTTGCCTTCTTTCTGTAATGCATCAATGGCTTCTACATCTCTGTAACCCAACCCGCAATCGGTAATGGTGGTTAGTCCCTGTGCGAAACAGTTTTTCTCTGCCTGCTGCAACCATTGCGTGTACATTTCTTTCGAAGGTTCGGGTATCTGTGCATATACTTTATCATCTGCATTATCGATCAATACACCGGTCAGCTTTCCGTTCTTCACTTCTATGAAACCGCCTGTGATGGTTTGTCCCGCTTTGATCCCGGCCAGATCCAATGCTTTCTGGTTGGCAATAGAAGCATGTCCGTCTACCCTGGTGAGCACCACAGGTTTATTGGGAAAGAGTTGGTTCAACGCTTCATTGGTGGGGAAAGATTTACCGGGCCACCGGTTCTGGTCCCATCCTCTACCCTGTATCCAATCGAGGTTAGGGTGTTCTGCAGCGAATGCTTTCACCCTGGTTACTGCTTCTTCCCAGTTATTGCATCCAAAAAGATCCACCTGGAAGAGGGAGCGCCCGTAACCTACAAAATGCGCATGTGCATCAATGAATCCCGGGTAAACCGCTTTGCCTTGTGCATCGATATTTTCCAAAGCGGTGAAATGCTTTAGTATATCTTCATTCTTTCCTGTGGCCAGGATTTTGCCATCTTTTACAGCCATGGCTTCAGTAACAGAAAAAGCTGAATCTACAGTGTATATTCTTGCATGATGAATGATCAGATCGGCTTGGGGGGCCTTACAGGCACAAAACATCATGACTGCTGCAATAGAAATGATTCTTCTCATAAAGCTATTTTAATGATCCTAAAATTAATAAAGGAGGAGCTAATTTCTCTTGTTCCTCAGGCTGAAGCCTGAGGCAAAGATTGTGAATGATTTGTTTTGCAGAGCTTTTGAATACTTTCCTCCAGGCTTCCTCTATCAAAATGATGCAGATACAAAAAACTACAATTTCTCTTGTTCCTCAGGCTGAAGCCTGAGGCAAAGATTGTGAATGATTTGTTTGTGGAGCTTTTGGATGTTTTATTACAGGCTTCAGCTATCAAAATGTAACTGATGCAGAAAGCCCTAATTTCTCTTGCCCCTCAGGGTGAAGCCTGAGGTAAAGATTATGAATGAGATACAAAGCAAATAAATTGAAACTTTGCTCCAGGCTTTAGCCTGGAGAACATAAAGATGTTTTTGTTGATGGGGCTTTAGCCCCTGTACAGGATTTTTTGAAAGAAAAATCAGGTGTTTATTCCTATTGTGTCATTCATTCTAAATCTCTTGTTTTACAAATAAAAATGCCTTACACAAGAGTATGTATCCATTATGTCTGGGCTACAAAATACAGAAAGCCCATTCTGATAAAACCTTTCAGAGAAATGTTATTCAATCATATAAAACAAAATGCTTTCGCTAAAGGAATCCATATTGACAGGATCAATGGATACGTTGATCATGCTCATTGCCTTGTATTCTTAAAGCCTACCCAAACTATTAATGACATTGTACAATTGATCAAAGGAGAATCTGCGCATTGGTTCAATCAACAGGCCAATGCACCTCCTTCAAAGTTGCAATGGCAAAGTGATTATTTTGCTGTCTCTGTAAGCGAATCGGCCATTCCGAACGTACAGCGATATATTGACAACCAGGAAGCACATCATCAACGAAAAACATTTCTGCAGGAATACAATGCATTCCTGAAATACCATGGTTTCAGCGAGACAAACTGATAGTTAATAACAAGAATAATTACTGCAACAATTCGCAGGGCTTGATACCTGTATGCTTCTTGAAGGCAGCGGAGAAATGCGAGATAGAAGAATAACCCAGCAAAGCAGAAACATCAGTCACGCTTAAGCTTTTCTCATACAAAAGGTATTTGGCGTGCTCCATGCGCTGTTGCTGGTAGAAATCGAATATGGTAGTGCCGAAGACTTCTTTGAAACCTTTTTTGAGGTAGCACTCGTTCATAGCCACTTTGCGGCTCAGTTCTTTGATCGTGATGGGATCACCGATGTGTTGTAATAAAATATCGCGCGCCTGGTAAATGCGTTCGCGGCCGCTTTCATCAGCCAGGAACTTGCAGACAAAACCTTCTTCTTTTTCATCAACCAAACATTCCAGGCTGTACAACAGGAGTTCATGCACTTTGGCATTCACGAAAATGTTTTCCAAAGCGCCTGAATAGCTGTGATTGAGTAACGCGTCCAAGGCATTCCGTTTGCGGTTACACAAAGGGAATATCTTGGTGAAAGCGTGCGGATGCCTGAAAGCCAGCACTTCATCTTTGCGGTTGCTCAACTTCACATTATGTACAAACTGGGCCAGGAAACTGGCTGTGAAATGAAAAGTGAATACATCTACCGTTTTGTGTTTTCCACTGCAGTTTTCTGTGGGCAGTTCACTGCAATTGGCACAGCTTTTTTCGCTGCAATAACGGTTACCGGTAGTGCAATAGCGTAATTCCAGGTAGTTTTCAGCAGATTTATCGGGGTTATAATGGTAAACCATCATGCCGGTATCTTCCGCCACCCAGGGATGTTGTGCATAATATCTCTTGATCTGGTATTGGATGGAACCGGGAACATGTTGCTCTTTCTGGTACAAAATATCCAAATCCGGCTCTATGCCGCTTTTGCTAGCCACTCTTAGTATATCCATTACCTGCAACATGCGGCACAAAATTAATGTACAAACATCTATCTGCAAAAACAGGCCCTATCAAAACCGTCACGGGCCTGTCATTTTATAACTTGGGAAGCGGGTTATAAATGGGGAAAAATTGCTCTATTAGCCTCGGCAGAACCCCTTATTTTCATTAACTTTGTCAACTTTGCAAAATCAGTTAAAATACAGGATTATCAAGCATTTATGAGTGAGGAACAAATGACCAAAGAAGAGGCACAAAATAAAAATTATGGTGCCGACAGCATACAGGTACTGGAAGGTTTGGAAGCGGTTCGTAAAAGGCCCGCGATGTATATCGGCGATGTAGGGGTAAAAGGTCTGCATCACTTAGTGTACGAGGTGGTGGACAACTCCATTGACGAAGCACTGGCCGGTTATTGTAAGAACATCAGCGTTACCATTCATGAAGACAATTCCATCAGCGTGCAGGACGACGGGCGCGGTATCCCTACCGCCATGCACAGCAAGGAAAAAAGAAGTGCTTTGGAAGTGGTGATGACCGTACTACATGCCGGTGGTAAATTCGATAAGAACACGTACAAAGTATCGGGCGGTTTGCACGGTGTGGGTGTGAGTTGCGTGAATGCCCTCAGCACCACTTTGCACGTGACCGTTCACCGCGAAGGAAAAATATTTGAGCAAGAGTACCATATCGGTGTGCCCCAGTATCCTGTTAGGGAGATTGGCACCAGCAATATCACCGGTACCATTGTACATTTCTGGCCAGATACCACCATCTTCCAGGAAACAGTATATAAAAAAGACATCCTGGAAGGCCGTTTGCGCGAGCTCGCTTACCTGAACAAACGCATCAGCATTACCCTCACCGACTTACGTGAGAAAGACGAAGAGGGCAATGTCTATATCCGTAATTTTTATAGCGAAGGTGGCATCGTTGAGTTTGTTACCATGCTCGATAAGAACGGCAACCGCACGCCCCTCATTGCGAATCCTTTGTATGTGGAAGGACACGATGAGTCTACCAATGTAGCCGTGGAAGTGGCGCTTACCTATAACGATGATTTCAAAGAGCACATCTTCTCTTATGTCAATAACATCAATACCATCGAAGGCGGTACACACGTAACGGGCTTCAGACAGGCCCTGACAAGGGTATTTAAAAACTATGGCGATAAGGAAGGTCTCTTTGAAAGAGCCAAGGTAACCGTTGAAGGAGATGATTTCAGGGAAGGACTGAGCGCTATCATTTCGGTGAAAGTACCCGAGCCGCAGTTCGAAGGACAGACCAAGACCAAGCTGGGTAACAGTGAAGTGAGCGGTGTGGTGCAAACCACCGTGTCGAGGGTATTGGAAGCCTACCTGGAAGAAAATCCGAAGGAAGCCAAATATGTGATCTCCAAAATCATCCTGGCTGCACAGGCAAGGGTAGCCGCTAAAAAAGCGCGCGACATGGTACAGCGCAAGACCGTGCTGAGCGGCGGTGGCCTGCCCGGTAAGCTGGCCGATTGCAGTGAACGCGATGCGGAGAAATGTGAACTCTACCTGGTAGAGGGAGACTCGGCAGGCGGTACGGCCAAACAGGGGCGCGACAGGAGCTACCAGGCTATTCTGCCGTTAAGGGGTAAGATTCTGAACGTGGAGAAAGCCATGGAACATAAGATCTACGAGAATGAAGAGATACGCAACATGTACACAGCGTTGGGCGTAACAGTAGGCACTGCCGAAGATCCCAAAGCGCTGAACACAACCAAACTTCGCTACCACAAGATCATCATCATGACCGATGCCGATGTGGACGGATCGCATATCGCCACCCTTATTCTTACGTTTATTTTCCGTTATATGAAGGAACTGGTAGAACAGGGTTATGTATACATTGCCCAGCCACCGCTGTACCTCGTGAAAAAAGGAAAAGAACAGGAATATGCGTACAATGAAGAGCAACGCAAATTGCTGGTGGAAAAACTGGCAGGGGGCCGGGAAGACAGCGTTACCATCCAGCGATACAAAGGTTTGGGTGAGATGAATGCCGACCAGCTCTGGGAAACCACCATGGATCCCGCCCGCCGAACCCTTAAACAGGTGACCATTGAAAGCGCTTACGAGGCCGACCGTATCTTCAGCATGCTCATGGGTGATGAAGTGGCGCCGCGCCGCGAATTCATTGAAAGTCATGCCAAATACGCCAAGATCGACGTTTAATGGCGCAACACTGGTTAGTAAATAAATGGCGGTATTAAGGAAAAAACCTTATTTTAGAATAGTTGAACTTTCATTAACCCTAAATTCGTATTACTATGGACACTTCAAAAATGATCAAAGCATACTGTCTCAAGACCAAAGAGAAGAATGTTCCCATGCAAGACGCAGTGATTACCAAAACTGCACGCGGCGGGTACATGGCTGCCGGTCATGATGGAAAAGGCAATAAAATGGCTGCCATCCTTGGCGAAGCAAAAGCGCTGCAGGCAATAGCCGATGGTGTGGCGAAGAAAGGATTCTAAGCCTTGCGGCAGTTTTTCATAACTCATTAATAGCGAAGGATCCGGTTCTGCAAAGGACCGGATTTTTTATTGCGCGAGGGCAGGTGCGGCCAATACTGCGCTGTGCATTTGCTGAAGGAAACGATACATGGCATCCATGTCTTTCACCTGATCAACCACCAGCAGGAAATTTTTGCCCGCTTGTTTCAGCCTGGCTTTATTGGTACCGGTTTGTAGATAAGCCAGTATCTTTTTAAACAATTCCGATTCAAAATAAGGCGAGTCCGGCCGGTTGATGAAATAACAACGCAGGGTATCTTCTTTCAAAGTCATTTTTTCAAAGCCCAGGTCTACCGCCAGCCAACGGCACCGCACCGTTGTGTACAGGTCTTCTACCTGCGGCGGCATAGGACCGAAACGGTCTACCATTTCCTGGTGGAAGCCGGTCAGTTCTGTTTCCTGTTCGCAATTATCCAGCCGCGTATAAAGCGATAATCTTTCGGTGATGCTTTCCACATAATCATCGGGTATCAACACTTCGAGGTCGGTATCAATAGTACAATCGCTCACATAATCATCTTGTTTGCTGATCTCTTCCTTGAACAAATCCTTGAAAGCACTGCGCTTGAGTTCACGGATGGCTTCTTCCAGTATCTTCTGGTACATCTCAAAACCGATATCCGCCATAAAACCACTTTGTTCACCACCCAGCAGGTTTCCTGCACCCCTGATATCCAGGTCGCGCATCGCAATCTGGAAACCACTGCCCAGGTCACTGAACTGCTCCAGTGTTTGCAAACGTTTTCTCGAGTCGGAAGGCAATGTACTCAAGGGGGCCAGCAGATAACAGAAGGCTTTTTTGTTGCTGCGCCCTACCCTTCCGCGCAACTGGTGCAGATCGCTCAGTCCGAACTGGTGCGCATTGTTTACAATGATGGTATTCACATTCGGAATATCTACGCCACTCTCCACAATATTGGTACATACCAATACGTCGTATTTCATGTCTATGAAATCCATGATGCGCTCTTCCAGTTCATGCCCTTCCAGTTGTCCATGCGCATGTCCCACACTCAGATCAGGACATAACCCTTGTATCAATGCGCTCATTTCTGCCAGTCCCTGTACACGATTGTGAATGAAGAAGACCTGTCCGCCCCGTTCTGTTTCATAATAAATGGCGTCGCGGATAAAATCTTCATTGAACACATGCAACTCTGTTTGAATGGGCTGCCGGTTAGGCGGAGGCGTATTGATAATACTCAAGTCCCGGGCACCCATGAGACTGAACTGCAGGGTCCGCGGAATGGGTGTAGCCGTAAGGGTGAGACAGTCCACATTCGTTTTCAGGGTCTTCAATTTCTCTTTGTGTCCCACGCCGAATTTTTGTTCTTCGTCTACGATCATTACACCGAGGTCTTTGAACTTCACTTCTTTCCCCAATAACCCATGTGTACCTACGATGATATCTACTTTGCCCTCCTCCAGTTTTTTCAGGGTTTCTTTTTTCTCTTTGGCCGACTTGAAGCGGTTGATATAATCAACGGTTACCGGGAAGTCCTTCAACCGTTCACTGAAAGTTTTGTAATGCTGAAAAGCCAGAATGGTAGTGGGTACCAGTATAGCAGCCTGCTTGCCATCTACTACCGATTTGAAAGCGGCGCGGATAGCCACTTCCGTTTTACCGAATCCTACATCGCCACATATCAGCCTGTCCATCGGCGAAGCGCTTTCCATGTCTTTCTTTACATCAGCCGTAGCCTTGCTCTGGTCGGGCGTATCTTCATAAATAAAGGATGCCTCCAGCTCGGTTTGCATATAGTTGTCCGGCGTATGCGCAAAGCCTTGCTGCGACTTACGCTGCGCATATAGTTTGATGAGGTCGAAAGCCACTTCTTTGACCTTCGCCTTTGTTTTGTCTTTCAGTTTTGCCCAAACATCACTGCCCAATTTATTCACCTTGGGAATCGTACCTTCTTTGCCTGTGTACTTGGAAATTTTATGCAGTGAATTGATGTTCACATACAGGATATCACTGTCTTTATAAATGATGCGCACAGCTTCCTGTAGTTTTCCGTTCACTTCCAGTTTTTGTAGTCCGCTGTACCGGCCCACACCATGATCGATGTGCGTAACAAAATCGCCCGGCTGCAGGTCGCGCAAGGTTTTAAGCGTAAGCGCCTTGTTTTTATTGTATGCCTGCTTGACCTTGTATTTATGGTAACGCTGGAACAACTGGTGATCGGTATAGCAAACTGTTTTGAGGTCTTCGTCGATGAAGCCTTCATGAATGCCCGACACCACCGGCACAAATTGTATATCGGTATTGAGGTCATTGAAAATACTGTGCAATCTTTCCAATTGCCTGGCCTGTTCGGCAAAAATGTATATGCTGAACCCGGCAGACTCATGCGCTTTGAGATCACGAATGAGCAAATCGAACTGCCTGTTGAAAGAAGGCTGGGGCCTGGTTTTGAATTCGATCTCGAAATTGGCGAGATAAGGCTTCAGCCCAAACTCAACAACATGCCGCTGTCTCAATGCATCTTGTAACGACGCCGCTTTGATAAAATCCTCGCTATTGATCTCTTTCAACACTTTGGTCTGGTCGTCGTCATCGAAAGACTGCATGGAATATCCTCCTTTGAGCATATCTATGAATCCTTCCAGGTCTTCTTCCTGCTGTTGCAGTTTCTCCTGCACTACATCGAGGTCTTTGAGCCATACCACCGTATTCTCGGAAAGGAATTGCAGCAGCGGTATCTTTTCTTCCGAACTGAATTGCGTTTCTACATTCGGAATGATATTTACTTGTAACAGCTTGCGTTCACTCAATTGTGTTTCGGGATCGAAAATGCGGATACTGTCTACCTCATTGCCAAACAATTCAACACGGTAAGGTTTCTCATTACCGAAAGAATAAATATCCAGGATACCCCCACGAACCGCAAACTGTCCGGGTTCATACACAAAATCGGTACGTTCAAACCCATACATCACAAACAATTCCATCAGGCTTTCAGGGTTGATGGTATCATTGGTTTTGATGCTGATGATATTACTGTTGAGTGTTTTGGGCAGCACCACTTTTTCAAAAAGCGCTTCGGGATAAGTAACAATGATCTTTTTATTACCTCCTGCGGCCAGTCTTGTCAGGGCTTCTGTACGCAACATCACATGCGAACTGTTGAGCACTTTAAAGTTTCTCCTGTTCTTAAAAGAAGCCGGGAAATAAAAAATATCCAGTGCCTGTGTGAGGCTCTCCAGGGTATTTAGAAAATAAGCGGCTTCTTCCGGGTCGTTCAGTACTACGAGATGGTTCAGTTGCTGATCGCGTTGAAAAACAGCGCTTACGATAAATTCTGTGCTGCTGCCCTGTAAATTTTTAAGAAAGATTCGCTGGGGATCGGCAAAAGAAAGCCTGTCCGCCAGCTGAAAAAGGCGGGGGTCATTTTGATACTGCGCTAACAACGTCCCCAGGTTCATACCGAGGTGCAAAGATAACAAAAAGTATCCGATCAATAAACGGCTGTAGTACTCACTGTGATCTTAACCGTGGTAAGCTTTCCTTCTTCCACCGTATACAATGCAATATTGTTGTTGTTATCGAACAGGTTGGCATAATAATGGTCATTTCTTTTTACGAAGAGTGAATAAGCGCCGGGAGGGAGTGCAATGGAAAAAGTGCCGGAACTATCGGTTTCCACCGAGGCAATCTGCCTGGTATGAATGGCCGTATATTCAGGTGCGTCTCCCATCCTGGTTACCTGTGACAAATTGGTAGGTTCATACACCAATATGGTTCCTTTGAGGGGTTGCGGATCATTGGGCGGGGCGCCTACCATGGGCATGTGGTTTCCCGAAGCAAACAGCAGTTTTCCGCTAATGCCCTGTTTGGGAACGGATGAATGCAGCTTTTTTCCCGATGAACACGCCATAAAGGTTAAACAGAGTCCGAAAACGAAAAAAAGAATATGCTTCATGCTTCACTTTGAATGATGAAAGTATCTAAATTTAACGATGATTCTACTCTTTAGATGGGATTTATGGCAAATCTTGCGATACGCTAAACTAAACAGGTTATGTTGAAAAAATCAATGCTCTGCCTGGCGCTTATGATGGGAATTGTGACAATAGGTCTGGCGCAGGTTTCTACGAACAACAAAATATTGGAACAGGCTGCACGTGGGTACAGGATTTTGGAAGATGATGGTTATACCCGTGCATTGTCAATGGCCAAACAAAAAGGATGGCCATTGGTCATTACCGGTAAAAATGGGGCGAAAGCTGTACTGGTGGGTGTTGATGCTTTCAATTATCCTAAATACTACATTACCAACAACAATACCATTGCCGCTGCCACCACCAGGGCCAACCAGTTATGGCCGGGGGGCGCAAGCGGACTTAACCTCAGCGGCAGTTCAGATTACCTGGCCAACAAGATGGGTATATGGGATGGTGGCAGGCCCCTGGATGCCCATGTTGAACTTACCGGGCGCATCGTTCAAAAAGAAGCGGCTACCGTAGCTTATGACGACCATGCTACCCATACCACCGGTACCCTGATGGCTTCGGGTGTAAATCCTTATGCAAAGGGAATGTCATTCGGACTGAAAAGCATCATTGCTTATGATTTCAAAAATGATATTTCTGAAATGGCCCTGGAAGCGCCGGGCCTGTTGATATCCAATCATTCCTATTCTATTATTGCAGGATGGAATTACAACGATACTAAGAGCCGTTGGGAATTCTATGGACGTCCCAATGAGAACAGGGACTATAAATTCGGGTATTACAGCATTGATGCCCAGGCATTGGATTCCATCACCTATTATGCTCCCAACTATCTGATCGTAAAATCTGCCGGCAACAACCGCACTTCGAACGGTCCGCCCGTTGATTCACCTTATTACCGTTACGATGCCAGTAACCAGATGGTTTTAGCAGGAAAGCGCCCAGCCGGCATCAGCAACAATGATAGTTATGGCAGCATCCCCTGGGATTGTAATGCCAAGAATATCCTCACAATAGGCGCCGTGCAGGGATTGCCCAACGGCTACAGCCGTCCTTCCGATGTGGTAATGGCCAATTTCAGCAGCTGGGGGCCCACCGATGATGGCCGTATCAAACCAGACCTGGTTGCAGACGGTGTCAATGTGTTATCGAGTATCGCCACTTCGAATAAAAGCTACGCCAGTTACAGCGGTACCTCCATGGCATCGCCCAATGCAGCGGGCTCTTTGTTCCTCCTACAGGAATACTATTCCAAACTGAAAAGCAGTTCCTCCGCTTTCATGCGTTCCGCTACATTGAAAGGCCTGGCCATTCATACTACAGAAGCAGCAGGCACAAATCCGGGACCCAATTATATGTTCGGATGGGGTTTGTTGAACGTTGAGAAAGCGGCGGCAGTGATGACCGCTGCCATTGGTAGCAACAATGCAGCTACCAGTACGCATTTGTTATATGAAAAATCACTCGACAATAACAGTTCCAGTAGTTTTACTATTCCTGTGGTGAGCTCAGGTAACGGGCCTTTAAAAGCCACCATCAGTTGGACCGATGTGGCAGGACCTGTAGAGACCGTTATGAGTGATACCACCAAAAGGCTGGTCAACGACCTTGATCTCCGTATTACCCAGGGCAGCCGTACTTATATGCCCTGGACACTTAACCCTACCAATCCGGGTGCTGCAGCGGTGCCGGGAGATAACAGGACAGATAATATAGAGCGCATTGATATAGACAGTACAGTACCCGGACGAACTTATACCATCACGGTTACCCATAAAGGCTCCCTCGTAAACGGCGGACAAGCTTATACCTTATTGGTAAGCGGTGCAGGTGGAACCGCTTATTGCGCTTCTACCCCCACATCAAATGCCGGATCGAGGATCGACAGCGTGAGCTTCTCCTCTATTCATTACGCCAATCCCGGTACTGCTACTACGTATACCGATAATACCAAACTCACTGCCAACATCGAACCCCTGCAAAACATTCCCATCTATGTGAAAGTAGGCAGTGCTGATGCTTCGGCTGCCAGCAAAATTGTAAAGGTCTTTATCGACTACAACAACAACGGCAGCTTTGCTGATTCGGGCGAATTGGTGGCAGTAAGCAGTGTTCTGTCTAATGGAAGTGTTTTTCAGGCAACTGTCAGTACCCCCAATACCCTGGTGGTGGGTAATTTTTACATGATGCGCATTGTGGAGGAAGAAACGACAGATACCAGTGTGGTGACACCTTGCAGCAATCCAGGTTATGTAAGAGGCGAAACCCAGGATTACCGTCTCCGGGCGGTGCCGCCTTCAATAGATATAGCAGCAGCGGGTATCGCTACGCCGGCCGCGCTTGAGTGTCCAGATAACCCTAAGTATTTTACCGTAACACTGAAGAATAACGGAACGGCCGCCCAAACCAATATACCGGTGCAGGTAGTGGTGAAAAACAGCGGCGGCACAACAGTGGCTACACTTACGGATACTTTGAAAAGAAACCTGGCTTCCCTCAGCTCTGATAATTTCACTTTGCAGACGCCTGTGAGCAGCATGGCGCCGGGAACGTATTCGATCACCGCTACCGCTTCATTACCAGGTGATCAGCTTCCTGCCAACAATACGATCACTACCAGCATTACCATTAGTTCTTCACCGGCAGGTCCTGCTGCTACGGCTGAACTTTGTAGCAGCACCGTATTCCTCAAAGCAACCAATCCGCAACAGGGTGCCAATTATCTTTGGTACACGTCTGCAACAACTGCTTCTCCTTTTGCAACAGGAGCGAGTACCAATACGGCCACCATTACCAGCGACAAAACTTATTATGCTGGCACAGATGCGGATGTATTCATTGGCCCCACAACTAAAATGGCTTATGACAGTGGCGGATATAATAATTTCTCAGGAAATCTCATCAAGTTCAACAACAGTGTGCCGGTTATATTGAAAAGCGTCAGGTTGTACACCAGCAATCCAGGTACTATCAAATTTACTGTAGCCAATCTGGGTTCGGCTGACCTTACCAACCGCACGTATACTTATACAATCCTGGCTACTACTACATTGAATGTTTCTTCTTCTAACCCTGTTATACAACCGGCTACTTCAGGTGAGGTTAAGGGTAATGATCCGAAAGATACCGGTGCGGTTTATTTTCTCAACCTGCCTGTAACGCAAACAGGAGATCATATCCTCATCACCGAATGCGATGCGGGCGGCGCCACTATTTTCAGGAACAACAATATCGCAGGAAGCAACACTTATCCTAAGGGTATACCCGGTATCATGACCATCACCGGTAATACCCTCGATGTATTCCCGCAAAGCGGTCAGCCCTCATCGGCTTATTATTATTTCCTGTACAATTTGAATGTTACCACGGGCGCCTGTATGAGCGCGAGAACAGCGGTAGTGGCTACATCACCCATAGCACCTGTTATCACACAGGTGGGCGATTCGCTTGTCAGCAGCGTAGGCGGTAACTTGCAGTGGTATGTAGACGGACAAGCCATCTCCGGAGCAAACGGTCAGAAATACAAACCGGTGAATTCCGGCGCTTATACCGTTTCTATAACGGATGGCATTGGATGTATGAAAACTTCCAATCCTTTCCAGGTAGCTGTTACAGCTATTCCACCGGAAGTGCTCGCCAGGGAGATCAAGCTCAGTGTATCACCCAACCCCAACGACGGTCGCTTCAATCTTTCGTTTGAAGTGAATACCAAAGCAGATCTCGGTATTGCCGTTTTCAATGCAGCCGGACAGCAGGTGTACCTGCGTTCGTATCCAGGCTTCTCTGGCAAGTTCTCTTCGCAAATTGACCTGGGTCAACTCAGTGCTGAATTTTACATATTGAAAATTCAGCACGATAAAAAAACCTATTCGCAAAAAATACTCATCGAACGATGAGCCAATATCTTATCTATGCGTTTGTTGATGATCTCTTTGTTATGCGAATTGGGTATTACCGTTTCTGCGCAAAAAAACAACCTGGTATATGGTTACCTGAAAGACAGCATCAGCGCTGAACCGGTGGCGCTGGCCAGTGTAACCAATATGAACACAGGCACTACTGTGATGACGAATTACCGTGGACTTTTTAAACTGCCCGTAACCGAAAACCAGGTATTGTCTTTCGGTGCTATCGGATACAAGTTCGATACTTTGCGATACAATGACCGTTATATATCACGCGATACCCTGGTCATTTTACTTCCTGTATTGCGAAGAAACCTGGGCATGGTTACGGTAAGGGCTACCATGAACCGGTACCAGGTTGATAGCATGCAGAGAAGAAAAGATTTTTTGCAGGATATTGTGAACTATACCATCCCTACGATAGCGGAAGCCAATTCCGGTGCGGGCATTGCACTCAATATCAGCCGTTTTTCGCGTCATGAAAGAAACAAACGGAAGGCATTTGCTTTTTATGAATCAACCGAAAAAGAAGCGTATATCAATTACCGTTTCAATGAAAAGCTGGTTACAGCATACAGTGGTTTAAAAGGCGATCAGTTATACGAGTTCATGCAGGCCCGTCGTCCTTCTTATCAATGGCTGCGCACACATCTTACCGAGGAAGACCTCAAGTATTATATCAACGAACAGTTGAAATTCTTTTTCAAGCGGCAATAAATCATTATTCGTAGCGAAGTGCAACGATCGGGTTGAGTCTTGCGGCTTTCATGGCCGGATAGATGCCGGCTACCAATCCTACGAGCGAACAGATCACGATCCCCAAAATCACCCATGCCCAGGGTACTACGAATCCTGTTTTGAGCAACATGCTGAAAAGGTTACCGATCAGTACGCCAAGGATAATGCCGAACAAAGCGCCGAGCAGGCTGATGATCATACTTTCAAACAGGAACTGCTGACGTACATTGCGGCTTTTACCACCGATGGCTTTGATCAATCCAACTTCTTTGGTACGCTCGTTAACCGCCACCAGCATAATATTCATGAGTCCGATTGCAGCGCCTATAAGTGTAATAAGACCTATCGCACCGGCCGAGCCTGTGATACTGCTCAGAAAACCCATGAGCATTTCTGCCACACGATCGCTTTTTTCGATAACGAAATTCTCTTCATCACGCGGTTCCAGTTTACGGATGCCGCGAAAAACGGCGGTCGCTTCACCTGTTGCAGCATCCATGGCATTTACATTACCTACCATCACACCCAGGAAATAGGAAGGTTGTGTGTTCTGGAAGTGCCTTACATTGGTATAGGAAGTGATCAGTACATCGTCCTGTCGCATCATGGCGCTGGAGCCTTTGCTTTTCAGTACACCGACCACACGGTAAGGGATACTGCCTACCCGCACGATTTTATCAATGCTGCTTTCGGGATGTTCACCGAATAATTTTGAGGCTGGATTACTTCCCAACAAACATACGTTTCTGCCGCTCTCAATATCGAGGTGGTTGATGTTGCGCCCTGCGCTGATGGAATAACCATTTACCAGCAGGTAATTTTCATCGCCTCCCCAGATATTGATCTGCGGATTGGTTTTCTTTTCTTCATAATGTAATTCCTGTGCACCGGGTCCGCGGCGATAGATACTGGTCTGTGCTGAGAGAAAATGAAAGCTGGCTTTGAATGCTTCTGCTTCTTCTTTCAGGATGGGTTTTCCCAGGTTCGATTTCTTCTCTTTGAGTCCGCGGGTTGTTTTTTTGAAATCGCTGTTTCTGCCGCCACCGCCAACACGTACTTTGGTTTCTTTAAACCGGATGCTGAATGCATTGGCCCCCATGGTAGCAAAACTCTCCCTGGCGCTCTGGTTCATGGCCTCGATGGCAGTGATGATACCGATCAGCGCCATGATACCGAATGCAATGATGGCAACAGTAATACCGGTACGCAGTTTATTGCTTCGCACGGTACGCCAGGCCAGGGAAAAAGAGTCGAGCGCAGTCATCTTCGCAAAGGGGTTCTTATCATTAAAGATAGTTGAGAATCCCCCGAATACGGCAGAAAAAAGTGAAGAACGGTTAAAAATACAACCAGTTCAGTACTACAGACGGCATGATGCCTACCAATACAATGAGCGCTGACAGCAGCAGCAGGGCATATTTAAACCCGTTGCTGATGGGCCCGTGGGTTTCGGCATCGCCATCTTTGAAATACATGGCCTGTATAACCCTGAAATAATAATAGGCACTGACAGCTGCAAATAATACAGCCACAATAACCAGCCAGAAAGCGCCCCCTTCTTTAATAGTGGCGGCCAGCATATAATATTTTGCGAAGAACCCTGCAGTTGACGGGATACCTGCCAGTGACAGGAGGCAAACAGTAGCGCCAAACGCCAGTACAGGTTGCTTTTTAGCCAACCCGTTGAACCCATCATAAGTATAATCTTTCATTTTGATGAGCACGGCAAAAATGCCGATGGTAGCAAGACTGTAAGCAACTGTATACAGCAGGATACCTTCCTGTGTGAGATCATTGTTGCTGTATAAAGCAAACAACATGAAACCCGCCTGCGCAATACTGGAATACGCCAACATGCGCTTAACACTTTGCTGGAATACCGCGGTGATATTGCCTATCAGTAAAGTGGCTATGATCACAAAAGAAAGTATGATCTTCCAGGTAGGACCTAATATCGTTGTATGTCCTGCAAAAAGGCGGATGAATGCAATGAATCCCGCTGCTTTTACAATGGTGGCCATAAAAGAAGTGAAGACCGAAGGCGCTCCATCGTATACATCGGGTGTCCAGAAATGAAACGGCGCAGCCGATACTTTGAAAGCCATTGAAACAAAGAGCAGTAACAATCCCGCCACTTCCAGGAATGAGCCCTGGTACAGTCCCGTTACCGGGTTAACGGGCGGAGGTGTCATGCCGAAAGACCCGGTAGCGCCATATACCAACGCAATACCCATGAGCATGATGCCGGTAGAAAAAGAGCCCATGAGAAAATATTTCAGGGCAGCTTCGTTGCTCTTCATGTTGCGTTTATCGGCACCGGTAAGTATGTACAAGGGTATAGATAATATCTCTATCCCCAGGAAGAGCATGAGTAATCCGTTATAAGCCGAAAGAATACTTACACCACACAATACAAAAAAGATCAACGCAAAATATTCGGCAACATTCAGGCCTGTATTTTCAATATCCTTTCCGCTCAGTAATACATATACCAGTGTAGCAGCAAATACAATGGAGTTGAAG
The DNA here is from genome assembly GCF_900106985.1 of Hydrobacter penzbergensis. Taxonomy (NCBI): domain Bacteria; kingdom Pseudomonadati; phylum Bacteroidota; class Chitinophagia; order Chitinophagales; family Chitinophagaceae; genus Hydrobacter; species Hydrobacter penzbergensis. The sequence goes on along the minus strand of NZ_FNNO01000009.1, from coordinate 151,753 downwards.
AAGAGACCGAATTTCTGGAAGTCCAGCAGGCCATGGGTGTCTATGCGCACCTGGTAGATGCCGTATGTATGCATCAGGTTGGCGATCAGTAACAACAAGAGTCCAGCAGCCGCTATGTATTTCAATGCCGATTTCTCCTTGATGACGATGCCGCTGAACATCATCACTACACCTAATAATGCCGAAAGTATGATTGCGTTCATAATGTTTTATTTCAAGATGGCGTGTACTGTATCTGTTGTAAGGCTGATGATGGGCTGGGGGTAAACTCCCAGTACAATCACCAGCAACGCCAGTACCACCAGCGTAAATTGTACGTTCTGATTGATGTCGGTTGCATTTGCTGTGGCCGGAACCGTATTACCATAAAATATCTTCTGCACCATGTTCAGGGTATACACAGCCGCCAGTATGATGCTGATGCAGGCTACTGCCGCGATCCATACATTGTACTGGAACAGTCCGTTGAACATCAGGAATTCTCCAATGAAAGCATTGGTGAGGGGCAATGCAATATTGGCCAGCGCCATCACCATCAGCAGAATAGCTAATGCCGGTGCTTTTTGTGCCAGTCCGCCGAGCTCGCTGAATTTACGTGTTCCGAGTTGCTGTTCAATTACATCAGCCACGATCCAGAGTCCGATCACGTTTACACCATGATTGAACATTTGTATCATTACACCTTCCATACCTGTTTTGTTATTGGCAAATACAGCGGCACACATCAGGCCGATGTGCGCAATGGATGAATAAGCGATCAGTCGCTTCAGATCATCCTGCCTGATGGCAATCAACGAAGCGTATAACATACCAATCACAGAAAGGATGATGATCACATGGGCCGAGTCGGAAGCCGCTTGCGGAAATACCGGTAAAAGCCAGCGCACCAATGCGAAGACACCCATCTTCACCATCACGCCGCTCAATATCATCGTTACCGCAGTAGGTGATTGCTCATACGCATCGGGCTGCCAGGTATGGAAAGGAAATACCGGCATCTTGATGGCGAATGCCAAAAAGAAAAGCCAGAAAGCCAATCCCTGTTGTGCACCCGAAAGCTTTACCTGGTAAAAAGATTTGATAGCGAAAGATTGATCGGCCGTATGAAAATAGACGAACAGGATACCTGCCAACATCAGCAGTGATCCAAGGAAAGTGTACACGAAGAATTTGAAAGTAACGGCGATCCTTTTTTCTCCTCCCCAGATAGAGCAGAGAAAATAAACAGGTATCAGCGCCAGCTCCCAGAAGAAATAAAACAACAGCGCATCCTGTGCCAGGAAAACACCGGTGAGTCCGGCTTGTGTCAGCAACATCAATCCGTAAAAACGACCGGCATTTTTATAGGTGTTTTTTTGTGTAGCCACAAATACCACAGGAAAAGAAATGGCAGTAAGCAGACAAAGCATCTTACCCATTCCATCCATGCCAACGGCGAAATCGGCGCCCAAACCAGGCAACCAGCTTGTTGTATAAGTCAGCTGCGCAGCCGGGTAAAACCAACAGCCGGTTACAGCTACCACCAACGTAACCAACGAGGTGAGCAATGCCCAGCCTTTAACTGTTTTCTCTTCTTTGATGAGAAAACTGAGCAGACCAGTCAACAGCGGAATCAGTATCAGTAGAACAGGAATCATCTTTTAAAATATTTTACTAAAGAAACGCATGATGGTAGCGTCGTTGAACCAAATCAATACAAATACAACCATGGCCATTACCATGACCAGTATATAACTTCCTACCTGTCCGCTTTGCAATAAGCGCAACTGGCGGGATCCATAACCAACCAAGCGGCCTACCCCATTCACCACACCATCGATACCGCTTTTCTCTACTACATTTTTCAGGAAGCCGGCAAAAGCATTCAACGGGTTCACGATAAGGGCATCGTAGAGTTCATCAATATACCATTTGTTCTCGAGCACTTTGGCAATGCCGGTATTTTCTGCTGTTGTACGCTGGTATTTTTTGTAACTTCTTACAGTCAGTACAATGACCAGTATAATGGCTGCGGTTGAACCAGCCATGAACAGGTATTCCTGCGATGCCTCCATGTGATGCGCTTCTTTCAGTTGTTTGGAAGCGGCAAAAACCGGTGCAAGGAAATGTTCCAGGCTGTGTGCATTGGAAGCGAACACTTCGGGTATGCCTACAAAACCTCCGATCACCGATAAAACAGCGAGTATGATCAGGGGGATGGTCATAGCGGATGGACTCTCATGCAGGTGATGCTCCTGTTCATGTGTGCCCCGGAAATTCCCGAGGAAAGTTATGCTGTACAACCTGAACATATAGAACGCAGTCATCAAAGCGCCGGCCAATCCTATAAAATAATACAAAGGATTCTTGGCATAAGCCGCCATCAGTATTTCATCTTTTGAGAAGAACCCTGAGAAAGGCGGTATTCCTGCAATGGCCAAACAACCCAGCAAGAAAGTGATATGCGTAACAGGTAAATATTTTTTTAGTCCCCCCATATTCCTGATATCCTGTTCGTGGTGCATGGCATGGATCACAGAGCCGGCGCCAAGGAAGAGCAGGGCTTTAAAAAATGCATGTGTCATCACATGGAACACAGCGCCGGTATAAGCGCCTACGCCCAATCCGAGGAACATATAACCCAACTGGCTCACGGTGGAATAAGCCAGTACTTTCTTGATATCGTTCTGTTTCAGTGCAATGGTGGCTGCGAATACAGCGGTAACCAATCCCACAATAGCTACCAGCGTTTGTGTGGCAGGCGCCATTGTATATAATATGTTGCTGCGGGCAATCATATAAATACCCGCTGTAACCATGGTAGCGGCGTGAATCAGCGCTGACACAGGCGTAGGACCTGCCATGGCATCGGGCAGCCAGGTGTACAGCGGTATCTGCGCGCTTTTTCCCATCGCACCTACAAACAAGAGAACAGTAATAGCGGTAATATCGAAGCTGCTCAGTTGGTTAACCTGTGCAAATACATCGCTGTAATTAACCGTACCCAGTTTGGATATGAGCCAGAACAAAGCCAGCAGGAAGCCCAGGTCGCCAATGCGGTTCATCACAAATGCTTTCTTAGCTGCATAATTGTATTGATCGTTTTTGAACCAGTAACCGATGAGCAGGTAAGAACACAATCCTACTCCTTCCCATCCGATAAACATGATCACATAGTTGGCGCCCAACACCAGCAACAGCATGGAGAAAACGAAGAGGTTGAGGTAAGCAAAGTACCGCGCGAAATGCGGACCTTCTTCTTCATGCATGTATGCAGTAGAGTACAAATGAATGAGAAAACCAACGCCTGTAATGATGAGCAGGAATAAAGCCGATAACTGATCGGCCTGGAAGGCAAAAGGAATGGTCAGCCGATCGGTCTGGATAAAATTGAACAGGGTTACTACGGTGGCTCCATTCGCTTTTACATCGAAGAAAACCAGCAGGCTCACTACGAATGACGCCAATATAGTACCACTGCCGATGATGCCCACCATTGATTTGGAAAGCGATTTGCGTCCCAATCCGTTGATCAGGAAGCCCAGGAGGGGAAAGAGAGGAATTAAATAAACGAGTTTACTCATAATATAAAGCTTAAAGCCTAACGCTTAATGCTTAACGCAGAACGCTTTCTTATATGGGGCGTTACGCGTTTTGCGTTGCGCATTGAGCGTTATCCATCAGTTTTTCAAACGATTCAAAAAATTAATGTCCACGGAATGCGTATTCCTGAACAACATCACAATAATGGCCAGTCCCACGCTTACTTCCGCTGCAGCCACCACCATAATAAAGAATACGAACAACTGTCCTTCTACGCCTGTTTGCGATGCGGGATTCACTGCTATCGCAGCGCCATGGTGCATTTTTGAAAAAGCCACCAGCAGCAGGTTCACAGCATTCAGCATCAGTTCAATGCACATGAAAACAATGATGGCATTGCGGCGGGTAAGTACCCCGATGATGCCGATGCTGAACAAGGCCAAACAGAGATAGATATAATATTGTATTGGCATATCGATTGAATTAGTCTTTCTTTCCTATTACTACAGCCCCTACCATCGCGCTCAAAAACAGTACGCTGCTGATTTCAAAGGGCACTACAAAATCACTGAACAATGCTTTACCCAGGTTGCGGATGAGCCCGATGTCACCTGTTCCCACCAAAACACTTTTATGCTCGAGGTCTACCGCCTGTCTCACCAATGATACCAGCACCATCAAAAAGCATCCGCCTGCGATGGCTCCTGCGAGTTTGATCCAGATATGTTTTTGTGGCTCCGATTGGTTATTGAGGTTCATGAGCATAATCACAAACAGGAACAGCACCATGATGGCTCCCGCATACACGATGAGGTTTACAATGGCCAGGAACTGTGCATTCAATAAAATATAATGCCCAGAGATGGCGAAAAAAACACCAATCAGCCAAAGCACACTGTGCACCGGGTTTTTACTCACCAGCACCATGATGGCACTGAAGAGCGCAACAACCGTTAATGCATAAAAGAGTATTTGTATTGTGTCCATGTTCAGTGCTATTTAGTTCCTTTCTCCCTTTGCTTTTGCGTAAGCTTCCGGTTCTGTTTTAGGATCGGGTATCAACAGGTCATCTTTACCATAGATGAATCCCTTGCGGGCATAATTGGCAGGAGCGAATGTTTCGCTGAGGTAGATCGCGTCTTTCGGACAGGCTTCTTCACACAGACCACAGAAAATGCAACGCAGCATGTTGATCTCATAGCGGGCTGCATATTTCTCTTCGCGATACAGGTTTTCTTCACCCGGTAAGCGCTCTGCTGCTTCCATGGTGATGGCTTCGGCGGGACAGGCAACAGCGCAGAGTCCGCATGCCGTACAGCGTTCCCTTCCCTCCTCATCACGGTTCAGCACATGCAGTCCGCGGAATACGGGACTGAATGGCCTTTTCTCTTCGGGATAGCGTACGGTTGGTTTTTTCTTGAAAATATGACCGAACGTAATGGCCATGCCCTTCACAATCGCAGGCAGGTAAAGACGCTCCATGAGGGTCATGGGTTTCCGGTCTACCGCCTGTGCTCTCTTTGTTAGTGCCTGCATAAGTTGCAAAAATATTTTTATCGACTGTTAATCCAAATTTTTTCAGCGTTATACGCCTGCTCTCCACAATATCACTGCCGCTGTAACCAGCATATTCACCAATGCCAGCGGTACCATGGTTTTCCAGCCCAGGTTCATCAACTGGTCGTAACGGAACCGGGGAATTGTCCAGCGTATCCACATAAAAATGAAAACGAAAATAATGATCTTCACCAGCAAAGCCGCCACACCTATGATGGCTGCGATATTGGGCGCCAGCGCGCTTTCATCGAGGAAAGGCACATCATAACCGCCAAAGAACAGGCAGGCCATCACAGCGCTGCTCATGATCATATTCACATATTCAGCAAAAAGGTAAAATCCGAGTTTCATGGAAGAATACTCCTGGTGATAACCGAAGTTCAGTTCGTTCTCTGCTTCGGGCAGGTCGAAAGGCGTACGGTTACACTCTGCCAATGCACAAACAAAGAACAGGAGAAAACCCAGCGGCTGGTAAACAATGTTCCAAAAATGCCCCGGCGCCATCTGTTGCTCAACAATGGTTTTCAAGCTCAAAGAACCCGAGATCATCAATACGGCTATGAGCGACAATCCCATGGCCAGTTCATAACTGATGGCCTGTGAAGCGCCACGCAGTGCCGCCATGAGTGAGAACTTGTTGTTCGATGCCCATCCTCCGATCATGATACCATACACACCAATACTCACCACGCCGAATATGTACAGTATGCCAATATTGATATCAGCCACCTGTAAATCGATTTTGCGTCCGAACAATTCAACATGACTGCTCCAGGGAATCACCGCGCAGGTCATCAACGCGGCAGTCATGGCCAGTGCAGGTCCGAGTATGAACAATATTTTGTTGGATGTATTGGGAATGATCTCTTCTTTCATGATGAGTTTAAGACCGTCGGCAAAAGGTTGCAGGAGGCCGAACGGACCAGCCCTATTGGGTCCGGGCCTGTCTTGCAATATGGCCGCCACTTTCCTTTCGGCAAATGTAGTATACAGTGCAATACCCAGGCTTGCGAATACGATCACTGCAATCAGCACCAGTTTCTCTATCAGTAATGCCCAATCAATAGCAAGTAGTGTCATGAGTATATTGCGGTTATGCTTTCTTAGAATTAAAATCGGTTGAATGTGCAGGCCGTTCAATCGCACTCAGTGAAGTACCCGTTTGGTTCACTTCACTGATATCATGAATATCCATCAGCAAGCGAGGCTGCCTTCCATCATTCACTGCTTTGAATGTTTCCGTTGGTATCACGGTTCCTACCGAACCTGCATAATGTCCTTGTGAAATAACGGAATGCCTGTTGATGAGCCTGGGTCCTTCTATTACCCAATCGCTGGTCTTTTTCTTTTCAAAGCGGCAGGTATTGCAGATCCATTCTTCTACTTCTCCCCATTCGTCTTTCCGTGCAGTAACACGGTATACTTCATCACCACGGTTCCACAAAGTTACTTTACCACTGCAAGTGGGACAGTCGCGATGCGCATCCATCGGTTTGAGGAACCATACGCGGTTCTTGAAACGGAATGTCTTATCGGTCAATGCACCCACTGGGCATACATCAATTATGTTGCCGATGAAATCGTTGTCGAGGCTTTTTTCAATAAGCGTAGCGATCTCAGAATGGTCTCCCCTGTCGAGTACACCGTGTTCACGCTTTTTAGTGAGTTGATCGGCCGTGAATACACAACGGTAGCAAAGTATGCAACGCGTCATGTGCAATTGTATATACGGACCGAGATCGTGTTTTTGAAAAGTTCTGCGCTGGAATTCGTAACGGGTAGCTTCCTTACCATGCTCGTAGCTGAGGTCTTGCAGGTGACATTCACCGGCCTGGTCGCAGATAGGACAATCGAGCGGATGATTGAGTAACAAGAACTCTACTACACCGGCCCTCGCATCAACAACACGTTCGCTGGTGATGTTCTTCACTTCCATGCCATCCATTACAGTAGTACGACAGGAAGCAACCAGCTTGGGCATAGGCCTGGGATCTTTTTCAGAACCCTTGCTCACTTCCACCAGGCAGGTGCGGCATTTACCACCACTTCCTTCCAGCTTGCTGTAATAACACATAGCCGGCGGTGCCACATCACCTCCGATCTTGCGCGCAGCATTCAGGATAGTAGTTCCCGGGGGCACTTCTATGGTGATGTTGTCTATCGTTACTTTAAACAGTTGTTCAGACATATTCTTTTATTTCAAACACAGTTGCCTGTGTGATCTTTTCAATGTTTACGCCGTTACGGGCACATGAATGGGATCGGCATAATGCGCTAATCCGTAATTTCTTTTCTGTGCTTCTTCAGGATGCAATACATGCCACTCAAATTCATCCCTGAAATGCCTGATAGCAGCAGCTACCGGCCATGCGGCAGCATCTCCCAGCGGGCAAATGGTATTGCCTTCTATCTTGCGTTGTATATCCCACAAGAGGTCTATATCGCTCAGTTTTCCATGGCCGTATTCGATGTTCTTCAATATTTTCTCCATCCATCCTGTTCCTTCACGGCAGGGTGAACACTGGCCACAGCTTTCATGACGATAGAATCTTGCGAGCGACAAAGTATGACGAACCACACACTGGTCTTCATCCAGTACAATAAAACCACCGGATCCCATCATGGTACCTGTTGCAAAACCACCATCACCCAAACTTTCATAGTTCATGTAACGGGTTTTGCCTTTGGCTGTTTTCAACAACAGGTTAGCGGGCAAAATGGGAACAGAAGAACCGCCCGGGATACAGGCTTTGAGCTTTTTCCCGTTCGGAATACCACCGCAATATTCATCTGAATAAATGAACTCTTCTACAGAGATCGTCATGTCTATTTCATACACACCGGGCTTATTGATGTTTCCGCAGGCGCTGATGAGTTTGGTGCCGGTAGAACGTCCCACGCCGATCTTCGCATATTCTTCTCCGCCCATATTGATGATGGGTACTACTGCTGCCAGTGTTTCCACATTGTTCACTACAGTAGGGCGCATCCACAGGCCTTGTACTGCAGGGAACGGAGGCTTGATGCGGGGATTGCCGCGTTTACCTTCCAGTGATTCGATCAATGCGGTTTCTTCTCCACAGATATAAGCGCCGGCGCCCCGTTGTACGTGTATGTTACAATCGAAACCGGTGCCCAAAATATTTTTTCCCAGGAAGCCATTCTGTTTTGCTTCTTCAATGGCTTGTTCCAGTATGTCTACGATCCAGGCATATTCTCCGCGGATATAGATGTATGTATCATTAGAGCCCAGTGCAAAAGAAGAAACGATCAATCCTTCTATGAGCAGGTGCGGAATGAATTCCATCAGGTACCTGTCTTTGAAAGTACCCGGCTCGCTTTCATCGGCATTGCAAACCAGGTGGCGCGGAACGCCTTCGGGTTTGGCAATGAAACTCCATTTCATGCCCGCAGGAAATCCGGCGCCTCCGCGTCCGCGCAAACCGCTCTTCTTCACCTCTTCCACAATGGCTTCGGGCCCCATTGTTTTAAGCGCTTTCTCTACACTGCGGTAGCCGCCTTCACGGCGGTACACATCGTAGTAGCGGATGCCTTCTACATGGGCTTTTTCTAATAATAATTTCTTACTCATTTCCGTTTATTTCTTCAACTCACAATTAAACATAACATCCCGTTAGGGTAACTTAACAGCCTGGCGGGCCACAAGACGCCATAATTTTCCAATCTTCATCCAGGTTTGCAACACCCCCAGGTGCAACACACCTTCTTTACCGTTCTCGAATGTCTTTGCCTTCAGTTCATGTCTCGAAACGGCAGTATTGCCTTCGAAAAAAACAGTGGCATTTTCCATCCTGAAATCACCGTAAGTAGTTGGACTGGACACTGCATGACGGATCATTTGCTGCTTGTTCTCAATGAGTCCGCTTGAGTGGCCATACGTTACTTTTTCCGACAACAGCCTGTCTAACGTTGCACTGTCTCTTTTATCGAGGTCTGTAAAAACAGCTTTGTTCAGTGCAGCGATATTGTTCAACACTTGTTTTTCCTGTGCTGTTTGCGCAGCAACGGCAAGCGTCATGAACAAGGCGCATATCGTGATCAGCTTTTTCATTTAATTATGTATGGTTGCGTTTTTACGACAGTCTTCGATAATGGCATCCACCTTTGCTTTGGTAAGATGTTCGCGATAAGTTTTCCCCATTTGCATCATCGGTGCGTAGCCGCAGGCGCCCAGGCATTCTACCGTTTTCAGGGTGAACAAGCCATCACTGGTTGTTTCACCGGGTTTGATGCCCAGTTTTTCACCGATATATGCAATGATATCATCGCTGCCATTCAACATACAGGGACCGGTCTGGCATACTTCAAACATATACTTACCTACGGGTTTGAGGTTGTACATGCTGTAGAAAGTAGCCACTTCATACACTTCAATGGGATTGAGTTGCAGCAGTTCCGCCACATAATCCATGGCTTCGGCGCTCAACCATCCGCCAAAGCTGTCCTGCGCCAGGTGAAGCACAGGCAAGAGGGCGCTCTTCTGCTTTCCTTCCGGATAGCGGGCCACCAGTCGGTTGAATTCGGTTAATTGTTCTTCGTTAAACTTCATATTCAATTCAACATTCAAAAGTCAGCATCAAAAAATATTATGCATCCAGTTCTCCTGCAATCAGGTTCAGGCTACTCATCGTAACGATCGCATCGCTGAGCATACTGTCTTTGATCAGTTCAGGATAAGCCTGGTAATAAATGAAACAAGGTCTCCTGAAATGCAGGCGGAATGGTGTACGGCCGCCATCGCTGATCAGGTAATAGCCCAATTCGCCGTTGCCTCCCTCTACAGAATAGTACACTTCACCTTTCGGCATATCCACTTCTCCCATGATGATCTTGAAATGCCAGATCAGCGCTTCCATTTTGGTGTATACATCTTCTTTTTTAGGAAGATAGTATTCGGGCACATTGGCATGGTATACTTCCGCTTCCGCACCCTTGAATTCCTGTATCTTCCGGTATGCCTGTTCAATGATGCTGAGGCTCTGCCACATTTCGGCATTGCGCACCAGGAAGCGGTCGTAGTTATCGCCGGTATTTCCTACAGGAACAGTGAAATCAAAATCTTCGTAACTGCTGTATGGCGTGTGTACGCGTACATCGTAATCAACACCCGCAGCGCGCAGGTTAGGACCGGTAAAACCATAGTTCAACGCTCTTTCAGCGCTGATGGCGCCACCACCCTGGGTCCGTTCCATGAATATGCGGTTGCGGGCAAAGAGGTTTTCAAATTCCTTCAACACTTTGGGATATTCTTTCAGGAATTTCTCGAGCTTCGTAAACGCTGTATTTGTGAAATTCCTTTCAAAACCGCCAATACGCCCAATATTAGTAGTAAGGCGGGACCCACATACTTCTTCATATATCTCATAAATTAATTCGCGGTATTGCATCACATAGAGAAAGCCCGTATATGCACCGGTATCTACCCCTACTATTGAATTACAGATGAGGTGGTCGGAGATGCGCGCCAGTTCCATGATGATCACGCGCAGATAGTCTACACGTTTGGGTGTTTGTACACCCAGTAATTTTTCACAGGTAAGGTGCCAGCCCATGTTGTTGATGGGACTGCTGCAATAATTCAACCGGTCTGTAATAGGTGTGATCTGGTACAACGGCCTGCGTTCGGCCAGTTTTTCAAATGCACGGTGGATATAACCTACCGTTTGATCTGTAGAAACGATCCGCTCACCATCGAGCTCCATGATATTCTGGAACACACCATGCGTAGCCGGGTGAGTAGGCCCGACGTTGAGTGTGGTGGTCTGTTTTTCTATAGACCCTTCCGGTAGTTTGATATGTTGATTGGACAGCATTTCTTAGTTGATAGTTGTTAGTTGTCAGTTGTTAGAAGGTTTTCATTGAGCCATTGAGTATTGAGCAATTGCATCATTTATTTACCCTCTCCCAAACATCTCATCATCTTTATCGATCCTCGTCTGGTCTTCCAGCGGATATTCTTTTCTCATCGGGAAATAATCCATCTCATCTACATTCAATATCCTTTTCAGGTTGGGATGCCCAAGGAAGTTCACGCCGAAAAAATCATAGGTTTCCCTTTCCATCCAGTTGGCAGATGCAAAGAGCTGGGTAGCAGTGAACACATCGGGTGTGGTTACAGATGTAAACACTTTGAAACGTATGCGTACATTGGCTTCCAGGTTATGCAGGTGGTATACAACAGCCAGTTCCTTTCCTTTTGCTTCAGGATAGTTCACTGCGCAGAGATCTGTCAGGAAGCGGAACTGTAATTCCGGTTCATCGTATAGGAACTGCAATACTTTCAGGTTTTGTTCTTTCGGGGCTTCGAAGCTGAGCATGCCGTAATTTTCTTCGAACGTCAGTGTTTCTGTGCCGAACTTTTCCGTCAGTCGTTGTTGAATGTATTCGTTGCTTAATCCCATAATTTCTATTACTGTATTCCGTATTCGTTCATCAATGCTTTGTATTGCTCGCTGTTCCTTCTGCGGATACTTTCCTGTCCTACCAGGTCCTGTATTTTCATGAATCCGTCGAGGATCGCTTCGGGACGGGGCGGGCATCCGGGCACATACACATCTACAGGTATCACCTGGTCGATGCCCTGTAACACACTGTAAGTATCGAATATACCGCCACTGGAAGCGCAGGCACCTACGGCCATCACCCAACGTGGTTCAGCCATTTGCAGGTATACCTGACGCAATACCGGGCCCATTTTTTTAGCAATGGTTCCCATGACCATCAACAGGTCGCACTGGCGGGGAGAAAAACCCACGCGTTCTGCACCAAAGCGGGCAAAGTCGTAATGTGAACCCATGGTAGCCATGAATTCAATACCACAACAGGAAGTAGCGAACGGCAGGGGCCACAATGAATTTTTGCGGGCCAATCCTACCACACTGCTCAGGTTGGTGGTAAAAAATCCTTCGCCTGAATAACCTTCGGGTGCTTCTGCCACGGCAACTGCGTCGCCCAGCATGGCTTCTTTCGGATGAATATTAAATCGTACGGGACGCATAATTAAATTTGACAATTTGGCAATTCAACAATTTGACAATTCATTAATGTTAGTCATCATTCTAACAACTGACAACTAACATCCAACAACCCCTTAATCTTCCCATTTCAATGCTCCTCTCTTGATGATATAGATGAATCCTACTATAAAAAAAGCAACGAACATCAACACTGCACTGAAACCAGCCCAGCCTAACTCCTTAAAAATAACAGCGTAAGGGTAGAAAAAGATCACTTCCACATCAAATAAAACGAACAGGATGGCTACCAGGAAGTATTTGATGGCCATGGGCTGACGGGCATCTCCGTGGCTCTCGATACCACTGGCGAAAGTTTCCAGTTTATCTGCTGTTTTACGTTTAGGTCCCACCCACTGAGAAACACCGATCATGGTGGCCACAAAACCGGCGGCGAAAATCAACTGTATCCCGATAGGTAAATAATTGGCGGCGGAATTGGAATGGCCGGCATCTGACAGCAAAAAAAGCCAGTTCATGTTAAAACATTGATTGAAAAGCAAAAATAAGCTTGTGAGGCATATAAACGAAAAACTCCCCGCTTCAGGGGAGTTTTTTCTTTATTATTTCTGGTTATTTGGGCGAACCGGCACTGTTTCTGTGGCCGGTAGCCGCTGTACCCGTGCTGCTGGTTGGTTTATTACCAGGCTTGGTTGGCTGCTTGGCCTTGTTCAGTGCATCCGAAATGGTGTTCTTGGTATCTGTAGCATACTTGTTCTCTTCACCAGGTTCAGGATATAAAAGCAACATTTTATCTGTTACCTCCAACGCTTTATCTAATTCTTTCGACTTATTTACAAAATATTGTAGCCTGTAATAAAGATTAAGGAATATTTGGCGTTTGTTCTTTTCTTTATCTTTTGAATAGAATGAATCCAGGTAATCAAGTGATTCAAGTGCAGTTCCCTTAGAAGTATCTGGGTCAGAAGATAGGGCCGCACGCTTCAGGAAAATATAAGGCTGCGGCTTATCGGGAAATGCCGCCAGGTATTTTTTTCCAAGATCTATTGCCAGTGCATAATCTTTTGCATTGATGGCAGTGCTGGTGAATTTATAGTATTCAAATTCACCCATAGTCCCCCCTTTTAGTTCCTGTTGTTTCTGCAACCACTTTAATTCATCACCATACATTTTTGCTTTTGCAAAAAGTTCGGCTGCCTGCCCCATATAGCTGATCCTGTTCGCTTTGGCAGTATCGCCAGCAATAGCTTTTTCCAGGTATGATACTGCTGTCGCCTCACTACCAGGAAATTTAGAGAATACTTTCACAGCCAGTTCATAGTCTGTCGGTTGAAACTCGGACTGAGGTGCAGAAGTAAAGAATTTCTCCAGGTATGATTTGGCTTTCAAAGAATCGCCCAATCTGTCGTAGTTGTAAGCATACAGGATACTTAACCTGGGCAAAGCAGTAAATCCGGTTGAAGTTTCCAAATCTTTGGCTTTAGCGAGACTTTCATTGTATCTGCCGGCACGGAACAGGTAATCTGCCAGGAAATATTCGTTCTTGGGATCTTTATCGGCTGTATTTACATATTTGTCGAGGTAGTCCTTTGCCTTGTTCACATCTTTATCTGAATAGTAGCCGTACAAGGCCAGGTATACTGGAGGGAAAGAAGGGTCGATGGCAATAGCTTCATTATAATATTGTTCCAACAAGTCTTTGTTGTTCTGGCTCTGGTAAATCTTTCCTATTTTATATTTGGGCAATGGACTTTTCGGGTCACGGCCAGCTGCTTCCATATAAGCTTTTACCGCTTCGCCGCCATTCTCTCCTCCCATTTTCTGGTAGTTAATACCTATATTGATAAAGATATCAGGATTAGTAAGATCGATAGCTGCAGCTTGTTTCAGTTTGTCGATCGCATAAACGGGATCGCCTATTTTGCTGTCGCCATCGGCATTCGCACGGCCAATCGCATCCAGGATGGCGGCATTGGGCTTGCCTTTGTTCTTACCCCTTGTTTCGGTTGAAGCAGTAATTGCCTGCTCGAATTTTTGTTTGGCAGCATTAATATCTCCGCCAGACAACAGGTCGAGGTGGGCAACGCCTACTACCAGCCAGGGATCGCTTCCAACATCCTGCAGTCCTTTCTGGTAAACAGCCCTTGCCTCTGCAATATCTTCTTTGGTAAGATCCCTGTTACGAGAGATCAGGGATTGTCCATACCAGTAAATCGCTTGCGGATCTTTTGGATTGGCGTCATACAGCTTCTTGAGGATGTCCCTGGCTGTGTTGTTCTTTTGGTAGTTGAGGTCCTTGATACCCTCAGCCAACTGCGCTATCACACACTGCCCAATAAGCAATGCAGTAAACAACAGTGATACGGTCTTCTTCATTTGGTTTGCTTTTATATTGATTGGTTAATCACTTTCTTTGATCATTCCGCGCCGTTGATCAAAACCCATTTTAGCCGGCGCCAGGAACGCTCTTCTGAAAATCAGTTGTCCTCTTTCCATGCTCATGAAATTCATGAATCCTGTTCCGAGTCCCGCTGCATTCTCTTTCAGTATATAATACAAGGGGCGTGCCAACGGATATTCTCCATGCGTAATGCTGGCCTGTGAAGGTTTTGTGAAAAGATCTCTTTCCTTACACAACACACATTCTACCAAACCCAGTCTGATCGTTTTCAGGTATTCCACCTGTTTAGGATCATATCCATCCCCCACCCAACTCTGTCCAACAAAACCTACCACATCGCTTCTTTTAGATACGAGATCTATTACAGCCTGGCTGCCTTGTGCAGCTACTACATTCGCACCAAAAGAAGCGCCCTTCAAAATACTGTCCTGTAAAAAACGCACGGTGCTGGTGGCATTCTCTCCATCCATCACCGCCGTTAATTTTTCTTTTCCGCTCAATATATCTTTCAGTCTCGCCATCGTAAACACACTGTCTTCCGATGCGCGGTTAATGATCACCGCTACTGCATCATAAGCCAGCGGTGCAAACTGTGGCCTGAATGACAACTTATCTCCATAATAAACCTGCTCCTTTTCTGTCAACCCCCTTGCTACAATGATCATCCGCGTACTATCTGACTGCAAATCCCTGAAACAAGCTGCTTCGGGTTTGTACGATACATTGATCTTTGTGTTAGGGAATGATGCGTGATGCACCCTTAACTGCTCTTCAATGACCGGTTTGAAACTTTCATCCACACTGATATTGATCGTTCCCTGCTCAGGGGTATCTCTTGTATCTGTTCCCGGCCTGGATTTACAACCTGCCCCTGTCAGCATCAACAACAAACAACCAGCGTATATCAGTCCTTTCTTCATCTACTAATAATCATTCTTGAATCCCCTGTACAACCGGAACCCTCCATACAGCAGGCAGAGCCCGCCGAAGAGATACCGGAACGTGTTATCAATTCCCAAAAATTGCTCAATGTTGAATTTAGCCGCTCCCAGCATCACTACAGCCATTCCAAGAATCAATAGGGCCATTGTAAAGTCATAAATACGACGCATCAAAGTATAACTTTTACGTCGTTTATCTCTCAGCTCGTTCTCCATTTAACAAAAAGTTGAACCCAGGGGCGGGCAATTTAGTTAATAATTGTATTCGCTACACATTAAAAAATCATGCATTTTTCGAAAACCCGCATTTCATTATTAAGATGCAGGGGGCCAGTATTTTCCATAATGCATAAAATTTCATGTTTGTCCGCCACAGAGCCAGATTGGCCGCAGCCTATTATCTTTGTGCTATGAAGATACTGATGATATGCCTGGGTAATATTTGCCGCAGTCCGCTCGCAGAAGGTATTTTGCAGCAGAAGGCCGATTCACGGGGTTTGCGCTGGCAGATAGACAGCGCCGGCACTGCCGGGTACCATGTAGGCGAACCACCTCATCATCTCTCGCAGAAAGTAGCGAAGCTGAACGGAATAGACATCAGTTCCCAGCAGTGCCGGCAGTTTGCTGCCGAAGACATGGATGATTTTGATCGCATCTATGTTATGGATGTCGATAATTATGCCGAAGTAAAACGAATGAGTGGTCGTTATTGGCAGCCAGGTAAAGTATCGCTGTTACTGGATGAATTGTATCCCGGCGAAAAGAAGAGTGTACCCGACCCCTGGTATGGTACCGAAAAAGATTACCACGAAGTATTCGGGATGATCGATAAGGCCTGTGAGCAGATCATTTATAAATACGAGCCAGCATCCATTCATTAATTCAACAATATTCAGATACTATTTTCATGAGCAAACCGGGATTACCTCAAGGCACCAGGGATTTCAGCGCAGCCGTTGTTCGCAAGCGCCAGTATATTTTCAATACCATCCGCACCGTATTCGAGCGTTATGGCTTCCAGCCGCTGGAAACGCCTGCCATGGAAAACCTCGACACACTCATGGGTAAGTATGGCGAAGAAGGAGATAAACTCATTTTCAAAATACTCAACAACGGACTGGATAATCCTGCCAAACACGACGCAGCCACAGCAGATTTCGAAAAAGTATTGCAGGGAAAAAACACGAAGGGCATTACGGAAAGAGCGCTTCGTTATGACCTTACCATTCCTTTTGCGCGTTATGTGGCCATGAACCATGGTCAGCTGACCATGCCTTTCAAACGTTACCAGGTACAGCCGGTATGGCGTGCCGACAGGCCGCAAAAGGGCCGGTACCGCGAGTTCTACCAGTGCGATGCGGATGTGGTAGGCAGTTACAGCCTGTTGAATGAAGTAGAATTGGCCAATATCTACGCTACTGTTTTTGCGCAATTGGGCGTACGTGTTGAGATACGCATCAACAGCCGCAAAATACTGGCTGCATTGGCCGAAATATGTGGCGGGGCCGATAAAATGACCGATATTACCATTGCTGTTGACAAGCTGGATAAAATTGGTATTGAAAAAGTGAAGGAAGAATTGATCCAGCGCGGATTGAATACCCAACAGGTGGCTACCATCGAAACCTACCTGCACATCGAAGGCGACAATGCCGGTAAAATAAATCAACTGCGTTCGCTGCTGGGCAACAACACAACGGGACAAAAAGGAATTGAAGAAATCGAATACCTGCTCTCCTTTTCACAACTAACAAACAATAATTCACCACTCACAACAGATTTCACCCTGGCCCGCGGCCTCAACTACTATACGGGTATCATTTTCGAAGTGAAGGCGCTGGATGTGCAAATGGGCAGTATTGGTGGCGGTGGCCGCTACGACGATCTCACCGGCTTGTTCGGTGTACCCAATGTGCCCGGGGTGGGCATCAGTTTCGGAGTTGACCGGATTTATGATGTGATGGAAGAATTGCAACTGTTTCCCGATGCAGTTCAGGCAGGTACCCGTGTATTATTCTTTAATTTGGGCGATGCAGAGAGTAAAGCGGCGTTTGTATTGATGCAGCAACTGAGGGAAAAAGGTATTGCGGCTGAGTTGTATCATGAAAACAGCAAGTTCGATAAGCAATTTAAATATGCTGAGAAAAAGCAGATCCCTTTTGCAGTGATCATTGGCAGCAAAGAACTGGAAACAGGCACTTGCGTGGTTCGTCAATTGAGCGATGGGCAACAGCAAACCATCCCCCAATCAGCGTTGGCCGGCCGTTCCTTCTAAACTTTGGCACAATATTCGGTGGATTGGGTAGTCAATTCCTGATACCATGAGAATCCCGGTTATTGCTTTATGTTTCGTTGTGCTGGTTGCTGCCTGTCACCGGAAAACCGTTCCTTCCAAAAACAACGCACCTCCTGCAACTACATTGCCAGGCAAGTCCGTTCCACCCAACACAACGGTGCCGTCTGCTCACGCAGATTCACCTGCAATCATCAATCCAACTATTTTGGGAAGCCCCCTCATCGTGGTAGACGGGTCGGGCAATATTGTTACATCGAAAGACAGACTCCCTTCCGATATCGCGGCCAAAGTACATCTCTCCAATTTAGCCAGGTCTTTCACACCTGCACAAAAAAAGAACCTGGTGTACCGGTATAAAATGATTCCTCCAAAAGTGTTATATGTACCCGAAGGATATGTTTCGAAAAGCGCCCGCGGTAAATACATTATCTACAGGAAAAAATTCTGGTACTGGCAACAAGCCGATGGGCTTTTTCATTTAGACCCTACTTATTATCAATGAACCGTTCCGTCATCCCGAGCAACGTTACCCTGAGCGAGCGAAGCGAGTCGAAGGGGCAGCCGAGGTATCTGCCCGAGTCTCCAGCAGTTCCTTCGACTCGCTTCGCTCGCTCAGGATGACGATGCAGTAATTACAAGCCTTCGTATACAACAGCGGCCCCCTGGCCTACACCCACGCACATAGTAGCGAGCCCGTATTTCAATTCACGCCGGTGCATCTCGTGTAATAAAGTAGCGGAAATACGTGCCCCGCTGCATCCCAGCGGGTGACCAAGCGCAATAGCACCACCATTTACATTCACTTTGGTATGATCGAGTTCCAGTTCACGCATACAGGCAATACTTTGTGAAGCGAAGGCTTCATTGAGTTCTATAAGATCGAGGGCCTTCACGGTAAGTCCCGCCCGCTGTAACGCTTTCTCCGACGCCGGTACGGGCCCAATACCCATGATGCCGGGATGCACGCCTGCAACACCCATGCTTACCACACGCGCCAGCGGTGTGAGGTTGAATACTTTCACTGCTTCTTCGCTGGCCAGTAATACCGCAGCGGCGCCATCGTTGATGCCCGATGAATTCCCTGCCGTAACGGTTCCGTCCTTCGCGAAAGCCGGACGCAATCCCGCCAGTTTCTCCAATGAGGTTTGCCTGGGATGCTCATCCTGTACGAACCAGTTCACCATATTATCGTTCACCATTTCTACCGCCACGATCTCATCATCCCATTTACCTGCGGCCAGTGCCGCCGCATATTTTTCCTGCGAAGCCAGCGCAAAAAGGTCCTGCTCTTCCCTGCTGATCTCCCATTCGCGGGCCACATTCTCTGCGGTCTCGCCCATGCTGTAAGGATGATACATTTCGGTCAGTTTCTTATTGGTAAAGCGCCAGCCGATGGTAGTATCATAAGTTTCTGTTTTACGGCTCCAGGCCCCATCGCTCTTAGCGGTTACAAAAGGCGCGCGCGTCATACTTTCCACGCCTCCTGCGATATACAACATGCCTTCATTGCACATGATGGCCCTGGCTGCATCCATGATGGCCTGCAACCCGCTGGCACAAAGCCTGTTAACAGTATTGCCGGCTACACTGATGGGCAAGCCCGCCAGCAACGCAGCCATACGCGCCACATCGCGGTTGTCTTCACCCGCCTGGTTGGCAGCGCCGGCAATCACATCTTCTATCCTGGAAACATCTATACCGGGATTACGGTTGATCAGGGCGGTGATCACCAGTGCCAGGAGGTCGTCGGGCCTGGTGGCACTCAATCTTCCGCCATAACGGCCAATGGGTGTTCTTACCGCATCTATTACATAACAGGTTTGCATATCAAAGGGGCTTATGTTTCATTGATGCGCAAGATAGAATATGTAGCGGTATCTTTGCAGGATGGATACACAGCGGGAGAATATCAGGCACCTGGGTTTGGATGGACTGACAGCTTATTTTGAACAGATAGGCGAAAAGAAATTCCGTGTCAAACAAGTGCACGAATGGCTCTGGCAGAAGCACGCGCATAGCTTTGAGGAAATGACCAACCTGAGTAAGGACCTGCGCGCAAAGCTGGCACAAGATTTCTCATTGCCTGCCCTGCAGGTAGATGCCACCCAGTTCAGTAACGACGGTACTGTTAAAAGTCGCTTCAAAACCGTAGAAGGACATTTGGTAGAAGGTGTGCTGATACCTACCGAGGACCGCAAAACAGCCTGCGTATCGTCGCAGATCGGTTGCAGTCTCAGTTGTAAGTTCTGTGCCACCGGATATATCGAACGTAAGCGCAATCTGCACTTCGACGAGATATACGACCAGGTGGTGCTCATCAACCAGCAAAGTCTGCAAGCTTATAACCAGAAGCTGAGCAATATTGTTTTCATGGGTATGGGCGAGCCTTTGCTCAACTATTCCAATGTAATGAAAGCCATAGAGCGCATTTCGGCGGAAGATGGATTGTTCATGAGTCCGCGGCGCATTACGGTTTCCACTGCCGGTGTTGCCAAGCAGATCAAAAAATTGGGTGATGACCAGGTGCGTTTCAAACTGGCTTTATCGCTCCATGCAGCCAATGATGCCAAGCGGAACGAGATCATGCCCATCAACGAATCGAACAATATCAAAGCGTTGATCGAAGCCCTGAATTATTTCTACAAACAAACGGGAAATGAGATCACGCTGGAATATATTCTTTTCAAAGACCTGAACGACAGCAAGCAGGATGCAGAAGAACTGGTGAAAGTATTCAGGCAGATTCCTGCCGACCTGGTCAATATCATCGAATACAATACCATCGATGCTTTTAAATTCACGAAGCCCGATGAAGACGATATCCAGCGTTTTATGAACATACTGGAGGCCAATCATGTGAATGCCCGGTTGAGAAGGAGTCGTGGCAGGGACATAGACGCGGCTTGCGGACAATTGGCCAATAAAGGATAAATAAACATACCGTCATCCCGAGCGAGCAAAGCGAGTCGAGGGACCTGTTGTAAAACAGCAAATCAATACAAATGCAAAAAAAACGTACCGACAACTTCAACAAGTTTGCCAATAAAAAGAAAGGCAGTGCTATCAAAGAATCCATCCGCCAGGAAAAGAAAAAGGTCAAGGCCGAAGCCAGGGCTGCAGGCGAAGAGTTCCGCAAGAAAAAGCTGGATAAGATGCGGGGAGTGAAAGAAGGAAAAGAGATCAAACACCAAAAGCCAACAACCAATCATCAAAAAAACACCCGTCAACCGGCTGCCGCAAAATCAGCTACCGGTCAGCAGCAGGTCATTCCCCAATCAACCATAAGCCAACAATCATCGGAGTTGATGCCGCTGAACAAGTTCATTGCACATGCAGGCGTTTGCGGAAGAAGAGAAGCAGCAGAACTGGTGAAAGAAGGGAAAGTAGTGGTGAATGGTGATAAAATATTTGAACCGGGATATAAGGTTTCTGCAAAAGATAAAGTAGTTGTAAAAGGCAAGCAGGTTTTCCTGCAAAAAAATGCCGTTTATGTTTTGCTCAATAAACCAAAAGATTATATCACTACTTCAAACGATCCGCAAGGCAGGAAAACCGTGCTGGAGCTTGTTAAAAGCGCTACCACAGAACGCATATATCCGGTGGGTCGTCTCGACAGAAACACAACAGGCGTACTGCTGCTTACCAACGACGGCGAGTTGGCGCAAAAACTCACCCACCCTTCTTTTGAAGTTAAAAAGATATACGAAGTAACGCTCGATAAACCTGTTATCAAAAAAGACCTGGACGCCATTTTATCGGGTGTAACGCTGGAAGATGGTTTTGTATCGGCCGATGCTGTTGGCTATGCCGATACAAAAAGTAAAAACATCGTAGGTATTGAAATACACAGCGGCCGCAACCGCATCGTGCGCCGTATTTTTGAGCACCTGGGGTACGATGTAAAAGGATTGGATCGCGTGATGTTCGCCAATCTCACCAAGAAAAATGTAGACCGCGGCAAATGGCGCTATCTCAACGAAAAAGAAGTGAGACTGTTGAAGTTCCTCAACAACTCCTTCATTAAAAAAACTGTCTAGAAAAGATCGTTACCCTCTAACAACTGCCAACTAACAACTATCATCTCCATGAAGCCGGAAATTATTTTCGAGAACGAATATTTTGTTGCAGTAAACAAACCTGCGGGGCTGCTGAGTATCCCCGATCGTTTGGGACAGGAACTCTCTTTGAAGCAATTACTGAAAGACAGGTACGGCGAAATTTACACTGTTCACCGCCTCGATAAAGACACCAGCGGCATCATTGTATTTGCGAAAGATGAAGCCACGCACAAACAATTATCGCAGTCGTTCGAAGGACGTGAAGTAGAAAAATATTACCAGGGCCTTGTGCAGGGCATTCCCTTTAACAAACAAGACAGTGTTGACGCTTCCATCATGGAACATCCCGGCAAGACCGGCAAAATGATCACGCATGTAAAAGGCAAAGCCTCCCTGACCGATTATGAAGTATTGGAATCGTTCCGTTTATACAGTTGGATGCAGTTCCGCATCCATACCGGGCGCACGCACCAGATCAGGCTGCACATGCAGCACATAGGGCATCCCATTGTATGCGACGAGCTCTATGGCGACGCGCAGCCTGTTCTGTTATCAGCCCTTAAAAAGAAATTCAAACTTTCCAAAGCCGCGGAAGAAGAAAGGCCTTTGTTGTCACGACTGGCATTGCATTCCCACCGGTTGAGCTTTGAACTGAACGGAGAACGTTTTGAACTGGAAGCCGAATTGCCCAAAGAACTCCGCGCATTGCTGCAGCAATTACGCAAGTGGAGTTTCTGATCAATCCTGCTTGTATACAATACCATTCTTCATTACAAATTTTACTTTCTCCATAGACCGGATGTCTTTTACCGGATCACCATCGATCGCAACAATATCGGCCAGCTTTCCTTTCTCGATCACACCCAGGCGATCATCGCCCAGCAGGTCGGCAGCAGAAAGCGTTGCAGCCCGGATGGTTTCCAACGCAGGCATGCCGGCTTCATTCATGTACACAAATTCCATCCAGTTCTTGCCGTGGGCATAAACACCGGCATCTGTACCAAACGCAATCTTTACGCCTGTCTTGTATGCTCTGGCAAATGTGTTTTGCACTTTAGGTCCGATGGCCAATGCCTTGGGGGCAACCAACTCCGGAAAATAACCGGGCTTTTTAGCCGAATCGGCAACAGATTTTCCTGCAATGATGGTGGGTACATAATAGGTACCCATTTTCTTCATCAGTTCCATCACTTCATCATCCATATAAGTGCCATGTTCAATAGAGTTCACGCCTGCACGTATGGCGCGTTTCATGGCTTCTGCACCGTGACAATGCGCCGCCACTTTAAAACCATAGTCTTTTGCCGTTTCTACAACGGCTTTCAGTTCTGCATCTGTGAACTGTGGGTTCTCACCGCTTTTGGCCACACTCAGCACACCGCCTGATGCAGTGACCTTGATCAAATCGCTTCCTTCCTTGTACCGCTGGCGAACGGCTTTCATAGCATCATCGGCGCCGTTGATTACGCCGGCAGCCGGACCGGGATCACCCATCAGGTCTCTGCGGTAACCGTTGGTTGGGTCTGCATGTCCGCCTGTAGTGGCAATAGCTTTGCCCGCAGTATATACACGTGGGCCCACGATCAATCCTTTATTGATGGCATTGCGCAATGAAATATTCACGCCCGATCCACCCAGGTCGCGAACGGTGGTAAACCCGGCCATCAGGGTTTTACCGGCAAACACCACCGACTGGAATGCATAGTCTGCCGGGTTGTATGTGAAGGTTTCCATGTACCTGTTGGGATTGGTTTCCAATTCCAGGTGCACATGCATATCAATCAATCCGGGCATCACCGTTCTGTTCTTCAGATCGATCAGTTTATCGGCAGGACCGGCATTTACATAACCTTTCTGTACTTCAGCAATCTTATTGCCTTCTGTTATGATGGTCATTTCTTTCAGCAATTGCAGGTGCTGAACATCTACCAGTTGTCCACAATGGATAATGGTGCGTTGCGCCAGCAGGTTACCTGCCATGCAACTCATAAAAAAGAAAAGTAGCAGTTTTCTCATGGATGATACAGTTTGGTGAAAGTTAATCAAAAAAAAGCCCCGGTAATCAAATTACCAGGGCCTTTGGCTGAGAACAAAATATCGATTGCTTGCTTTTATTTGTTGGGCTGTGGCGTATAACGCAGGTAAGGCTTCACCTCTTTCACACCTTTGGGGAACTTCTGGATCGCATCTGCAGTGCTGATAGAGGGAACCACGATCACATCTTCGCCTTCTTTCCAGTCGGCAGGCGTAGCCACGCTGTAATTGGCTGTCAGTTGCAAAGAGTCGATCACACGCAATACTTCGTGGAAATTCCTTCCGGTTGATGCGGGGTAAGTAAGGGTGAGTTTGATTTTTTTATCCGGACCAATCACAAACAGGGAGCGAACGGTAAATGTTTCTGATGCATTGGGATGGATCATGCCATAAGCATTGGCAATGGATTTATCTTCATCGGCAATGATGGGGAAACCAACAGTAACATGCTGTGTTTCGTTGATATCATTCACCCATCCATTGTGTTTATCGAGCGGGTCAACGCTTAGCGCCAACACTTTCACATTGCGTTTGGCAAACTCTTCCTGTAAAAGAGCCGTTTTGCCCAATTCAGTAGTGCAAACCGGTGTATAATCGGCAGGGTGGGAAAAAAGAATACCCCATCCATTGCCTAAATACTCGTGAAAATCGATATTGCCTGCCGTGGTTACGGCCTTGAAGTTGGGCGCCAGGTCCCCTAAACGTAAACTCATGGTGATTATTTTTTGGATCACGAAAATACTTATTTCCTACCAAACTGGTAGACTTATTTTAAAAAATATTCTTACTCTTTTCCTTTTTTAAGGGTTCTTGCCTTTTTCAGGGCGGTTTTCCCGAATTTATTCTTTACCTCGTCAATGGCTTTATACAGCTTGTTTTTTCTTTCAGCATCATCAAAAAGGCTGCCCTGCACAGCATGGTTGGTGAGCTCACTCAACCGCACGCCCAGCAAGCGAACGGACTGTCCTTTGCGGTATAATTGATGGAAGAGTTCAATGGCCTGTGGTATCAGTTCATCATCGCGTAGTGTACGGGAAATGGTTGTTTGTTTTGATGTGGTCTCAAAATCGGGATAACGGATCTTGACAGCGATGCATCCAGCCAGCTTTTCATCCCTCCTTAACTCAAAAGCCACCCTTTCTGTGAGCCGCACCAATTCACTCAATAAGAAATCTGTGTCGGCCGTATTTTCATGGAACGTGTTTTCACTCGATACCGATTTTGCTTCATGATAAGCGTGTACCTGGCCGTTGTGAATGCCCTGCGATTTTTTCCAGAGGTCAGCGCCGGTCTTGCCCAATTTTTTTTCAAGTATCGCAACAGGTGTCTCGCTCAGGTCGCGTATGGTATGGATGCCCATCGCTTTGAGCAGCAGGAAAGTTTGTTCACCCACTCCGGGAAATTTGTTTACCGGCAACGGAGCTAAGAAATCTTTTTCTTTCCCGGGTTGAACAAAAAGATAACCATTGGGCTTGGCTTCATCGGTAGCGATCTTGGCTACCATTTTATTTGCAGCCAAACCAAATGAAATGGGTAATTGGGTTTTGTCGATGATCTCCTGCCGCAGGTCAATGGTCCATTGATACGGATCGAAAAAACGGTCCATACCTGTGAGATCAATATAAAATTCATCGATCGACGCTTTTTCAAACAAAGGGGCTTTGGCGGCGATGATATCGGTTACCCATTGGGAATAGCGGCGATATTCAGTATGTGTGCCGCGGAGTACAACAGCATGCGGACAAAGTTTCATAGCCCTGCTCATAGGCATAGCACTGCGTACGCCGAATTTCCGCGCTTCGTAACTACAGGAAGTCACTACGCCTCTTTCAGGTGTACCACCCACGATCACTGCTTTTCCTTTCAGGGCAGGCTGCTGCAACAATTCAACACTCACAAAAAAAGAATCGAGATCGAAATGGGCAATATAACGCTGCTGTTCTGCCATACGTCCACTAAGTTAGAGAGATTTCAAAAGGATCAGCGGTAAATATCCAGCAGTCCGTCCGGTAGGGTAACATGCACTTCTTTTCGTGCATGATCAATGCTGTTCAATGTTTCAGCATGTAAGGGTATCAATGCTTCATTGCCATTGAGGTTGATGCGCAACAACACCTGATGTGGTTGTTCGATCACTTCTTCAATAGGGCCTAAATGTTCGGCTTCATCAGTAATGAGTTCAAAGCCCAGCAATGAAATGGGGGCAGATTTGCCGGCCAGCTTGCGGAAATCGGCTTCGGGCAGCCATACATTGCGTGTAGCAAGCCGGTTGGCGGCTTCTTTGGTATGAACACCCTCCAGTTTGATATAGGTTTCGGAATGATCTTTCGCTTTTGAAGATTCTATGAAATAAGGCAGGTAAGCGCCTTTCACTTCTTCAACAAAGATGGCTTCCAGTCCGGCGAAAGTGGTTTTCTTACCCAATGCATGCTTGAGTATCACTTCTCCTTTCAAACCAAAACTGGCTACGATCTTACCAATATGGATATAATCATTCATGCAGTAAAAATAAAAACAAAGCCCCAACAATGTCGGGGCTTTGCAACTATGGTTTTATCCCATTAAGCTTCAGCAGTTCCTTCAGAAGCTTCTTCATGTTTGCTTTCCACCTTCTTTACTACGGGGGTGTAAGCTTTACGGGCTCTTTGGGTTTTTCTGTGCTCTTCGTTACGACGGGCGATGCTTGCTTCATGCTCACTATGCCATGCCTGGAATTTGGTCATTGCAGTAGCATCATCAAACAGTCCCAGTTTCACACCCCTCAGCAGGTGCTTCAGGTACAATACTCCCTTGAAAGAGAGGATACGGCGAACTGTATCGGTGGGCTGAGCTCCCTTGTGCAGCCATTCCAGTGCTTTCTGACGATCGAGCTGGATGGTAGCGGGTACAGTAAGCGGGTTGTAAGTTCCGATCTTTTGGATGAACTTACCGTCTCTTGGCGCACGTGCATCGGCTACTACAATGAAGTAGAAGGGCCGTTTTTTGCTGCCGTGGCGTTGTAGTCTCATTTTGACTGCCATGTTAAATAGAAATTTAAAGGCGTTAAGAAATTAGTTAACAAATCAGACCGCGAAATTAGCCCAAAATCTTAGAAAATCAAAGTACTAGTCTACCAAACTTGTTATGATTCTGTAAAAACTATCGCTTCATACCGGGGAACCTGCCTCCCATGGGCATATTATTCATCATTTTCATCATTTGTTTCATCTGCTCAAATTGCTTCATAAAGGCATTCAGTTCCTGTATGCTCTTGCCGCTGCCCTTGGCGATCCTTTCCTTGCGGGATGGGGTCATTGCATCGGGATTGGACCGCTCGAAAGGTGTCATGGACTGTATCATGGCTTCGATGCCTTTGAAAGCATCGTCGTTGATATCTACATCTTTGATGGCCTTGCCCACACCGGGAATCATACCCATCAGGTCTTTCAGATTACCCATTTTTTTTATCTGTGCAAGCTGGTCGAGAAAATCCTGGAAATCGAACTGGTTCTTGCGGATCTTTTTCTCCAGTTTTTTGGCCTCCGCTTCATCGTACTGCGCCTGGGCTTTTTCTACGAGCGTAGTAATATCACCCATGCCCAGGATACGTTGTGCCATCCTTTCAGGATAGAACACATCCAGTGTATCCATCTTCTCACCACTACTAACAAACTTGATGGGTTTGTTCACCGTGTACTTGATAGATAAAGCCGCACCACCGCGTGTATCACCATCGAGCTTGGTAAGCACCACACCGCTGAAATCGAGCCGGTCATTGAAAGCTTTGGCGGTGTTTACCGCGTCTTGTCCGGTCATGGAATCCACTACAAACAATATCTCGGCAGGATTCACCGCCTGTTTGATATTGGCCACTTCGGTCATCATCGCTTCATCGATGGCCAGTCGCCCCGCCGTATCGATGATGATCACATTTTTATTTTTAGCTTTCGCTTCTTTGATCGCATTTTGGGCAATCGCTACGGCATCTTTGTTTTCGCGCTCGCTGTAAATATCCACACCCACTTGTTCTGCCAGCACGGTCAACTGGTCAATCGCCGCAGGGCGATAGATATCGGCCGCTACCAACAGGGGTGATTTACCTTTTTTTGTTTTGAGGTAATGCGCCAGCTTACCGGTGAAAGTGGTTTTACCACTACCCTGTAACCCGGCAATGAGTATGATGGCAGGATTGCCTGTGATGTTGAATTGCGCTTCGGTACCGCCCATGAGCTCGGTGAGTTCGTCTTTCACGATCTTCACCATCAACTGCCCGGGGCTGATGGCATTGATCACTTTCTCTCCTACCGCTTTTTCCTTCACCTTATCGGTGAACTCTTTGGCTATCTTGAAATTCACATCGGCATCGATGAGTGCCCTGCGGATGTCTTTGACAGTATTGGCAACATTCAGGTCGTTGATGCGCGCTTCTCCGCGGAGGTTCTTAAACGCCGATTCGAGTTTTTCACTGAGTGAATTGAACATGGTACGCTGGTTTCAATCTTTCACAAATAAAAAATGAACCAATCAGGTTCATCTTAAAAAGAGGTGCAAATATAGTGCGAATCGGGTTTATCCCAGGTATACCTTTAAATGCTTGCAGCGGCTGGTGCTGCGCAGCTTGGTAATGGCTTTGTCCTTGATCTGCCGAACCCTTTCCCGGGTGAGGTTGAACCGCTCGCCGATGTCTTCGAGGCTCAACGGGTGGTCTACCCCTATGCCAAAGAAAAAGCAGACCACATCTTTCTGTCTTTCGGTAAGGGTTTTCAAGCTCCTTTCGATCTCCATCCGCAGGGATTCGTGGTGCACCAGTTTTTCATCTGTTTTCTCTGCATTGGGATTTTCCATCACGTCTATCAGCGTACCATCTTCCCCTTCGGAAAGCGGGGTATCCATGCTCACATGCCGGAAGCCCACACTCATGGTGGCGGCCACTTCTTCCTGGCTGATCTCCAGCATGTCGGCCAGTTCCTGCGACGTGGGTTCGCGTTCGTATTCCTGTTCCAGTTGCTGATATGCTTTGCTGATGCGGTTGGTGAGCCCTACTTTGTTCAAAGGCAACCGCACGATACGGCTCTGCTCGGCCAATGCCTGCAATATGCTTTGCCTGATCCACCATACCGCATAAGAAATGAATTTGAAACCCCTTGTCTCATCAAAACGAAGCGCCGCTTTGATAAGTCCCAGGTTGCCTTCGTTGATGAGGTCGGGTAAAGTGAGCCCCTGGTTCTGGTATTGCTTGGCAACCGATACCACAAAACGCAGGTTCGATTTTACCAGGCGGTCCAGCGCCCGCTGATCTCCATGACGGATGCGCATGGCCAGTTGCACTTCTTCTTCGGGACTGATCAGATCAACCTTCCCTATCTCCTGTAAATATTTCTCCAGGCTCTGGGACTCACGATTGGTGATGGATTTCGTGATTTTTAGCTGACGCATGCTCATAAAAAAGCAAGTTTAAGGTTGTATGGTAGAAGGTTGATTTTGTATAGCGGAAAATGTCCATTATAAACCGCAGACACGCTGCGGGACTCCTTGCGTCACCTATCTAAAGCAATTTAAGTATTTTTTCGATGCGGTCAAAAAAAATATTCATTGCAATAACCTGAAGCACAATGATTTATACTTCATTTGTCAAATAGGGTATTTTTTCGACCCATTGCGGGTCACTGCCGGCCAAAAAAACATTTGGACGGTGTTGATTATTTAATATTATTGCAGACCTGCGATCAAGCTAGGTATAAAGCGAATGTAATGAGCAAGAAGCAACTATTTACTTTGGAATTCCCCGTCAGGTGTTCACCAACAATATTGTATGAGTTTTTAGCTACACCTGCCGGTTTGCAGGAGTGGTTTGCAGATAAAGTAGATGAATGGGAAAATGTATACAGTTTTTCATGGAATGGCGGCACGCCCGATAAGGCAGACGTGCTGGACCTGGAGCAAGACAAATTCATCCGTTTCCACTGGCAGCATACTGATAAAACCGAATATTTCGAATTCAGGATCGAGAAGACCGAGATTTCAAACCAGACCATACTCCTGATCAAGGATTTTGCTGAAAAAGCAGAGATCAAAGACCAGAGCCAGTTATGGGGCTACCAGGTGAAAGAACTGTTTCACCGCCTGGGTGCTTAAGGAGTACCCACCCGTTATCATACCATTCATCCCACAACGGTATATGAGCTGGATTTTATTTCGTTAAATTGACGTGTTGTTGCGTTGATCATCTCTTTCCTTTGGTGAATGCACTATTTTTGTAATCCTTAACGAATAAACTCCGGCTGGATTTGTTTAAAAAGCTCGACATACTCATCATCCGTTCTTTTGTTGGTCCTTTTATTGCCGCTTTCACTATCTCGCTTTTTGTGCTGACCATGCAGTTTTTCTGGCTGTATATCGACGACCTCGTAGGAAAAGGACTCGATTTATTTACAGTGATGAAGCTGATTGGCCTGGTGGCGCTTTTCTGGGTTCCGCTGGCTTTGCCGCTGGCCCTGCTTTTCTCTTCCATCATGACATTCGGCAACCTGGGCGAATCATTCGAATTGGTGGCCATCAAAGCATCCGGTATCCCGCTCCTGCGCTTCATGCGCCCGCTGATCATCATCACCATTTTCATCAGCGGCATTGCTTTTTTATTCGCCAATAATATCATCCCGGTAACACAACTGAAACTATCAGCGCTCAAATACGATATCATCGTTTCCAAACCCGCCATCGATATCAAAGAAGGTGTTTTTTATGATAAGATCGATGGGTATGTGATCAAACTGGGTAAGAAAGAAAAGAACGACAGCATCATACATGATGTGGTGATATTTGAAAGAAGTCCCGGTGGTCTGCAGGATCATATGCTGATCGCCGAAAGCGGCGTCATGCGCGTAACGAAAGACAAGCGCTTCCTGGAATTCATTTTGCGCAATGGTTGGCGTTACCAGGAAAAAGGACAACGGGGCACTACCAACACCGAATTCATCCGAATGGGATTCAAAGAATATAAAAAGATGTTCGACCTCAAAAGCTTCCAGATGAACAAGAGTGGCGACAGCGCTTTTTATGACCCCAAAATGCTCAGTCTTCGGCAACTGAATGGCGTGATCGATTCCCTGCATAACATCGATACTTTTTACAGAAGAAGGACCCGCTACGAGGTCTCACCCTATTTGCGCTTCACCAAATACGAAGACACCGGCTGGGCAAGGATAGACAGTTCCAGGATCAACCGAAAAGCGAAAACATTCAACAGCCTGCTGCCCGATTCGCTGGCATTTTCTGTGTTGCAAAACGCCGGTAGCCAGATCGGCACGCTCAAAGGCAATGTCAATGTATTGGCGAACGATTATACCCAGCGTTACCTTTCACTGCAATTCCATAAAATAGAATGGCACCGGAAATTCACACTGTCCGTTGCCTGCCTGGTATTGTTCCTGATCGGTGCGCCGTTGGGTTCCATCATACGAAAAGGGGGACTGGGTACACCGCTGGTATTTGCGGTGATCTTCTTTGTAAGTTTTCACCTGCTCAACCAGTTTGGTGAAAAATTTGCACGGGCCGGCGAAATGAGTCCCCTGATGGGCATGTGGCTTTCTACCATGGTACTGATACCGGTGGGTATTTTCCTTACGTACAAAGCCATGCGGGATTCACAACTGTTTAACCAGGAGTTTTATTATCGTTTGTTTAGACAGGTGAGGCGTTTTTGGACTAACTTTAAGAATAGAAAAAGTTCAACTTAATATCATCGTTATGAAAAAAAATACTTCGAGCCGTCGCGACTTTATTAAAGTCACCGGCCAAGCTGGCGTTGCAGCAGGTTTATCCATGACCATTCTTCCTTCACTGGTAAAAGCAGAAAACGAATTTCTGGCAGACAGTGCTTTCACACAACATGCGCTCCCTTATGCCTACAATGCACTGGAGCCTGTTATCGATGCCATGACCATGGAAATACATTACAGCAAGCATGCCACCGGTTATGCCAAGAACCTGGCAGAAGCCTGTGCAGCGGAAAAAGTAAACACCAATTCAGAGAAGCTGGAAAACCTTCTGCGGAATATCTCTAAATATTCTACCAAGATGCGTAACAACGGCGGCGGACATTATAACCATGAATTGTTCTGGCAATGCATGAGGCCGGGAACTGCTGCCAAGCCCGAAGGAAACCTGGCAGCAGCCATTGATCGTTCATTCGGTTCTTTCGAAACTTTTAAAACACAGTTCTCCGATGCAGGTAAGAACCGTTTTGGAAGCGGCTGGGCCTGGCTGGTGCAAACACCCGATCATCACCTCGTGGTTACTTCTACTCCCAACCAGGATAATCCCCTGATGGACATCAGTGAAGTAAAAGGAACACCGCTGCTGGGATTGGATGTGTGGGAGCACGCTTATTACCTCAAATACCAGAACAAAAGGCCGGACTATATCAACAACTGGTGGAACCTGGTGAATTGGGATTTTGTTGCGAAAAGAATGATGTAATCGATGGCTCAATGAGATTTAATAAAAACAGAAAGTGTAATACTTATGAGAACGATCACCAAATGGGTGTCGGCACTTGCTTTTGATGCAACGGCAGATACGGGGCATACGGTAAGGATAGACACAGCAGTAGAAAGCGGTGGGTTGGGAAGCGGCATGAACCCCAAGAGAATGTTACTGGGATCGCTGGCAGGTTGCAGCGGCATGGATGTGGTAGACATCCTGCGTAAAATGAAAGTGAACTTCACCAAACTGGAAATAGATACTTCGGCAGAACAAACGGAAGAGCATCCCAAAGTATTCAAGTTTATTAATATGATCTATCGTTGTGATGCGCCCGCCGAAGACATCGATAAAGTGAACCGTGCGGTAGCGCTCTCACACGAAAAATACTGTGGCATCTCGGCTATGCTCTCCAAGCATTGCAAGATCGATTACAAAGTAGAACTGATCGGTTAATGCAAATCGCCAAGCAAAACTATCGCGTACAATTATCGATCACTTTACTCAGTGTGGTATTGTTTGCTGCCAAGATTATTGCGTATCAGTTCACTCAATCCCTGTCAATACTAACCGACGCGCTGGAAAGTATTGTAAACGTGATCGCCGGGTTCATTGGTCTTTACAGCTTATATGTGGCTGCCAAGCCGCGTGATATGGATCATCCTTATGGACATGGCAAAGCAGAATTCGTTTCAGCAGCTGCAGAAGGGGCATTGATCATAGCAGCGGGCATCATGATCGTTTATGAAACTGTGCTCAACATTATCCGGCATAGTCCTTTACAGGAACTCAGCATCGGTTTGTGGCTGGTAGGTGGCACTGCAGTAATCAATTTCATAGCAGGCGGCATTTGCATCAAAATAGGAAAGCAAAACAATTCCCCTGCCCTGCTGGCAAGCGGCAAGCATTTACAGATAGATACTTATTCCACACTGGCTGTCATTGCCGGGCTGTTCCTGATCCTGTTCACCGGGTTTGCCTGGCTCGACAAGCTCATTGCTTTCTTTTTAAGCGTCCTTGTTATTTACAATGGTTACAAAATACTCCGGCGTTCTCTGGCGGGGATCATGGATGAAGCGGATATAGAATTGCTGAACCGTTTCATACGTGTACTGAACGAACACAGGCAGGAAAATTGGATCGACCTGCACAACCTGCGCGTAATCAAATACGGCAGCCTTTTGCATGTGGATTGTCATCTTACCGTTCCCTGGTACCTCAACGTACACGAAGCGCACCGCGAAATAGATGCACTCTCGGCCCTCATCAAACAACAATTCGGTGATGCACTCGAATTAATGGTGCATACCGATGGTTGCCTGCCCTTCAGTTGCAGTATCTGTACCAAGCAGAACTGCTCTGTACGGCAGCATCCCTTCGAACAAAAAGTAGAATGGACCATGAAGAACCTTATTTCCGATCAGAAACACCGATTGGCGTAAATTGCGCTCCATTATTCCATCACTTTAAAACCCAATTGTATGCAGGTTTGGAAAGCGTACCAGGAAAAACACAAAGACCGTTTTCTTGAAGAACTACTCGATCTATTGCGCATACCCAGTGTAAGTGCCCGCAGCGAGCACAAAGGCGATATGATCGCTTGTGCCGAAGCAGTGAAGCAGCGCTTACAGGAAGCCGGTGCCGATAAAGTTGATATATATACTACTGCAGGACACCCTATCGTGTATGCAGAAAAGAACATCGATCCCGCCAAACCCACTGTACTGGTATACGGGCACTACGATGTGCAACCGCCCGATCCGCTGGAACTCTGGCACAGCGGGCCTTTCGAGCCGCTGATCAAAGATGGTAAGATCTATGCGCGCGGTTCCTGCGATGACAAAGGCCAGTTTTACATGCACGTGAAAGCGCTGGAAACCATGGTGCAAACCAATAGCCTGCCATGCAATGTCAAGTTTCTCATTGAAGGCGAAGAAGAAGTGGGTAGTCCCAACCTGGCCACTTTTGTAAAAGCCAACAAAGCATTGCTTAAAGCCGATGTGATACTGATCAGCGATACTTCCATGCTGAGCATGGAAACGCCTTCCATCGATATCGGCGTGCGTGGTCTCAGTTATATTGAAGTGGAAGTAACAGGCCCCAACCGTGACCTGCACAGCGGTGTATACGGCGGCGCTGTAGCCAACCCCATTACCATGCTGGCGAGGATGATCGCTTCCTGCCATGATGAAAATAACCACATTACCATACCTGGTTTTTACGATGATGTGGTAGAAGCCACTCCCGAAGAGCGCGCTAAAATGGCGCAAGCGCCTTTCAGCGAAGAAGCGTATAAAAAAGACCTGGGCATCAACAGCCTGTGGGGCGAAAAAGGATATACGACGAATGAAAGAACGGGTATCCGTCCAACTTTGGAACTGAATGGTATCTGGGGTGGTTATACCGGCGAAGGAGCCAAGACGGTGCTGCCTTCAAAAGCTTATGCCAAAATATCCTGTCGCCTCGTTCCCAACCAGTCGTCTGAGAAAATCACAGAGAAATTATTGAATTATTTCAAGCGCATCGCTCCTGCAGGCGTTACTGTGAAAGCCGAAGAACATCATGGCGGCGAACCTTATATGACGCCCATCGATTCCAATGCATACAAAGCGGCGGCCAAAGCCATTCAAACCACTTTTGGTAAAGAGCCCATACCGGTTCGCGGCGGCGGCAGCATTCCTATTTGCGCCCTTTTTGAAAAAGAACTGGGCATCAAGATCGTATTCATGGGATTTGGTCTCGACAGTGATAACCTGCACAGTCCGAATGAGAAATTCGATGTATTCAATTTCTATAAAGGCATTGAAACCATCCCTTATTTCCACCAGTACTATGGAGAGATGCAATAAATCGCAATGATGGCAACCGCTAAAGAAAAGTTAAGGGTAGATAAATATCTCTGGGCCATCCGTTTGTTCAAAACGCGCAGCCAGGCGGCCGATGCCTGCGATAAAGGGAAAGTGAAATGCCAGGGAACTGCTGTCAAAGCATCCAAAACCGTGACCCTGGGAGATGAATACGAAGTCAAGGCCGAGTCACGCAAATGGGTGATCAAAGTTACCGGCCTGCTCGACCACAGGGTACAATACAGCGAAGCCATACAATATTATGTCGACCTTACGCCTGCCGAAGAGATCGACCGTATAAAATATGAGGCGGCCACCTATCAAACGGGTAAACGTTTGAGTAAGATTGGCCGCCCCACCAAGAAACAACGCAGAGACCTCAACGATTTCCTGGATTGATCTGTTTATTGAAGACTCAATTTGTATCGTGTCAATGAATGATATTGTTTACCCGGCCTCAGAATAGTGCTGGGGAAAGCAGGTTCATTCGGCGAATCGGGGAAATGCTGTGTTTCCAAACAGAGTCCTGTATGCTGGTTGATGGCTTTTCCTGCTGAAGTTTTCAATGTGCCATCAAGGAAGTTACCGGAATAAAATTGCAATCCCGGTTCGGTGGTAAAGACTTCCAGCTTCCTGCCACTGGTTGAATCGGATAAAACTGCCGCCAATGATATAGCCGTATCTTTCTTATTCAACACAAAATTATGGTCATAGCCACCAGGTACCGAAGCAATGCGGGCGCCGATCTTTTCTGCCTGTGTAAAATCGAATGGTGTTCCTTTCACTGCTTTGATCTCGCCTGTAGGTATCAACGTGGTATCTACCGGCGTATAATGATCGGCATCAACCCATAAACGATGATCCAGAATGGTATTGCCCACATCTCCTGTTAAATTGAAATAAGAATGGTTGGTAAGATTCACCGGAGTGGCTTTATCGGTCTCAGCCCAGTATTCAATCTCCAACGCATCATCGTTCGTGTAATGGTAGCGCACTTTTACACGCAGTGTACCGGGATATCCTTCTTCACCGTCTTTGCTTACATAACTCAGCACCAACGCAGGTGTTGAATCATTTTCAGTAACAGCATCCCATACTACTTTATCAAATCCCTTGTTACCACCGTGCAGGTGGTTTTTACCGTTGTTGGTAGCCAAAGTATAAGTAGCGCCATCCAATGTGAACTTACCATTGGCAATGCGATTTCCATAACGGCCAATCAGCGCCCCAAAATATGGCGGATGAGCAAGATAACCGCTTAAGCTATCGTAGCCCAGCACAATACCGGATCTTTTTCCCTGCTTATCGGCACTGGTCCAGGATGTAACGGTGCCGCCATAATTGGTAATCTTTACCTGGTTTCCTTTGCTGTTGGTAAGTGTAAACAGGAATACTTTTTTCCCATCTACTTCTCCAAAATCTACTTTTGTAATGCCCATACCGGCTGAGGTTTTTTGCTCTTGATTTTTGCAGGCCGGAACAGTTGCAGCCAGCAACCCAATGAATAGATAAAATGACAATCGTAGTTTCATTCGTATAAGTTTTAAATGGCTATTGAAAATAAAGATCGGTTATTTCAATGTCAGTACCACCACCGATAAGGGCGGCAGGTTGGCCACCAATTGATCTCCTTCTTTTCGCGCATGACTGAATGGTACCGGCCGGATATTACCCGGTTGATCGAAAGTATTGATATCTGTGAACTTCGCAGCAGTCAATACCTGTCCTTCAACCGTATGCCAGTTCGATCCGCTGATGGTTGTTGTAACAGGAATAGTATGTGCAGCATCAAGGTTCACCAAAGATATATGGATGGCGCCGGTTGAATCAACGGATGCAGATGCATTGACTGCCGGCATTTTCTGGTCTCCATACTGGTAGTCGGGTACATTCAATTGCAACGGCAACAATTTGGCATCCTGGTGCACTTTGTAAAGATCGAATACATGATAAGTAGGCGTGAGCAACATTTTATTGCCCTGCGTCAATACCAGCGATTGTAATACGTTCACCGTTTGTGCCAGGTTCGCCATCCTTACCCTATCGGCATGGTTGTTGAAAATATTGAGCGTGGTACCCGCCACCAATGCATCGCGCAGGCTGTTTTGCTGGTAAAGGAATGCAGGATTACTGTCTGGCTCTACATTCGTCCAGATACCCCATTCATCTACTACCATGGCTACCCGTTTATCGGGATCGTATTTATCCATGATGGTACCGTGACGTGTTACCAGCTCATCCATGAAAAGGCATTTTTTCATGGTAGTGAAATATTCTTTTTCATCGAAGGAAGTGGCAGACCCTTTATCGCTCCATGATTTGGGAACGGTGTAATAATGCAACGACAGTCCCCACATACGCGTACCAACATTTTTCATCAGCACATCGGTCCAGTTATAATCTCCATCACTCGCTCCGCATGCAATTTTTTTCAACCGCGCGTTGGGATAATTCTTGGCGAAGGTTGCATAGCGTTTGTATTCATTCACATAATATTCAGGCGTCATGTTGCCACCGCAGCCCCAGCTCTCATTGCCCACGCCCCAGAAAGAAACATTCCAGGGCTTGTTTCGGCCGTTTTCTTTTCTCAGTGTTGTAAGCGGACTCTGGCCATCGAAATTCAGGTATTCCACCCAGTTGTTCATTTCGCTTACCGTACCGCTTCCTACATTGCCTGTAATATAAGGTTCACAGCCCAGCATGTCGCAAAGCTCCAGGAATTCGTGTGTGCCAAAGCTGTTGTCTTCCGTTACATTGCCCCAGTTGGTATTGATCATGGTGGGGCGTTGTTTGCGCGGACCGATCCCGTCGCGCCAATGGTATTCATCGGCGAAACAGCCGCCGGGCCAGCGCAGGTTGGGTATCTTTATTTTTTTCAGCGCTTCTACAATATCCAAGCGGATACGTCCTTTGTTGGGGATGCTGCTATTCTCTCCTACCCAGAATCCGTCGTAAATACAACGACCCAGGTGTTCGGAAAAATGGCCGTAGATATGCCGGCTGATGGTTACCCTGGGGTCACTGGCATTGATATAGAGTTTTGCCGTTGACTGGGAAAATGAAAAAGAAACCGATAACAGCAGCAGTAATAGTGCTGAAAAAAATGATCTCATACAGTGCGGAGGTTTTATTTATAAAAATTTCAATCCTTCTTTGTCCATCCTTTCGTATTTCTTCTTGTCAAACACATAATAGAATGCCCCTTTCTTCGACGATTCTTTCTCTTTTTCATTCAGCTTATTGAGGATGTTGAACGCAAGTATTTTACGGGTAAAATTCCTTTTGTCCATTTGCCGCTCATAAATCGCTTCATACAGTCCCTGCAATTGTTGCAGCGTGAACTTATCCGGCAACAGCGCAAACCCGATGGGATGCTGTGCTACTTTTTGCTGTAGTCTTTCCTGCGCAAGCCTCATCATTTGTTTGTGATCAAATACCATGGCAGGGATTTTTTTCAGCGGGAACCATTTTGCATTGTGTTCCTGCATCAGCGCTTCATTGTAATCATCGATCTTTATCAATGCGAAATAAGCCACAGAGACCACCCTTCCTCCGGGATCGCGTTTCACATCACCGAAGCAATGCAATTGTTCCATATAGATTGAACTGAGACCGGTTAGCTGGTTCAGTACCCTGCTGGCTGCATCATCTACGCTTTCCATTTGGTTTACAAAGCCGCCCATGAGTGACCATTTGCCCATTTCCGGATCAAATCCTCTCTTGATCATCAACGCTTTCAGCTCTGTTCCATCAAAACCGAAAATGATACAGTCTACCGCTACGAGCAACCTGTCGTAGCTTTTGTATTGAATAATACTCATTTGTTTTCTGTTTAAATCCACAATGGTTTTAGCAAGTGAACATACAGGTTATTATTCAAATTCGCTACCAGAATCGAACATATAATGCCGACAGCAGCAGCAACGTAATCACGATCATTACAACGGTTGCCGGTTTTACCCGGAACATTCCTTTCTCGAACACAAAGGCTTTCGGGTTTACAGCAGGTCCGGCCAGGCTTACCAATACCATGGAAATTACAGTGAACAGGAAAGAGAGTCCCATACAAACGAGGAAAGGAATCTCATATCCACCTTTTCCGTTGGGGAAAGCTGTATAAAACCATGTTTCGGTGCCGAACATCGAAATGGCCATGTGGTTGTTGAAGAACACTGATGCCAAAAAACCTACCAGGATACCAACGATGGCCGCAGCGCCGCTGGTTCTTTTCCAGAACATACCCAGGATAAACATGGCGAAGATACCCGGACTGATGAAGCCAGTATATTTCTGAATAAAAGTAAAGCCTCCTTCACCGCCAATCCCTAACAGATCGCTCCAGGTAAAGAGAATACCCACTACCATTGCGATGATGATGGTAGCCCGTCCTACCCATACCAGTTTGGCTTCACCGGCTTCCTTGTTGAGGTATTTTTTATAAACGTCGAGCGTGAAAATGGTGGAAATGCTATTGGCTTTGCCCGCCAGCGATGCTACGATGGCCGCAGTGAGTGCAGCGATCGAAAGTCCCTTCAATCCATTCGGCAGAAAACCCAGTACGGCTGAATAAGCGCCGTCTTTACTGCCGTTGGCCAATTGCGGAAGGTGTCCGTTCTTATACAGCACATACGCCGCGATACCGGGCAGCATCACGATCACAGGCATCATCAGTTTCAGTAACCCGGCAAACAGGATCCCGGTCCTGGCCGTCTGTAAATTCGCTCCCAGCGCCCTTTGGGTGATGTACTGGTTGCAACCCCAATAGTTCAGGTTAACGATCCATTGTCCGGCAAAATACATGGTAACACCCGGCAGTATGAGGTATTTGCTCACATCCAATTGCGGCGCACCGGGTGCAGGTTTTTTAAAGATCATGTGGAAATGATCCGGTGCATCTTTCATCAGCATCTTGAATCCGGCAAGGGCATCTTTGCCCAGTCCGAATTTCTCACTTACCAATGTCAGCGCCATATAGGTTGTTGCCAATCCTCCAATGATCAAAAC
Source organism: Hydrobacter penzbergensis (assembly GCF_900106985.1). Taxonomy (NCBI): domain Bacteria; kingdom Pseudomonadati; phylum Bacteroidota; class Chitinophagia; order Chitinophagales; family Chitinophagaceae; genus Hydrobacter; species Hydrobacter penzbergensis. The sequence goes on along the minus strand of NZ_FNNO01000009.1, from coordinate 111,639 downwards.
GGCTACCTGTATCACATCGGTATAACCGATCACTTTCATACCACCCAGTGTAATGATTACGGCAAACAAAGCCAGTGCAATCATCACCACGTGTAAATATTCTCCGCCCAGCAAACCGTTGATGGCCAAAGCGCCGAGGTAGAGTATGGAAGTGAGGTTTACGAACACATACAAAAAGAGCCAGAATACCGCCATGATCAGCGCCACCGTTCCATTATAGCGGGTAGTAAGGAACTGGGGCATGGTGTATATTTTATTCTTGAGGTATATGGGCATGAACCATACGGCAATAATGATCAGCGCCAGCGCGGCGATCCATTCGTAAGCCGCTACGGCGATGCCGGCAAAAAAACCATCGCCACTCATGCCAATGAACTGTTCGGCAGAAATATTGGAAGCGATGAGTGAAGCGCCAATAGCCCACCAGGTTAATGATCCTTCAGCCAGGAAGAAATCTTTGGTATCGGTAGTAGCTTTCTTTTTGCGGCGATACACCCAATAGCCATAAGAGGCTACGACAATAAAATAGATCACGAAGATCAGTCCGTCTCTAAATTCCAGTTGATGATTCATAAGGAGGCAATCGTTGGTGGTGTTATTGATGATTGAATTGATAATACAGGTCGTTCCATCGCAGTTCATTCTTGAACTGGTGCAATTGGGTTTGCTTGCCGATCAGCGAAAATTCAATGCCCGCCATGTCGGCAAAGTCTTCCAGGTGCTCTGCTGTGAGGTTCTGGCTATAGCAGGTATGGTGAGCGCCTCCCGCGAGTATCCAGGCGGCGCAACCGGTGTACATATCAGGATAAGGTTTCCACAACACCCTTGCTACAGGCAGTTTGGGAAGGGCATGTACCGGCGCTTGCGCTTCCACTTCATTCACCAGCAAGCGGAACCGGTTACCCATATCAATGATCGATGCGTTGAGGGCATTGCCGCCTGCTACATTGAACACAAGCCTTACCGGATCTGCTTTACCGCCAATGCCCAACGGATGGATTTCACAGGAAGGTTTACCATGCGCAATAGAAGAACAGATCTCCAGCATATGCGACCCCAGCACCATGGGATTTTGTTTATCGAGATGATAAGTATAATCTTCCATGAAAGAGTTACCACCAGGTAAGCCGGTTGCCATTACTTTCATGGCGCGTACCAATGCTGCCGTTTTCCAATCGCCTTCGCCACCAAAGCCATAGCCTGCGGCCATCATTCGCTGTGATGCAATGCCCGGCAATTGCACCATGCCGTGCAGGTCTTCAAAAGTATCTGTGAAGCCTTTATAGTTGCCTGCTGTTAAGAAACGACGCAGGCCCAGTTCAATTTTTGCTGCTTCACGGAGAGACGCGTATGCTGCCGCTCCTTTTTGCAAAGCAGGCGCCAGGGTATATGTATCAGCATATTCTTCCAACAGCACATCAATCTCTTTTTCGCCTACTGCGTTGATAACGGCCACCAGGTCGCCGATCCCATGCGTGTTAACGGAATAGCCGAATTTTAATTCCGCTTCTACCTTGTCTCCATCGGTAACAGCAACGAAACGCATATTGTCTCCAAAACGTACAAACCGTGCTCCCTGCCAATCGTGCCAGCCTGCTGCGGCCCTGGCCCATACGTTGATCCTTTCTATCACCTGCTCATCTTTCCAATGACCTACCACTACTTTCCTGCGCAGCCGCATGCGGCTCATGATGAATCCGAATTCGCGGTCGCCGTGTGCCGACTGGTTCAGGTTCATAAAATCCATATCGATCTCATTCCAGGGAATGTCTCTGTTGAATTGGGTATGCAGGTGCAGCACCGGCTTGCGCAATATCTTCAAGCCATTGATCCACATTTTAGCAGGTGAGAAAGTATGCATCCATGCAATGATGCCAATGCATTTTTCAGACTGATTGGCTTCTGCGCAAAGCGCATAAATTTCTTCTGTTGATTTTACCACAGGTTTGAAAACAACAGATACCGGTATGAATGCAGATGCATGTAATGATTGAGCAATCTCTTTTGAATGATCCGCTACTTGCTGCAAAGTAACTTCCCCATATAAATGTTGGCTTCCTGTTACAAACCAAACTTCCAGTCCTTTCAGATTTGTCATTGGTATTCTTTCTTTTGTTGAATTAGTTGATCGTTAAATAGTTTAGTTTTTCAGGGAACCAGAGTGTCATCTCGCCTTTTCCTCTGTTGGCCCATGCATAATAAGGAATGGCTACAAATGGGTTACTTATTGTTGCGGCTTTTTGAGCATTTTCAATCACTACTTTGGATACGGTTCCTTTCAACACCATAACGCCGTTCAGCAAATCCGGCATAAAAACAGGCGAGAATGCAGTACCGGGTGCGAGCAGGATATTATCTGTTTTCCCGGCATTATCCGCCCATTCGGCGCAATACATCAGCGGGCCGCGTTGCAAAGCCACTTTGTCTATATCGTCTTTGATCCGCTGGTCTGCTGTTACCCTTCTTACTTCCATCGGGAGGTCTACCGTGATCACATCTCCTTTCTTCCATTTGCGGTCGATGGAAGCATATCCATTTTCCAATGTGTAGGTGATGGGTATTCCATTTACTTTGATGGTAACCTGGTTAGTGTCGGCACTTTGGAAATGATACAATTCAGAAGGCATGGCCTGGTTCCTGGCCCATCCCGGTATGCGTATCAGGATATCGCCATCCACTGTTTTTTGTGGTTGTATGGTGAATGATAACGCACCCTCCCAGGGATAATTATTTTGCTGTATGATTTGAACAGGTGTATGTCCGATGTTCACCCGGGCGGCGCCGCTGATGAACAGGTTGATGAATAATTTATTGTCTCGTTGCGCATAGATATAGCCGGGAATAGAGGGGATCAGTCTCGCCAGGTTGGTAGGACAACAAGAGCATTCAAACCAGCCGGATCGTTCTTCTTCAAGTCCCATGGGATTGTCATGCCCTTTTACCTGCATGGCATTGGTATAAAAGAAAGATTTTCCATCGAGACCAATGCCTGATATGAGTCCGTTGTACAATGTCTTTTCAAGTATATCTATATACTTCGAATCGCCATGCAGCAGGAACATGCGCTGGTTCCAATATACATTGGCAATAGCGGCGCAGGTTTCATTGTACGCAGTGGCATTGGGCAGTTCATAATTATTGCCAAAACGTTCTCCATCGCCGCGCGCACCGATGCTTCCCTGCACATACATTTTTTTACTTACGGTATTCTCCCATATCCTGTCAATCGCATGCAATAAGGCAGTATCATTGGTGAGTGCGGCCACATCTGCCACTGCTGAATAAAGGTATCCTGCCCTCACAGCATGGCCTTCCGCTTCCTGCTGTTGTACAAGCGGCTTATCATCCTGCCAGTAAGCGCCGTTCTTCCAGGGGTCTGTGCTTTTTGTATCGTAGCCTGTATAATGGCCTCTTTCTTCTATGAAAAATTTGGCAGTATTCAAATAGGCCTGCTTGCCTGTGAGGCGGTATAATTTTACCAATCCCATTTCCACGATTTCATGACCGGGTGCAACATGTTTTTTATCCGGACCGAAAACAGAACAAACCAGGTCGGCATTCTTCAAAGCGATGTCCAACAGGTTTCTTTTTTTAGTAGCCGTATAATGCGCCGCTGCCGCTTCGTATAAATGGCCGGCATTGTACAATTCATGACTCAACTCTCTTTCTTTTTCCCACCGTTCCTTGCCGGCCCAACTGTGTGCTGCCGCCGGATTGATGGTGCGGGCTGTATACAAATACCCGTCGGGCTCCTGCGCGTCTTTGATGATGTGGATGAGCGAATCAACATAAGCATCCAGCTTAGGATCAGGATGCACAGCCAGCGAAAACGAGGCGCCTTCTATCGTTTTATAAATATCCGTATCGTCGAACGGATAAGTCGTGCAGAATTTGCCATTTTTCTGTGCTGCCATCACAAAATTCTTCACACGCCCGGTGCTCTCACAACGCGCAAAAGAAGCCGGGATGGTAACTGTTCTGTTGGTTTCGATACGGGGTAACCAAAACCTGTCGGTCAGTTTTACCTGTGTAAAATCAACCGCCTGGATGGGGTAATCTTTTTGCTGCGCCATAACGGCAACAGATGAAAGCATGCAACATGATACAATGAACTGTTTCATAGTTGGTGTTTTTTATTTGAACAACCGGTTTTATTGTCCGTAATAACTATCCGGTCCGTGTTTCCGTTCAAAATGTTTTTTGATCAATGCGTCTTTCAGCCTGGGTGCATCCTGCCTGATCTGTTCTGTCAGGTATGCCATTTGCGCAACGCTTTCCAGCACCGCACTATTATAAACGGCTTTCTCTGCCGTCTTGCCCCAGGTAAAAGGTGCATGGTTGCCTACCAATATCATTTCCATTTCCTGGTAACTCAGTTTTTTTTTTCGCAGGCAATCCATGATCTGGAAGCCGGTCTGGTATTCATAATCGCCCTTGATCATCTCATCGCTCATAGGCGGTGCGCAAGGAATATCTGCAACGTTGTGATCGGCGTGCGTGGTACCATAAATAGGTATATCGCGCAAGCTCTGTGCCCATGCAGTAGCATAAGTAGAATGCGTATGCACAATGCCGCCAATGGCATCCCAGTGTTTATAAAGCACCGCATGCGTTTTGGTATCTGATGAAGGCCTGAGTGTACCTGCCACTACATTTGCATCAAAGTCTACGATGACCATTTTTTCGGGCGACAATTCTTCGTAGGGCACACCGCTTGGTTTGATGGCGAAAACACCCAGGTTCCTGTCTACAGCACTCACGTTGCCGAATGTAAACAGCACCAGTCCTAACTTAGGCAGTTGCATGTTAGCTTCATAGGCCGCTTGCTGTATGTATTCGTATTTCATGGTTGTATTATTCAGTTATTGCGCGCTTCTAAAAAAGTACCCAATTGTTTGTATTGAAGATAGCGTTTGGCATATACACTGCTCCTCGATGGGTCGGGGTGATAGGTAGTATCAAATCCTTGCCCCATTGCATACATCGCTTCTTCTACTGTTGGATACAATCCTGCCGCAGTAGCCGCAAACATCGCAGCGCCAATCGCACAGGTCTGTTCTGTTTTATGAATACGGATGGGCATGTTCATCACATCCGCCATTACCTGCATAATATACGGCGATTTTTTAGCAACACCTCCCAGGCCAATCAGTCCTTTTACCGGGATACCTTCTTCCACAAACCGGTCAGTAATGGCTTTGGCGCCGAAACAGGTTCCTTCTACCAGTGCTTTGAATAAGTGAGGCGCTCCTGTACCCAGGTTCATACCACTGACAGCCGCAGTCAACAGTTGGTTGGCATCAGGTGTTCTTCTTCCATTGAGCCAATCCACCGCCAGCTCATCCGATGCATCAAGCGGTAGCCTGGCGGCTTCGTTCGATAAATTGGTGATCATCCGATCGCTTATCTCATTTCTCAAAGCTGCGGCCGTTGCCGCATCGATCAGTGAAGAAGTATGCAGTTGCTGCAATGGCCAGGAGAGTAATGTTTTGTACCAGGCATAAGCATCACCGAATGCCGACTGGCCCGCTTCCATGCCCATCATACCCGGAATAATGGAACCAGGTACCTGGCCACAAATACCACGCACTAATTTACCTTTCATTTCATCTACGGGCGCTACCAGCATATCGCAGGTGGAGGTTCCCATCACTTTGCTCAGGTAATAGGGTTCGATCTGTCCGCCTACTGCTCCCATGTGACAATCGAATGCACCGATGCCCACTACTACGTCGCTAGAGAGGCCCCATTTTTCTGCCCAGCGCTTACCCAGGTAACCGGCCGGCTCCGCAGAAGTGTACGTACGATCGAACAAGCGGGCAGTAAATCCGTCGAGTCTTGTATCCAAAGAAGAAAAGAAATCATTGGGGGGCAATCCGCCAAATTCAGTTGCCCATAAAGATTTATGTCCTGCTGCACACACACCACGTTTGAGTGCATGTACATCGTTGCCACCGGTCAATACAAAAGGTATCCAGTCGCAATGCTCTACCCAGGAGTAACAAGCTTTCGCCACCGCTTCATCTGCACGCAATACATGCAGCAGTTTGGCCCAGAACCATTCGCTGCTGTAAATGCCGCCTACAAACTGTAAATAGTTGGTAGCCTGTGTTGCCGCATGCGCATTGATCTGTGATGCTTCGAGTGTAGCGGTATGATCTTTCCACAACACAAACATGGCATTCGGGTTTTCTTCAAAGCCTGGCAAAAGCGCCAGGGGAACACCCTGCCGGTCTACCGCTACGGGCGTAGATCCGGTAGTATCTACAGCAATGCCTTTAATGCCTTTCGCCACGGCGGGTCCGGCCTGTTTCAGGCAGTCGCCGATGGTGTATTCCAATCCTTCCAAATAATCCAATGGATGCTGACGGAACCTGTTCTCTTCCGGGTTGCAATAAAGTCCGTCTTTCCAGCGCGGGTAATAAAACAAAGCAGCAGCCACTTCCCTTCCGTCTCCTGCATCGATGATCACGGAACGTACAGAGTCTGTTCCGAAATCAACGCCTATCACATACGATTGATCTGTTCTTTTCAATGTCAAGCAATTAAATGAGCCACAATGTACACTCTTTTTTAAATAAGTGTATTTTATACCTTTATTTATTTGACATTAAAAAAATGCATCAGCGATGCGCTCAATTCCGGTGCTGGAAAAGGCCTTCCAGTTGCCCGTCGTTATAGTCCTGCACGAAAAACAGTATCTCCGGCAGGTGACTGAAGGCCTCCGGTTCATGGAAGCTGGTGATCACCACCGATTGCATGCCGGCCCTTTCAGCGGCCTCCACACCTTTGGTAGCGTCTTCGAACACCAGGCAGTCGCCATGGGCCACCCCCAACTGATCGGCGCATTTGGTAAAAGTTTCCGGGTCAGGCTTGCTGATCTGCACATCATCGGCGCTCACGATGGCATCGAAATAATGACGAATGCCCAGTCCGTCGAGCACAAAATCAATATTGAAAGTAATCGCTGCAGAACCGATACCCATCTTGATCCCTTCCTGCTTCGCCTTTTCCATAAAGGCTGCCAGTCCGGGCAACAATTTCAAATGAGGCTTATATGCCTGCTGGTAAGCTATTTCTTTGTCGCGGCTCATCTTTTGTTTTTCTTCATCGGAAAACCTCCCCGGAAATATCCTTTCGAGCAGTTCTTCATTCTTCCCATAACATTGCTCCTTTACTTCTTCCAGGCTTAGGTTGGCGCCCATTTCATTTACAATTTTATGCCAGGCGATCACGTGGTACTGCATATCGTCGACCATGGTCCCGTTCATATCAAACAAAAAAGCCTTTTTCATTAAATGCATATTATTTTACAAGTGATAAAATCAACACAGGCGGGCAATCGGGTAGCAAAGGTACTATTACCGGGTAATTAATATGTTTGCAGTATGAAAATCGACGTCCTTACCGTTTTGCCCGAATTGCTGGAAAGTCCATTCGCCCACAGCATCATGAAGCGCGCGCAGGAAAAAGGCTTATTGGAAGTACAGGTTCATCCGCTGCGCAAATGGGCGGTGAACAAATACGGTATGGTAGATGATTACCAGTATGGCGGGGGCGCGGGCATGGTAATGATGTGTGAGCCGTTGGCCAATGCCATCGATGAATTACAGTCAGCCCGCCCATACGACGAGATCATTTATATGACACCCGATGGCGAACGCTTCAACCAGAAAACAGCCAACCAGTTATCGCTGAAAGAAAACCTGCTCATCATCTGCGGTCATTACAAGGGCATCGATGAACGCATTCGCGAACATTATGTAACCAAAGAAATATCCATTGGCGATTATGTACTTAGCGGCGGCGAGCTGGCTGCTGCTGTAGTAGTGGACGCTGTAGGGCGTTTGTTGCCGGGGGTATTGAATGATGAGACTTCGGCGCTCACCGATTCCTTCCAGGACAACCTGCTGGCGCCACCCGTATATACCCGGCCCGCCGATTTCCGCGGATGGAAAGTGCCGGACATCCTGTTACAGGGCGATCCTAAGAAAGTGGAAGAATGGAGGTATGAACAATCAATGCAGCGCACAAAAGAAAAAAGACCCGACTTACTGGACGAATAATATCCTTCCAAATCATGTTGCTGCCGTTCATCACCGCTTAAGATCGATCAGATGGCTTTAGCAGCACTTATACAGATATTGTATTACCATTACGGCTAATTATTATCTAAATTCTGCATAATCGCTCGCATGAGACTATCAACTGTCTGTTGGCTTTTGCCTATCCTGTTATCCCTGAACACATACGGACAACAAAGAGACGGCGAAACTTTTCAAAAAGAATACCAGGTGCATATTGCCCGCACGCAGGAACCCATTCAGATAGACGGAGAACTCAATGAACAGGTATGGGCCAATACCCAACCACTCAGCTCCTTCTGGAGAAAATTTCCCACCGATATAGGTAAAGCCACCCGGAAAACCGAAGCGCGTGTTACTTACGATGATAAATTCCTCTATGTAGCATTCACTGTATACGATAGCGGCAAAGTATTTATCAAAAGCCTGAAAAGAGATGTAGGTCATGATGGCAATGATTGTGTAGGCTTGATACTGGATCCTGTGAACAAACGCGCCAACGGGTTCTTCTTTGTTGTGAATGCGTACAACGCACAATCGGAAGACCAGATCAATGGCAATGGAGACATGATCAGTTTCAGTTGGGACAATAAATGGTATTCTGCTACCAAGCGCTATGCCGACAGGTGGACGGCAGAAATGGCCATCCCTTTCAAAACCCTGCGATATACCGCCGATAAATTAACCTGGGGTATTAATTTCCTGCGAGTAGATACCAAGACAAACGAGTATAGTTTATGGACGCATGTACCGGTGAATTTCCGCTCTTACGACCTCGGATATACAGGTGCGTTGGTATGGCCCGAGCCGCCGCCCAAACCCGGCAGCAATGCAGTATTGATTCCTTATGCGACAGGCGGCGTGCAGGAAGATAAAGACAATGGTCTACCATGGAAAGCTACTGGCAATGCAGGCTTCGACGGTAAAATGGCATTGTCATCGTCACTGAATCTCGACATGACCGTTAACCCCGATTTCTCTCAGATTGAAGTGGACAAGCAGGTTACCAACCTCACCCGTTTCAATATTTTCCTTCCAGAGAAGCGCACGTTTTTTCTTGAGAATTCGAGTCTTTTCTCATCTTATGGTATTCCTTCCGTTCGACCGTTCTATTCGCGCAGGATCGGTCTTGATAAAAACGGCAATAAGATACCCATATTGCTGGGTGTACGTCTCACCGGGAATGCATCAAAATCTACGCGGATCGGATTGCTCAACATGCAAACGGGAAGTCAGGGAGATTATTCAGCTGAGAACTATACGGCCGCTACTATCAACCAGGCTGTGCTGAAGCGTTCTACCCTGAACCTGTATTTTATGAACCGGCAGGGTTTTCTTTCCGATTCGGCTAAAAAGGCCGACCCACTTTCGGCTTATGGAAGGAACCTGGGCGGGGAATTCAATTACACCAACCTGAAAGGCACCTGGAATGGCTGGGCGGGTTATCATCAATCTTTCAAACCGGGCATTACCAAAGATGATCGGTTCATGGACCTGGGCGGAAGCTATAATGGCCGTTATTTCAGCGCCATGCTCGATATGAATACGGTGGGAACGAATTTTTATACCGATATGGGATATACACAAAGGATTGAAAACTTCGATGCGGCAAGAGATACCATCGTACGACTGGGATATAAACAGGTATACAATGAATTCGATTATCGCATCCTGCCCAAAAAAACCAAAGTAAGCAGTTACCAATTCCAACTCACCAATTCCTTCGTGTTCAATCCGGATAATACATTGAATGAACGCAACCAATCGCTGGGGTTGAATATCATGTATTGGAACACGGCGCAATTGCTTGTTACGCTCAACAATTATGAAGTAAATTTATTGTTCCCCACTGCTTTTACCGACAAAACGCCTTTACCGAAAGATAATTACCAATACAGCCAGGCCACATTGGGCTACCAGTCTGATTTCAGGAAACCTTTGAGCTATTATGCTACCGTTGGTGGAGGTGGGTTTTACAATGGCTCTTATCAAAGCTTTATTGGTGGCGTCACCTGGCGTAGTCAGCCACACCTGAACATAGATCTCCATGCGGAATACGACAAGCTTGCTTTTCCTGATATTTATGGCGCAACTGAATTGTTCCTGATCGCTCCCAAAGTGGAGATCAATTTTTCCACCGCTGTTTTCTGGACCACTTTTATCCAATACAATACGCAGCGTAATAATTTCAACATCAACAGCCGTTTCCAATACCGCTTCAAGCCGATGAGTGATTTTTTTCTTGTGTATACCGACAACTACTATACAGCTCCTTTGCTGAAGAACAGGAACCGGGCCCTCGTGTTCAAACTCAATTATTGGTTCAGTCTCTGATAATAGTTTTACTTTACATTTCACTAATACGCTGTTCGCATGTCAGGCATTGCTTCTTTCCGGTTAACCGGTAACCTGGTAGATGTTTGGAAGAAAAGCATTTATCCCGCAGAAATTTTTGTTGAGAACGGAATCATCAGCGCTATCAGGCCTGCAGAACAAGTGAGTAACCATTACATCCTTCCCGGTTTTATAGACAGTCATGTGCATATCGAAAGCAGTATGTTAATCCCTTCTGAATTTGCGCGGCTGGCTGTGGTGCACGGAACAGTGGCTACTGTCAGCGATCCGCATGAAATTGCCAACGTGTGCGGAATGAAAGGGGTGGAATACATGATTGAGAATGGAAGAGAGGTTCCTTTCAAATTCAATTTCGGCGCTCCCAGTTGTGTGCCTGCTACCGTTTTTGAAACAGCCGGAGCATCCATCAACAGCGAAGAGATAGAACAACTGATGCAGCGCGAGGAGATACTGTACCTGAGCGAGATGATGAACTTCCCCGGCGTGCTGCACAAAGATCCGGAAGTGATGAAAAAGATCGCTGCGGCGCATGCATCGGGAAAACCGGTTGACGGCCATGCGCCCGGATTGCGTGGTGAAGAAGCACGGCAATACATAGAGGCGGGCATTTCTACCGACCACGAATGTTTTACATTGGATGAAGCAGTGGATAAACTGGTACATGGTATGAAGATCATCATCCGGGAAGGCAGCGCTGCCAAAAATTTTGAAGCGCTGATCGATTTACTGGAAGATCATCCTGCGATGGTGATGTTTTGCAGTGATGACAAACATCCCGACAGTCTTGTAGAAGGACATATCAACCAGCTCTGTGCCAGGGCTGTTGCCAAAGGCATCGATGTATTCAAAGTGTTGCGCGCTGCCTGCGTGAATCCTGTATTGCATTATCACCTGCCGGTAGGATTATTGCGTGAAGGAGATGCAGCCGATTTTATCCTGGTGAATGATCTGGAACATTTTACTGTTCATCAAACTTATATCAATGGTCAGCTGGTAGCGGAAAACGGCCAGTCATTTATTCCATCTGTTCCTTCGGATACGCTCAATCATTTTAACTGCGAACGCATAACCCTGGAAGATATTAAGATCCGGAAGCATGAATACCCCGACGAAAACGGGCTCATTCCTGTGATAGAAGCGCTGGACGGACAACTCATCACCAATAAACTTCGGCTGAAAGGAAAACTGGAAAACGATGAATGGGTAAGTGATACGGCCGGGGACCTGTTGAAAATGGTGGTGGTGAACCGTTATCACCGTGCACCTGTTGCCAAATGTTTCATCAAAAATTTCAACTTCAAAACGGGCGCTATTGCGTCTACTGTGGCACATGATAGCCACAATATAGTAGCCGTGGGCGCCAACGACGAAAGCCTGGTTAAAGCCATCAACCTGGTTATATCGGAAAAAGGAGGCGTTAGTTGTGTGAATGGTAGTGAGGCAAAAGTGCTGGGGCTGCCCGTAGCTGGGCTGATGAGCGCGGCCGACGGCTATCTCGTTGCCCGCGAGTACACTGCTATCGACCGCATGGCCAAAGACCTGGGTTCCACACTGGGGGCGCCTTTCATGACGCTCAGTTTTATGGCTTTGCTGGTAATACCTCATTTAAAACTGAGTGATAAAGGGCTTTTCGACGGCGATGCATTCCAACTTAAATTTCCATTTACAGCCGATAGATTTTAGTTTTGACCCATGATTATCAACCTGAGTCAGCATCACAGCCTGCTTAGCAACTGGGTTGCCGAGCTGAGAGACATCAACATACAGGGCGACCGTATGCGTTTCCGGCGTAACCTCGAACGCATTGGCGAGATAGCTGCTTATGAGATCAGCAAAGAGCTGCCATGGAAAACGGTAGAAGTGCCTACTCCCCTCGGCTCTCACGAAAGCAAGGTGCTGGAACAGCAGCCTGTATTGGCTACCATCCTGCGCGCCGGGTTGCCTTTACACAACGGCATGTTGAATTATTTCGATAAGGCCGACAATGCTTTTATCTCTGCCTATCGCAAACACCACCGCGATGGTTCATTCGATATCAGTTTGGAATACATGAGCAGTCCTTCACTCGATGGCCGTATCCTGATCATCAGCGATCCTATGCTCGCTACCGGTGCATCGCTCGTGAAAACAGTGGAATACCTGAAAAACGAAGGATCACCCAAAGTCATTCACATTGTAGTGGCTATTGCCTGTACCGTGGGCATTGAATACGTGCACCGCGAATGCGGCGAAGACGTTAAAATCTGGTGTGGAGATATTGACGATGAACTGACTGCCAAAGGATACATCGTTCCCGGTTTGGGTGATGCAGGAGATCTCGCGTTTGGGAACAAAACACAAGCATAAGCGCTTACGTCATCCCGAGCGTAGCCGAGGGACCTCATGAAGCTTTCGTCAGCCCCTTCGACTCACTTCGTTCGCTCAGGGTGACGATCAGTGTTGATTGTTAAGCCCATCACAATTCTGCTGGTGCACAAGCAACCCATATTCCTTTATTGGCGTAAATTCGTATGTGATCAAATCTTTATCCAAAATAATCTGCTTCTTTTCTACGTTGCTGCTGTTGCAAAGGGCATCGGCGCAGGATCCGCATTTTTCGCAATTCTTTTCTTCACCGCTCACACTCAATCCCGCTTTTACAGGAAAATTCGCAGGCAGTTTACGGGTAGCCGGCAATTACCGCAACCAGTGGCCCACCATCAACAATGCTTATACAACCGCCGCTTTATCGGTAGACTTTCCCATCTTGCAAAACAGCATTGCCAATAATGATACCTGGGGTTTGGGGTTTTCCGGATACAACGACAACAGCGCCAACGGTGCGGTGAAATTCAACTATGCTTCTTTTTCTACGGCCTATCATAAAGGATTGGATGAAGATGGATTTCATCAACTGGGGGCAGGGTTCCAGGTAACTTATGCAAACATGCTCATCAACACCAACAGCCTCAAGTTCGAAGACCAGTTAACGAATGCTGGGTTTACCGGTGTTACTTCCGAAGTATTCAATAATGGTACATTGAAGTCGAGCTATCTCGATGTTAATGCAGGTATATTGTACAATGGCAGTACCAACGAAAGGAATAATTTTTATTTCGGCATCAGCATGTACCACCTTAACAGGCCCAGGCAGGATTTTACCGGCGCCAATTATGTGCTCTACCCCCGCACTACCATTCATGCGGGAGGTTTCTTTCCCGTAGGCGCTACCACTACCCTGCACCTGAGCGCGCTGCAGATGTTCCAGGCCGGCGCTTCGGAAACCATGTTCGGCGGTGCACTCCAGTTCAATGCCAATCCGGATGATCCCAGTCCTACCAGCCTTTACGTAGGCAGCTGGATGCGGTTCAACGATGCTATCATTCCATACCTTGGTTTGGAATTCAATCAGTTCAGGTTGGGACTCACATACGATTACAACGTTTCTTCTCTCAAAACAGCCTCTCAAAACAGGGGAGGTATCGAATTATCGCTTATCTATATTCTCAAGCCTTCAACCGATAAACCCATTAATTGTCCGAAGTTTTAAGCGATCATTTCTTTTTCGGCATCTTACTTACATAAGGATTATCCTTCAGTATGAAGCGGTAAGGCAATAATGCATCTTCTCCTGCATAATCAACCCCGATCCTGGGCGTGGCAATGATTTCAGAAAGTTTGATCGTGGTATTGTCCGATGCCAGGTGCAGTTCTTTGCTCAATAAACTGGTTCCGGTATGAAGGGTATTCAGTCCGAATGCTTTGGCCACATTGCCGGGGCCACTTGTCAATGAATGATCTGCTTTTTGTTTACCTGTACGCAGCAGCATGGTCTCAATTCCCGCAATGGGTTCCACTGCACGGATAAGCACTGCATGCGGCACTTCCTCCAGGTTCGTTACAATATTGAAAAGATGGTGTATACCGTAGCAGAGGTATACATAGGCCAGCCCCCCGGCCGCATACATCACTTCTGTTCTGTTGGTCCTGCGGCCATTCCATGCATGAGAAGCCCTGTCGGTCTCCCCCCTGTATGCTTCCGTTTCCACGATCCTGCCTGTTGTCAACTTCCCATCGATGCGGGTGATCAATATTTTGCCGATCAGCGCTTTGGCAATGACCAGTACATTGGGTTGCCTGTAAAAATCAACGGGCAATTTTGTAACGGTGCCCATCGTTATAGCCTTAGTTTTCATCGAGCATAAACTTACGAATACCTTATCTTTAGACCTGCTAAAATACCCCCCGTTGCTTAAAGAAATGATCATTGCCATACAGGCTTATGCACAGGCGCACGAGTTCATCAAAAAACACAAGCTGTGGAAGTGGATACTGATCCCAGGTATTCTTTATACTTTATTGTTCCTCCTGGGTATGTATTTTTTCAGTCATACTTCCGGCAATTTCATTGAATGGATGGCTTTGAAAACCGGTTTGAAGAACTGGCTTGACAGGCTCAACAACGGATTCCTGGGCTTTCTTTTTGCGATGGGCACGTTCCTGCTCTGGCTTTTGCTGCTGCTGCTTTATTTTTCCCTTTTCAAATATTTTTTTCTCATCGTGGGCTCACCCCTTTTCGCTTATCTCAGCGAAAAGACCGAAGCCATCATAGAGGGAAAAGATTTTCCTTTCAGCCTAATGCAGATGGCAAAAGACATTGCACGGGGTATACGCATTGCCGCACGGAACAGTCTCTGGCAAACGGTATACATGCTGTCGATCCTTTTCCTCAGCCTGCTTCCTTTGATCGGATGGCTTACACCCATACTGGCGGTGCTCATTGAATGTTACTATTACGGTTTTTCCATGCTCGACTACAGCATGGAGCGGCACAAAAAAACAGCTACCGAAAGCATTTATTATATCAGCCGCCACAGGGGCCTCGCTATTGGTAACGGCATTGTATTCTATATGATGCACTTGCTGCCCTTTGTTGGATGGGTGCTGGCGCCCGCTTATGCTGTGGTGGCAGCTACCCTCAGCATTTACCCCTTAAAGGAACAGGCGAATGCATACAGGTAAAGTCTTTCTTATTCCCACCGTACTATACGAAGATGCTGTTGAGACCCTTCCCGCCTACCTGTTAGATGCGGTAAAACAGTGCCAGGTATTTTTTGTGGAGAATGAAAAAACAGCGCGCCGCTTCCTGAAAAAAATATGGCGCGAGATGGTGATCGACGATTATCAGTGGTTTGCTATTCACAAAGCGGAAGAAGAAGTGAAACGTCAGTTCCTGCAACTGTTGCAGGCAGGAAAAAACATCGGTATCATCAGCGAAGCCGGCTGCCCTGGTATTGCCGATCCTGGGCAGTTACTGGTAGAAGCCGCTCAGCAAGCCAATAGTACGGTGAAACCGCTGGTAGGTCCCAGCTCTATTCTTTTGGCATTAATGGCCAGCGGCATGAACGGACAATGCTTCCAGTTCCATGGCTACCTGCCCATCGACACGGCCGAAAGAAAGAAAAAGATCCGCGAACTCGAAGCAGATTCCCATCGCAGAAATTGTACCCAACTGTTCATTGAAACGCCTTATCGCAACAATGCCATGATCAAGGACCTGTTACAGAGTTGCCACGATGAAACCAGGATCTGCATTGCAGTAGATATCACCGCACCATCGGAGAGTATCCGTACCCAGACCGTTAAAAAATGGAAACAGGAACAGCCAGACATCCACAAACGTCTTGCCCTGTTCCTGTTGCATGCTTCCTGAAAAAACGGAAGTATTTATTTGGGTTTGATGATGGTTTCGCCGGTTACTCCCCGCACTTCGTACACACTGTCTACAATATATGTTTGCATACCGCGCCAGGGCAGGCTGCCGAAATACCGTTTGTAATGCAGTTCCACATCCCTGCCTGAGCTCCGCAACAATATATCTGCTACGTGTTGATTGGTAACACTGAAATCAAATTCATTGCTCTGTATATTGGCCCTGAAACCGCTTTGGATGATGTTTCCTTCATAGGTTTTGAACAGGATCCCTTTGTACTGGAAAGTGTTCAACTGCCCCGCTTTGGTTCCTGTGGCAAATACATAATAATACCGGAAATAACCAAAGCATATCAACACCAATATAAGGATGATGATGAAGTTTCGCAGTATTTTTCTCTTGTTCATATCAGAGTCCGTATTTGTCTACAAGATAGATCAATGAAGCCATATTTACTGCGCCGAGCAACAGTTCTCTTTTATTCACATTTTCAAATACATCGCTGCGTGCATGGTGGTAATCGAAATAACGTTGCGAGTCGGGCAACAGTTCGCCATAAGGAGTGCCGAAGAACTTATTAAGCGGTCCAATATCGGCGCCACCTCCTTCGTCCACAATAAAACTCGTTCCATAAGGCGCCAGCAAAGGAATCCAGTTGCGCAATTTGGCTAATTGTTCTTTACTGCCCGCAATGCTGAATCCGCGCGGGGTAAAACCGCCTGCATCACTTTCCAGTGCAAATACATGCTTTTCTCCTTTGGCTTTCGCTTCCTCGGCATATTTGGTGCCGCCTCTCAAACCATTCTCTTCATTGGCAAACAACACAAAACGAATGCTGTGTTTGGGATGGTAACCAATTGCTTTGAGCGCGCGCATGACCTCAATGGTATGCACTACACCGGCACCATCGTCGGTTGCTCCTTCATTCACATCCCAGCTATCGAGGTGCCCGCCGATGGTAATATACTGGTCGGGATATTCCGAACCCGTCCATTCTGCAATCACATTATGACCAATGGTATCCGGCAGGAAATGTCCGCTCGTAGTCATGCTCACTTTCAATGCCGATTGCTTTCCCAGCTCCCACAGGTAATCCGCATCCCGTGGTCCAATTGCAATAGCAGGTATTTTGGGAAAAGAATCGTTGTACTTCATTGCACCTGTATGCGGGTCATTGGCAGTTGAAGAAGTCAGGGAGCGTATCATTACACCTGCTGCACCATATTTGGCGGCACGGCTCGCACCTGCGTAACGGTAAATACCAGCATCACCATAGGAAACAAAAGTCTGCACATTGGTAGGGTTAAACGCATAATTATAATAGACGATCTTTCCTTTCACTTCATCCTTTCTTCGTTCCAGTTCGGCAAAATCAGCTACCAGTACCAGGTTAGCTGTAAGCGGTTTGCCATTGCCCAATGAATTGCCCAGTGCAGTAGCATCGAGCTTGCGGTTGGTGGCTTTTTGATTAACTGATACAATGGATGCCAGGTCTTTGCCTCCCCTCACCCAGTGCGGCACCATGCATTCCTGCAGGTACACTTTATCGCCGCCATTTTGTTCCATGGTGGTTTTGCCCCATTGAACCGCTTTGGCAAACTGCGGTGAGCCGGCCAGCCGGCCGCCAATCTGTTTGGTTAACTGGTGAAGCAAATCATACGCTTTACCATTGGTTAATATTTCATCGGAGATGCGTTTGATCATCACTGCATCTTCATTGCTCTGCGCCATAGTCAATAAGGGGCAAAGGCAGAGGAGAGATAGTATTTTCTTCATGCTATAAAGATAGATGTTAGCTGATAGAAAAAAAGATTTCTTACCCCCATCTACCAGCCATCAACTAGCACCTGACAACTCAAAAAATAATCGTTACTTGCATACAAAATATCTCTATGCGCATAGGCATCGTTTGCTATCCTACTTTTGGCGGAAGTGGTGTGTTGGCCACTGAGTTGGGAAAAGCCCTGGCCGATGAAGGTCACCAGGTGCATTTCATCACTTACCAGCAACCCGTTCGCCTGAATGTATTCAATGCCAATATTTTTTATCATGAAGTAAGGGTACCCACTTATCCGTTGTTCGATTATCCGCCTTATGAAGTGGCTCTTGCCAGTACCATGGTGGATGTGATCCTGAATTACGATCTGGATCTGCTGCATGTGCATTATGCCATTCCGCATGCTTCGGCAGCTTATATGGCCAAGCAGATCGTTCGACAAAAAGGACGCCGCAACGTACCGGTGATTACCACTTTGCATGGCACCGATATTACGTTGGTGGGTAAGGACAAGACCTATGAGCCGGTAGTCACTTTCTCTATCAATGAAAGCGATGCTATCACAGCCGTATCGCAGAACCTGAGAGACGAAACATACAACTACTTCAACATCCAAAAAGAAATAGAAGTGATCCACAATTTTGTGGATGTCAAACGTTTCAATAAAAAGCCCATCGACGCTTTCCGGAAAGTGATAGCGCCCAA
The DNA here is from genome assembly GCF_900106985.1 of Hydrobacter penzbergensis. Classification (NCBI taxonomy): domain Bacteria; kingdom Pseudomonadati; phylum Bacteroidota; class Chitinophagia; order Chitinophagales; family Chitinophagaceae; genus Hydrobacter; species Hydrobacter penzbergensis. The sequence continues at coordinate 93,026 of NZ_FNNO01000009.1, read as the reverse complement.
TGGAGAAAAAATATTGGTGCATGCTTCCAACTTCAGAAAAGTAAAGCGTGTAGATGATGTGGTGAAAATATTTGCTGCGGTGCGCAAAGAAATGCCTGCCAAATTATTGATGGTGGGCGATGGGCCTGAGCGGCCGATGGCTGAAAAACTCACACGTGAACTGGGCATTGAAGAAGATGCTCGCTTTTTAGGTAAGCAGGAACAGATGGAAGATATATTGGCGGTAAGTGATGTGTTCATCCTCCCTTCGGAATACGAGAGTTTCGGTCTTGCTGCATTGGAAGCCATGGCAGCCCATGCGGTAGTTATCAGCACCAATGCCGGTGGTCTTACCGAGATCAACATACAGGGCGAAACAGGTTTTATGGCGAATGTGGGCGACGTAGAAAGTATGAGTCGCTTTGCTATTGAACTTTTGCGCGACGATGTAAAACTGAATGCCATGAAAGATGCGGCTTACAAGCAAGCCCGCCGTTTCGATATCAAGAACATCATTCCGCGTTACGAAAAACTCTACAGCAGGTTCTGCCGGATGGGCAATTGCTGATCATTTCACTACTGACTGGATGCTGTATACGATCCTGTCGCATACTTCTTTCAGTTCTTCTGCTGTAATGATGAGCGGTGGTGCGATGCGCAGCCTGTCGGGCGCGAAGACGAACCAGTCGGTGATCAGTCCGTTCTTTACGCAGGCGTGTACGATGGCCTGGTTCAGTTCCGCTGTTTTAAATTGAAGTGACATCCACAAACCTGCAGTGCGTGCATCGATGATGGCGGGATGTTGCAATACACGTTTGAGTATTGCCTCTTTCTGTTTAACCTGCTCAATATACTTTCCCGCCAACAATACTTCCATGGCTGCCTTTCCGGCTGCACAGGAAACAGGATGACCTCCGAATGTGGTGATATGGCCCAGCACCGGGTCGTGCGTCAGTTGTTGCATCAGAGATTGATCGGCAATGAAAGCTCCCAGCGGCATCCCGCCTCCCAACGCTTTTCCTAATAGTAAGATATCGGGTAACAGATCCAACTGTTCAAAAGCCCATAAGCTGCCTGTTCTGCCGAAGCCCGCCTGTATTTCATCCAATACCAGGAGCGCTCCCTGTTCGGTGCATTTCTTCCTGACGGCTTGTATCCAGGCTGTATCCGGTTTTACAATACCACTCTCTGCCTGTATTGTTTCCAGGAATACACATGCCGTATTGCGATCGATCGCATCGATCAGCGCCTGGCTGTTATAATCTAAATGATCAATATCCGGGAGCAAAGGCCTGAACGCATTGCGCCAATATTCATCTCCCATCATACTCAAAGCGCCTTGTGTGCTGCCATGATAAGCTTTATTAGCAGCAATGACCCGCGTGCGGCCCGTAACCCGCTTGGCCAGTTTCATAGCACCTTCTGTGGCTTCAGCGCCGCTATTGGTAAAGTATACGCAGTTGAGAGAAGCCGGCAAATGATCTGTAAGCATTTTGGCATATCCCACCTGCGGCGCTTCTATGAATTCGCCATACACGATGAGGTGCATGTATTCAGCAGCCTGTTCCTGCACGGCTTTCACCACAGCAGGGTGACTGTGCCCGATATTACACACACTGAACCCGGAAATGAGATCAACGTACTCCTTTCCTTCTATATCCCACAAATGAATACCCGCTGCTTTTTTCATCTCAATGCCAATCGGTGCGGGAGAAGTTTGTGCAATGTGCCGGAGAAATAACTGCCTGTTCGGTGTAACACTCATCATTTATTAGTTTTCCTGGGTTTAAAATTAGAAATTTGAACATTGAAATCTCAAACTTTATGGCAACCATACTACCTGTTCTCGGCAAACATCCCCAATTCGGCGAAAATTGTTTTGTAGCACCCAATGCCACCATCGTGGGCGATGTGGTGATGGGCGATGAGTGCAGTATATGGTTTAATGCTGTTATCAGGGGTGATGTGCATTATATCAAAATGGGTAATAAAGTCAATGTGCAGGATGGCGCGATCATCCATTGTACTTACCAGAAAAACCCTACTGTTATCGGCAACAATGTTTCCATCGGCCATAATGCACTGGTACATGGTTGTACGGTGCACGATAATGTACTCATTGGCATGGGCGCCATTGTAATGGATCGCTGTGAAGTACATAGTAATGCCATCATTGCAGCGGGTGCGGTAGTGTTGGAAGGAACAGTGGTAGAAGCAGGCGCTATTTATGCCGGTGTGCCCGCTAAAAAAGTAAAAGATGTTTCACAGGATCTCATTCATGGCGAGATAGACCGCATATCGAATAACTATGTGAAGTATGCTTCCTGGTTCAGTGAATACAACGACCGTCAGTAGTTCTTATCATCCATGGTGTCCAATATGTTGAGGTAGCTGATATAGCGGTTTTCCGATACAGCTCCGCTCAAAACTTCTTGCTTTACCGCGCATCCCGGCTCTTCAATATGCATGCAGTTATTGAACTGGCATTCGTTTAGCAATGCCCGCATCTCGGGGAAATAATGTGAGAGTTCCTGTTTGGTAATATCTACCAATCCGAATTCACGCACACCCGGTGTATCAATGATATGTCCCCCGTTATCCAGGTCGAACATCTCGGCAAAAGTGGTGGTATGCATGCCTTTGCCGCTCCAACTGCTCACTTCCTGTGTGCGCAGGTTGAACCGGGGAAATACGGCATTGATGAAGGTGGATTTGCCTACACCGCTGTGTCCGCTCAGTAAGGTAGTTTTATCTTTCAGTAGCGCTTTCGCTTCTTCAATACCTTCTTTCTTCAACACACTGGCCAGCACTACCTGGTAACCGATCGCCTCGTACATCTGCTTGTATTCCTGGAACCGTTCCAACTCTTTTTTGCGGTAGATATCTGACTTGTTGAATACAATGATGGCCGGAATATGATAGGCTTCACAGGAAACCAGGAAACGGTCCATGAAACCCTGTGAGGTGCGTGGCTCTTTCAATGTAGCGAACAAAATGCTTTGGTCGAGATTGGAAGCAACGATATGATGCTGCCGTTTGTTGTGAGGCGATACCCTGGCTACATAATTACGCCTGTCGGCAATAGCAGTGATCACAGCCGACTCCTCCTGCACCGCTTCAATGTCTATGTCTACCTCATCGCCTACCGCAATGGGGTTGGTGGAGCTGATGGCGTCTATCTTAAAAATGCCCTTGATACGGGCATTATAGAAGTTTCCGTCCTCCCCTTTTACGGTATACCAGCTGCCCGTAGACTTGTAAACACGTGCTTTCATGCCCAACGAAGATAGTAAGCCCGTGGTGATGAAATTCAATATCTTTGCAGCCTATGGCAAAATTTGCGCACGATGAAATAGTGCCTTACCAGGAAAGTGGGATGGAGAAGAAAGAGCAGGTGGCGGAGATGTTTAACAAGATCGCTTTCCGGTATGATTTTCTCAACCGTTTTCTCAGCGCAGGCATCGATGTACGATGGAGGAAGAAAGCCATCCGGCAGCTGGAGTCACTGCATCCGCAGCAGATACTGGATGTAGCTACCGGCACCGGTGATGTAGCCATCATGACTTACCAACTGTTGCATCCGAAAAAGATCACCGGTATCGATATTTCGGAAGGAATGCTGGAACTGGGTCGCAAGAAGCTGCAAAAACTGCATTTAACAGATCATATTGAATTATGCAGCGGCGATAGCGAGGTTATTCCGTTTGAAGACAATAGCTTTGACGCCATCACCGTGGCTTTTGGCGTGCGTAATTTCCAGCACCTGGAAAAAGGATTGCGTGAAATGTATCGTGTATTGCGGCCGGGTGGTAAATTAGTGGTGCTGGAATTTTCGAAACCGGCGGGACTGTTCAGGGGGTTGTTCAACCTTTATATGAATGTGATCACTCCGGCGTTTGGTAAATTATTCGCAAAAAACAAAGACGCTTATACTTACCTGAACCATAGTGTACAGGCATTCCCCGAGGGGCAAACCTTTTTAAACATAATGCATGAAGCAAGATTTACTCAAACTTATTTGAAAAAGCTTACTTTAGGCGTATGCACCATCTATTGCGGAAGCAAATAGTTCTGCTGATCCTTTTATCCGTTGGCGTCCTGCATGTGCAGGCGCAAAGAGAAATCTATCGTATCAACCACGATAACCTTCCCTATTATTTCGGCCTTACACTGGGCTACAACAGTTCATATCTGCAGGTGAGCAAATCACCCAAATTCCTGCAAAGCGATAGTATACGCAGTGTAATTCCCGGATCCAGCGGAGGCATTGCCATGGGCCTGCTGGCCACCCTCAGGCTGACCGATCATTTCGAAGCGAGGGCCAATCCGCAGTTGGTCATCGGCGGTTCCAAATTCCTGTCGTATACACTGGGCATTACCAAACCGGGAGAAGCTTCCTTTCAGAAACAGATACTTCCCTCCACCCTGGTGAGTTTCCCTTTTCATATCAAGTTCAACTCCGACAGGATCGGGAATTTCAAGACCTATCTGCTGGGCGGGTTTAAATTCGATATGGACCTCTCGAGCAATTCGGCCGTACGGAATGCCGATGACATTATCAAATTGAAAAAATACGATTTCGGATTGGAAGCGGGTATGGGCTTCAATTTCTACCTGCCCTTTGTAACCGTTTCGCCCGAGATCAAGATCAGCTATGGCTTGTCAAATATCCACCAGCTCGATCCTGCCCTCAAATATTCCAATGTGCTCGACAAAATACAGTCGCGTATGATCGTTTTCTCCATCCACCTGGAAGACTAATCGTGCAATGAGACAATTCGGCAATTCGACAATTGCTGAATTGTCTCATTGTCCATTGCCGAATTGCCGAATTGTCTAATTGTCTCATTAAATTGCATTCGCAATTAAAAGGATATGGCAAACAAAGACTACCTCATCAAGGATTGTTGCATGGTGAATGAAGGTCAGCGGACCTTTGGCGATCTGTGGATCAAAAACGGGCGGATTGAAAAGATGGGCGGCGTGATTACACTGCCCGGTAGCGCTACCGAAATCGATGGCAGTGGCCAGTTCCTCCTGCCCGGCGCCATTGACGACCAGGTGCATTTCCGTGAGCCGGGTCTTACACACAAAGCTAATATCTATTCCGAAGCCAGGGCAGCCGTGGCGGGGGGAGTAACCAGTTTCATGGAAATGCCCAATACCAAACCGCCTGCCCTCACCCACGAACTGCTAGAGCAGAAGTACGCTATTGCCGCACAGACTTCCCTGGCAAATTATTCTTTCTATATAGGCACTTCTAACGATAACCTGGATGAAGTGCTTAAAGCCAACGACAAAAAACAGGATATCTGCGGTGTGAAAATATTCATGGGTTCCTCTACCGGCAACCTGCTGGTAGATAATCCGCTGCAACTGGATAAAGTCTTCGCCGGCAGTGAGCTGTTGATTACCACCCACTGCGAAGAAGAAAGCATGATCAGGGCCAATCTGCAGGCGTTAAAGCGGCAAAAAGACAAGCTGGAGCCATCCGACCATCCCATCATTCGCAATGAAGAGGAATGTTTTGAATCTTCTTTCAAAGCCATTCAATATGCTAAGAAACATGGCAGTCGTTTGCACATATTGCACATCAGTACAGAAAAAGAACTGCAGCTATTCACCAATATGATCCCTCTCGAAGAGAAGCGGATCACAGCTGAAGTATGTGTACACCACCTGCACTTTACCAGCGACGATTATGCGAGATTGGGCAACCAGATCAAATGCAATCCCGCCATCAAAGCGCCTCATAATAAAACTGCATTATGGCAAGCGCTGCTCGACGACCGGCTCGACGTGATCGCCACCGATCATGCGCCGCATACCTGGGCCGAAAAGCAGGAAGACTATGAACACGCGCATGCAGGCCTGCCATTGGTACAACATTCCCTGGCATTGATGTTGCATTATGTGAACGAAGGAACCATCAGCCTGGAGAAAGTGGTGGAGAAAATGAGCCATGCCGTTGCCCGGTGCTTCCAGGTAAAAGAGAGAGGTTTTATACGCGAAGGATACCATGCCGATCTGGTGCTGGTCAATCTCAACGCATCTGCAACCATATCCAAAGAAAACATCCTGTACAAATGCGGATGGAGTCCGCTGGAAGGCTTCAGCACCCCGGTGATCACAAATAGTTTCGTAAATGGCCACCTCGTTTATGGAAATGGGGCATTCGATGAATCTCAAATGGGAATGCGGTTAAGATTCAACAGATAATCCTTAGCTTGTTATTCCATTTAAGACTATGCAAGTAGACAAGACTACCCTTTCCGACCTCAACATATTCCACCGTGAAGAGGAACTATCCTTATTCCACCACCTCAACTACACACAGACCAACGACGGGCGCGAATACCTGCGCTTACTGCTGGGTAAGCCGCTCGACAATATCGAAGATATGCTGGACACCCAGCAAACGATCCGGCAGCTCATGGCGGTTGCCGGTCACTGGCCTACTACTATCACCAACGGCACCATGATGGTGGTAGAGAAGTTTTACGACTCTCAGATCAACAGTTACCCGCACAGGCCCGATCATGTGGGCAGTTTTCTTTACAAACTCTTCAACAAAGCCGACTATTCCCTTACCAGGTATACCGTTGGACATTGCATTGATTTTGTAAAAGGGTTGAATAACGTAGTGACCCTACTCAGGCAAGGCCCCATGAGTGATCTTTTGCAACTGTATGTAACGCGCATAGAAATATTGCTGAGCAAGGGAGCTGTTCCTTACATGATGGAAAGTGATGCGAAAAAACTGAATAGCAGAACAGTACTGGTTTTCGGCGCCTTCCTGAAATACCATTTCAAAACTTCCGCATTTGAACTCTTTGATATTTACAGCCGTCTTGATGCTTATTTGAGCCTGGCTGTTGCCTGTAAGAAATATGATTACTGTTTCCCTGTTCTAGAAGCATCTGTCGAACCTTTCATAGAAGCGAAGGATCTGTATCATCCTTTGTTGCAAACACCCGTGAGTTACGATACAGGATTGGATATAGACAGGAATTTTCTTTTTCTCACCGGCGCCAATATGGGTGGGAAAAGTACTTTCATCAAAGCGGTAGGTGTAAGTGTATACCTCGCGCACCTGGGTATGGGCGTACCAGCCAAAACCATGCGGCTGAGCCAGTTCTACGGACTCTTGAGCAATATACAGGTGGAAGACAATATCATCAAGGGTGAAAGTTTTTTCTTCAATGAAGTGCAGCGCGTACGCAATACCATTGAAAAGATCAGTGATGGCAAGAAATGGCTCATACTCATCGATGAGTTGTTCAAGGGCACCAATGTACAGGATGCCATGAAATGCAGTACCACCGTGATCCAGGGTTTATTGAAATTGAAAACCGCCTTATTCATCTTATCGACTCACTTGTATGAGATCGGTGATGAACTAAGGCGGTATCCGAATATTCAATTCCGTTATTTTGAAACCAATGTCGAAAACGATCAGTTGGTATTCAGTTATCATCTCAAGGAAGGCATCAGCAACGACCGCATGGGTTATTTCATCCTTCGCAAGGAAGGCGTGGTTCAGATGCTCGACCGTTTGTGATATTAATGGAACTCTACTCCACTCATAAACCTCAGGTTGGCTACAATGAGCTGGTATATATCGGCATTGGAGGTGCCGCTGATCACAATGCTGCCACTGGTTTGAGTTGCATTATCCAGCAACGTAGTGGTCACATTCTTCAACAGTAAGTCCAGGTGCATCGTAACCAGACTGGTATAAGTGATGGTTTGCGCCTGCCATTTGGTTATTTCAGAGTTGATATCGAAGGTTTCGTTTATCTGTATGATAACGGGCGTTACAACACCTGCTACATTTTTGTAAGTTCCTTTCAGGTAAAAGTTAGGATCACCTGAAGCAGATTTGATACCCTCTACTTCTACCTGCACATGATCATAGGTAGCTGCCGGTATATTCAGAGAAGCCAATGTAGCAGGAGGTGCGAACAGGTCGAACTTGAAGGGGCCTTTGGCTTCGTATTGTACGTGCATAGTATCGGTCTGGTTGTTGTTGTTTTCTTTCTCTGCCTCGAATTGAAATTCACTAGCCACTACATATCCTGATGTCCAGTTAACGGTAGCAATACCAGTGGTACTGGAGGAAGATGATACGGGGGTAATGCTACTGCCGTTCATAGTATAAGTGCTGTTATTGGCTTGTGCCTGGAACTGAATAGTAGCATTTCCATTATCGGCTTTCTTTGTGCAGGAAGCGAACAAGAGAGCTCCTAATGAAAGGGAGAGCAGAGAAATTTTAGTAAATCTGTGTTTCATGACTTTTTTTTAGATAATAAATCGGTTCTTGTACGCAATAATGCATGAACTGTGCCAAACTCGGTAGACAAATCAATCCTGTTAATGATTGATTGATTATAAATAAATTACGAATTATTTTTTATCGAAAATGTTACCGATTTTAACAATTACCGGATTGCGTATTTGTTTTAAGTAGAAATACCCGTTTCTATTTTTAATACATCAACTTGCTTAATTTCCCCGTTTATCTTTTCAAGCAGCGATATATGTTAGTCAAGACTTTCGGCAGTGCCGTCCAGGGAGTAGAAGCCATTCAATACAGGAGCCTGGATCGTGAAGGATGGGCTGGTTGAATTGAAGAATAAGCAGGTTGGCTTAAATAATTTTGTAAAAAACACCATAAAATACAGTGAAAACAACGGATAAATTCAGTGTTTTTCACAATACATATACAAAAAATATTGCCTTACTTTATTTTTGGAAATTACCAGGGAGTTGACGGTAATACCTGCTTTCTCCGTGAGACGCTATTTGTTACTTGTCTCCTCTTCATCTCGTTAAGAATACCCCCCAATTCTTAGGGCATCAATATGTACAATCAACATAACATTATGTTGCAGGTACCATTATGTTGAAAACGACACTAAAAATAAACCTCCTATTATGAGACCCGTTTTAACTATTGTAATCTTTGTATTAATCTCAATGTCTGCTAAAAGCCAAGTAACAAAAGGTAACTGGCTGCTGGGCGGTACAGTTAATTTCTCCTCTTCCAAAACTGCCACTTCTTATCCTACACCTACTCAGGAAACAGATGTTGACATAACTAATGTTACTGCTTCACCGACCATCGGGTATTTTTTAATGGACAAGTTTGCTGCGGGATTGAAACAGAGTTTCTCATGGAACAAAGCTCAAGTAACTACGAGTGGAGGCCTATCTTCAAATATACGTCGCTATACGATCGGGCCATTCTTCCGCTATTATTTTCTAGATGCTGAAAAACCATTTAATCTTTTTACCGAAGCAAGTTACCAATTGGGCGTTATAAGCAATACGCCACAAACGGGCTCGATCAAGCTACTTTCAGTGGCTGCCGGCCCTGTCATCTATTTCAACTCCAGTGTCGGGCTGGAATTTACCATTGGGTATTCTCAGAGAAGCGAAGAAATCAAAGGTAATTATAAGGAAGACAAAAAATCATTTCAAATAGGTATTGGTTTTCAAATCCATTTAAATAAATAAAACAAAACCCTATGAAAACAAAAATTCTACTCACTACCCTGCTTTGGTTAACGGTGATGCAAATACGCTCGCAAAGCATCGTTCCCAATCAGACATCAGAAGTTTGCCCTGGTGTAGACATTGTATTTACAGTGACCATTCCAGGTACTTTACCGTCAGTTTCTTCCAAGGCATTAAATGTTAATCCTGTTCTTATTCAGGGGCCGTCTAATGTAACTACATCTGGAGGCTCAACAACTTTTAATTTTACAGGAAGGTTCGCAGACTTCAATAACAAACAGACATTCACCGTTAATTATACAGACGGTAGCGGACTATCGGCTTCTTGGGATGCTACTTTTCCAAAAATAAAATCATTATTTTTTGCCAGCCAGGCCTCCGTATTTTATCCCGCGCCATCCAGTATTACCGCACCCCGTTGCCAGTCACAAAACTTCAATATCAGTTTCCCCAATATTCAATATGGCAACCCGTATGAGGCTCCGCAAATAAGCTATGGTACCGTAACGAATTACCAATACTTACTACCAACGGGATGGAGTATGAATGGTACTGTCTCCAATGGCAGCAACTGGATTAATGGCTCAAATAATGTTACGGTGACATCCAATTTATCTAATGGAGACGGCAGTGGTATCCGAATCAGACCAGTCAATACTGCTTGTGCACCCGGTTTGGCAACGGGACAAGAGGCGTCTGTTGCGATTTCACGACCTGCTCCACGCCTATCAGTAACCAGCTCTCCAAGTTACATCTGCACGCCGGGAGGCACTGCCAGCGTATCCATTAGTGGGTTACCAGCAGGTGCAAATGTGTCCTGGTCTTCATCCAACGCTGGCCTGCCAATAGTAGGCAGCAATACCGGTTCTACTATTACTGTACAAAGAATAGGCTCAAGCAATGGCGAAGCAACCATCACTGCCACTGTCACCCACTGTACATTTACCTATACAGTTTCTCAGGCAATGAGCTTTGGCGCAGGGGCACCACCATCCATCACACTGATCAATGCAGATAAATCGTGCGGGACTTTTCTTGAAGCATATTGTACCAACCCCGTTAACTCTACCGGATTTATCTGGAACTTTAATTTTGGGCAGGTAATACAAAATAATCCCGGCTATTATGGCGATTACTTTTTACTCAAACCGTTAAACCAGACAACAACCGGACAGACTTACTATGATTACTTAAGCGTTGTGGCTACAACACCATGCGGTAATTCAGACCCCAGTCCAACTTCTTCCATTACTATTGGGCCCATAACAGGAAGTTGCTCCGGTAGAATAGTAAGAACACCTCCCCAATCACTAACTGCAACAGCATCCGAAGAAAATGTATCGGAAGACAGGCTATTCCCTAATCCCGTGAACAGCGTTTTAAAGTTGCAGGTAAAAACAAAAAATGTTGGCAAATATGCCATGATACTCGATGCATCAGGAAGAATCTTACAAAGAATCAAACTGGTTAATACAATAACACAGGTTGATGTATCAAAGCTGCAAGGCGGAACTTATTTTATTAAAATTCCGGGTGAGGCCAATAAACCATTGAAATTTATTAAATAAGAAACCTCATTATATCGACAAACTCCTTATCAAAGCTTGTTAAGAAGCCTTTCTACTCAGATAAACTACCGATTTTTGAGCAGAAAGGCTTCTTCAATAACATCGCATACCTGGTATAAAATCACGTTCAGATGCGATGTTGTTGCAAAAGGTATCTGTTTTGTGATTGAATCATTCTGGAACTGTTTCCAACAAGACATTTATTGCAAACAAAATTAGTTACAACTATTTAATTGTCTCCTAGGGAAGTTCCTATGGATACATGTATGATTCCTTGAATTCCTCTACAAGTAAAAAAACTAATATTGATACATTTCTTTTTCAAAAAGGTTTTGGGGGATGCAACTTTTATAATGGCTTTTTGACTAAAGCAACCGACAGCCTCCTTCAACGAACATTTTTGAACAAATCGAATTTGTTGGAAAAATATGTAACAGTAAATAAATCCGGCGATTCTTATAATGATACTACCTATCTATACTTTATGAAAGACTTTAATGATGTGGATTTCTCTTTTTGCAAAGAACTCGACAAAGCAAAAAACATGAGGCTATATAAGAGTCGGTTTATTTTCAATAAAACCTTTAGCAATAAATATCCATTCCCTCTACCCGCAAGAGAGTTATGGTATTCTATTCGGAGAGTTATGATCAAGGATAAAATGCAACTCATTGCATTGATCAACTCAAAAAAACAATTATAAAAAACGCCTCCCATACAATTCAATTACAGGAAGACTATAAGGAGAGTGCATTTTTAGACGATCACATAGGTTACTTAGCCCTCCGTAGCGAGGGTGTAGTCAAGATGCTGGAAAGCCTGTAAAATCAGGTATAAATACTGCTTTTCAGCGCGCTAATTTTCTTAATTTCCACTTTTACCCTTTACGAAATCATCATTATGCTGGTAAAAGCCTTTGGCAGCGCTGTGCAGGGAGTGGAAGCGATTACGATTACAATAGAAGTGAATGTTAGCATGGGACAGAGCTACAGCATTGTAGGTCTGCCCGATAATGCGGTACGTGAAAGTTTGAAACGAACTGAAAGCGCCATCAAGAGCAACGATTATCACATGCCGCGCACCAAAGTAATTGTGAACCTGGCGCCGGCTGATATTAAGAAAACAGGCTCTGCTTTTGATCTGCCCATTGCTGTGGGAATACTGGGAGCCAGTGAGCAATTGCACCACATAGAGCGACTGCAAGAATTTGTGATCATGGGAGAATTAGGGCTCGATGGTAGTATACAACCCATCAAAGGTGCATTACCCATTGCTATACAAGCACGCAAAGAAGGCTTTAAAGGATTGATCATTCCCAAAGCCAATGCGCGTGAGGCGGGGATGGTCAACAACCTGCTGGTGTATGGCGTTGCTCATTTGAATGAAGTCATCGCATTTTTTAAAGATGAACAATCGCTGCAACCCGTTGTGGTCAATACAAGAGATGAATTTTTCGACGACCAGTATGCGTTCGGTATGGACTTCAGTGATGTAAAAGGGCAGGAACACATCAAACGCGTGCTGGAGATTGCTGCCGCAGGGGCGCACAATGCATTGCTGATTGGTCCGCCCGGCGCCGGAAAGACCATGCTGGCCAAGCGGTTGCCTACCATCATGCCGCCATTGAGTTTGCACGAAGCATTGGAAACTACCAAGATCCATAGTGTGGCGGGCAAATTACCCGAGAACAGTTCGCTCATCAGCAGGCGGCCCTTCCGTTCACCGCATCATACTACCAGTGATGTGGCATTGGTAGGTGGTGGAAGTGTTCCGCAGCCCGGAGAAATTTCATTGGCACATAACGGCGTTTTATTCCTGGATGAGTTGCCCGAATTCAAAAGAACAGTATTGGAAGTAATGCGACAACCCATGGAAGAAAGGAAAGTGAGTATTTCACGAACCAAAATGATACTTGATTTTCCGGCCAGTTTCATGCTCCTGGCTTCCATGAATCCCTGCCCTTGCGGTTATTATAATCATCCGGAAAAAGCCTGTAGTTGTCCGCCCGGCGCCGTACAGAAATACCTCAATAAAGTATCCGGTCCACTGTTAGATCGCATAGACTTGCATGTAGAAGTAACACCCGTGGCATTCACAGCGTTGAATGATGACAGGCAAGCAGAAAGTTCCGCCTCCATACGCGAACGCGTAGTGGCAGCACGTGATCTGCAAGCTGAACGCTATAAAGAACATCCCGGCATTTACGCCAATGCACAGATCAATACTCAGTTAATGCAGGAACACTGTCAACTGAATAACATTTGTAACAACCTGTTACGAAAAGCCATGGAACGCCTCAACCTGAGTGCCCGTGCATACGACCGCATCCTCAAAGTGAGCCGCACTATTGCCGATCTGGACGCCAGCCAGGAAATCCGCCCTGAACACTTAGCCGAAGCCATTCAATACAGGAGCCTGGATAGAGAAGGATGGGCGGGATAAAGTAACCAGATTGGAGGACGCAGATTGCGACCTTCAAAGCAGTATCTGTTTTATTTACAAATAATAAATGTCTGCACTAATGGTGAAAAACGAAATATTCGAGGCATTATTGTCCACCGATTTCTTTGCAACACAGGCATAGTGCCAAACATCAAAACTTTACGTATACTTGCAGAAGCCGATTATAGCAGATCAACTGCCATTGATTTTGGCAACTATTATGCGACTATTTAGAATCATACGACTTATATGGACTTTTTATAAAAACTTTTTGCCGCTATCTATTATTATTACAGCTTTTTGCCTTAGAGCATTCTGGATATATGGTTTCTCGGCTTTCTTCGGTATCTTTTGGGGTAAAATTGTTACATTAGGATTGACATATTATCTTATAAACAGTAATAAAAAAAATGAATATTATTACTATCAAAATTTAGGTCTTGCAAAGACGCTACTGTGGGCGGCTACATTAGTCTTTGACTTTGTTTTCTTTCTCTTACTTATCTTTCTGGCATACCAATTCAAATGAATCACGTATTAGAAATAGATAGTACTCAGCTCCAATTCGGCGGAAGAAAAATATTATCTAGCATTTACCTTAGATGCGAAACCGGCAAGATAATTGGATTGCTAGGGAAAAACGGGCAAGGAAAATCTTGCCTGATGAAAGCTATTTATGGTAGTTTACCATGCGAGAAGTCCGTTCGGTTTGATCACATTTCTATTGTTGAAAGTTTCAAACACCCTGACTTAATTGTATATTTACCACAGTGTAATTTTATTCCAAAATCACTTTCACTTCGTCGAATATTTCAAGATTTCACCCTGGAGTACAGTGAATTTCAAAATAGATTTTCGGAGTTTGCAAAAAGAGAAAAAGATACTGTTGGCAGTCTTTCGGGAGGAGAGCGTAGATTATTAGAGTTGTATATAATCGCAAAGTCTAAATCACAGTTCGCTTTGCTGGATGAACCTTTCACACACCTAAATCCACTACAAATTGAAAAGGCCAAACAGTTGCTTAAAGAAGAAAAGGAGCATAAAGGCCTACTTATCACTGACCATATGTACAGACATATCATTGACATTTGCGATTCCCTGTATGTATTAACCAATGGACAAACGTATTTGACAAAAAGCGTTGCCGACATTGACACCTTAGGTTACGCAAGGCTTTAACAGCTACCCCATAAACATTTACTCAAATCGGTCAGTGGGTAATTCGACAACAAAATCCTAACGGATCGCGTCATTTTTTAAATTAGTCGACTATAACTCTCATACTGTCAATAAACAATGATTTGCTTGGCTATATGCCATAAAAAACGGAGGTATTACCTCCGTTTTAAAAGAATGACTTTTAAGCCGCATTCGACTATTGATATTGAGTAAAATATTTTTGCCATCAATTTAGTCAGACTACACGAATCAATGTACTGTTCCTCTCAATTCAACCGATTGGATAGGAGGTCTTCCATTGGTTCGTACAGATATAAATCTGAACATTTCACCGGTGTCGGAGGGATTGGGTTTGAAAGTAACTCTCAATGGAACACTATCGTTTGACGACACAATGGAATCCTTTAGAGTTCCGACCATGCAGCCGCACGCACTCGCAATCTCCGAAATAATCAATTTATCTGAGCCGAGGTTTTTAACATATACAGTTGTTTCGTAGCTCGTTCCTCGAGGGATTGAGAAATGAACAACTGAAGGTATTATAGCATACGTTTTTTTATCCGCCGTTTTGCAATTGAATGAGAAAGTTACAATAGCTAAAGCAATAAGACGAGAAATATTTTTGTGAGCAACCATAAGAAAAGATATTTATTTCCGAAAATTAGAGTAAAGAGCAGACTCCATTGCACGAAAATAAAAACAGTGTGCCACATCCCGCACTACTTGATTTACAGCCGTTGTCCCTGCACGACCCTGCGTTACAATAAGAGTCTGATCGGGAACAGTGGCAATCGTTATCAGGGGGAGGAGGAGTTACGTCATTCGTTCTTACTCCATTAGTTTTCGCCTGAACTGTTGTGGCTGAATATCCGTAATATCCTTGATCTGACGGAAGATCAATAAGGAAAGAAAATGCATCTGGAACACCTAATAGAGATTGCGCTTTATACTTAATCTGTGGTAGGGCAAGAGTAAAATTTTTCAATGCAATACTGTTTTCTTCAAAAATGTTTCTTACAAGCCAACTTTTTTTGAAATCAATTTGCAGTCGCCTTAGTCTCAAAGAAAAGATAACCCTATGACATTCAAAATCATACGTTCAAAAAGGGATTATACCACAGCGCTGGAACGTTTTGAACAAATCTTCCAGGCTAAAGCGGGTACACCCGAAAGCGATGAAGCGGATGTGCTTGCCCTACTAATAAAAAGCTATGAAGATACCCATTACCCGATCGAAATACCCGATCCGCTGGCTGCTATCCAATACCGCATGGAGCAACAGGGTTTAAGCAAACAGGAGTTGGCGAGTATCCTTGGATACAAAAGCAGGGTAACGGATCTGTTCAACGGTCACCGCAAATTGAATCTGAGTATGATTCGCAAGCTGCATGCCCACTTGAATATCTCCTACGATACCCTTGTGAAAGAGTATTGATCTGAGTATGCTTGCCCAAGCTTTATTGTTTTTCAGGATATATCACTGCTTCATAAACCTTGTATTAATTTTCACGCACTGGTTTAATTTCATTTGTAGAAAGAAAAATTGCCGGACACCTCTGAAAATTGGGTGTTTTAACCATTGCAATAGTGAAACCAACCTGTTACTTTCACATCTCGTTTCACTGCTCCAAATCCTTTAAAAACAAACACCCATGGCCAGTCCAATTCCTTCCGGCATCAAAGCTTTCGCCAATTGCGACCACGCGATCATCGCATGGAAATACGACCAACCCATACCCAACTGTATTGGTTTCGCACTATATAAAAAAATGAAAGGGCAGCCGCCATCCAGCGCACAACCCCTTAACAACCGCATTGGCTTTGCCGGCCAGCAGGCCCAGCCCGGCGAGCAAAGGCCCAGTACTGCATGGCCCATCCAACGTTTGTTGTGGACCGATTTCAATGCTAAGCCGGGAGACAGCATGAGTTATCTCGTAGCGCCGCTCTACATCAAAAACAATACCCTGGTAAAAGACATGACCAATGCCACCGAATGGAGTAATGAGGTTACCGTTGGTACCGGCACCGATATCGAAGCTTATTTCAACCGGGGTATCATTTCTTCCCAATTCATGTCGCGCCAGCTATCCGGCGCCGATGTGAAAACAAAGGGAACGACCCTCAAATCCACGCTGGCTAATGAAGACGCTCCCGTTACGCAATTCCTGGGTGGCGTACTGGCACAAAAACTATTCGCAGAGCTCGACGCTGTGATTGCCGACAGCACCCTGAGTATTTATGCTTCGCTTTATGAACTGAATGATGAAAGCGTGATTAACCGTTTTAAAAAGATCGGCAGCAGGCTGAACCTGGTGCTGGCCAATGGCGCTTTTAAAAGCAATGCAGCCGGCGAGAACGACGAAAATGCCGACCTGCGCAAAGAATTGAAAACTACTACCAGCATTCACCTGTTCGATCGCATCGTTCCCATGGGCCACTTTGCACACAATAAGTTCATGGTGTTTTGTAAAAACGGACAACCTTATAAAGTCTGGACAGGCAGCACCAATCTCACGCAGAACGGACTTTATACGCAAGTGAACAATGCCATCCTCATCAACGATCCGCAGGTGGCTAACTGGTATCTCAACGAATGGAACCAGATAAAAGGCGCCGGCAATGCATACCCCGCACCTTTTATCCAGTACAATACAAAGGGCAACACGAAGCCGAACCTGTCTACCTGGTTTGCGCCCGTTTCCAACCAGGTAGACCTCGCCGCGGCCAAAGCCCTGATCGATAATGCACAACAAGGCATCCTCTTCCTATTCTTCAACCCCGGCACACACGACACACTTTATAATGAAGTGGTGGCACAGATCGACAAACCCGGCAAAGAAGATATCTTCGTACACGGCATCATGAACCAGGACCCTGGTGGAAAACAAACCCCGTTGGTATTCATCCACAAGAACAATGTACCGAAGGGATCAACCGATTTCGATACCATCATACCCAAAGCCATCGGAGGAGAGTTTTCATATTGGCAGAATGAGATCACACCTAAAATGGTTACCATCCACAGTAAAGTGGTCATCATTGATCCCTTTGGCAGTCACCCTGTGGTGATGACCGGTTCACACAATTTAGGCCCCAAAGCCAGCCAGAAAAACGACGATAACCTGAACATCATTGAGAACAACCCGGCACTGGCTATGCAATATGCGGTGAACATCCTTTCCGTGTACGATCATTATCACTGGCGCTATGCATTGGCCAATCAAAATGCCGGCTCCATCGCTTATACGGGCTTATCAACCGATCCCAACTGGATGACAAGTTACCTGGTTGACCGGAATGTAAGAGAGATCGATTTCCTTTTCGGCACCATTGGTAAATAGAATGATCAATATTGGCCGGTACTCAGCAGTACCAGCGTACAGGCTTCTACGGCTTTTATGCCGTTGGCCTGTACCAGTTTTTCCAGTTCTTCATTTTCGGTACCAGGATTGAAAATAACGCGCTTGGGATGCAATTGCAGGATATAATCGTAGTATGCTTTCTGCCGTTCCGGGTTGAGATAAAGGGTTACCGTATCTACGCCGGCCTCCTCCGGATGTTCAGTGATGATGGGGATATCGCCTATCTTTCCTTCCCTGTTACCAATGGCTACTACGGGATGCTGGTGTGCATGCAACCTGTCCACCGCCAGGTAGCTATAGCGTTGCGGGTGATCAGATGCTCCCAGCACCACTGTCTTTTTCGGATTCATAAGGCAAGTTACTCAGAATAACCGATACCTGTTCCGAGGCAACCCCTGTATCACATCGGTCAACGCTTCTGTTATTTCCGGGAAACGGAATACAAATCCGTTTTCGATCAACCTGGCAGGCAGTGCATGGTTGCTCTCTAATATCATCGATGGTTCTTTGCCCATCATCCACGCACCGGCCCTTACCATCCACTCGTATGCAGGCAATCCTATTGGAGCGCCACAGGCTTTCCGCATGGCCTGCATGAATTGGGCATTTGTCACCGGGTTTGGGGCACAAGCATTGAAAGCCTCACTTAATTGTTTGTGTTGATACAAAAACGCAATGATGCGGCATACATCGGCTACATGCACCCAACTGATCATTTGTTTCCCCGTTCCCTGTCGTCCACCCAAACCGAATTTCACCAGGTTGAGATAAGGTTCCAGGATACCTCCATCACCTAATACCACGGCCAGTCGTAATGCAATTTTCCTGGTATGTCCGCTGTTGCCTGCTTCAAAAAATACCGCTTCCCACTGCTTCACCACCGATGCCATAAAACTGCCGGCGAATGCCCGGGTATACTCATCGCCCGGTACTCCATCTGCATACAGGGAAATGCCGGAAGCATTGATCCAGCAGGAAGGAGGAATGGCGAGTTCCCTGATGGCGTTGCCAATGGCTTTGGTAGCATCGATGCGGCTGTCGAGGATTTTTTTACGATTGGCCGGAGTATGCCTGCACTGTATACTTTCACCTGTGAGGTTGATGACAAGATCGGCGCCATCCAGTTCCTGCATCCAGTCCGACAATGTTTGTGCATCCCATTGCACCATCCTGTATTGCTTAGCTATTTTTTTGTTGCTGTTACGGGTCAGCAGTACGACTTCATTGTCTTTTTCAAAATAACTGGCAATAGCGCTGCCAATGAAACCGGTTCCACCTGCAATAACGATCTTTATGTTTTTAATAGCTTCCATAAACGGCGGTTTCACGCAAAGCTATTCCGTTATCTTCCCCATATGAAATCATATTTGTCGGTACTGGTATTCATCCTTGCTTGTTGCATTTCCGCAAAAGCTCAAATAAAACCTTTCCGTTTTGCGTTCATCTCCGACACCCACATTGGTTCGCCCAATGGCAGCGCCGAAGAAGACCTGCGCAGAACCGTTGCCGATATCAACAATATGAATGATATCGCTTTTGTAGTGATTACCGGGGATATTACCGAATTGGGCACTGATGAAGAACTCAAACATGCCAAACAAATCCTGGATCAGTTGAAAGTACCCTGGTACATTATTCCAGGCAATCACGACACCGGTTGGAGTGAAAGCGGTGGTCGTACCAGACCCAAGGTCCTATTTACTCTTCTCCCGCGGTGAAGGACAATAAAGTTGTGCTGGGATCCTGCGATGGCCATGTCTATTGCCTCTCTTTATCAAGCGGTCGTTTGCAGTGGTCATTGAAAACAGCCGCTGCTGTATTGGGTAATCCCCAGATCAGCGGCGATACGGTATATATCGGCGGAAGTGATCATCAATTCAGGGCCATTGATTTGAAAACCGGCAGCGTGCTCTGGCAATATACCGGCATGGAAGGTCCCGTAGTAAGCACCCCGGTATTGTACAAAGGCATGGTTATTTTCGGGGCCTGGGACCGCCACCTGCGTGCGCTGGATGCCTCCACCGGAAAGCTGATCTGGCAGTGGAATAACGGCTCTGCTGTTCGAAATTATTCACCTGCATCCTGCATCCCTGTTATCTGGGATGATGTGGTGTATATCGTAGCGCCCGACCGTTTTATCACTGCAATAGACGTTCGCTCAGGGACCACTTTATGGCGTAATAACGATGCCACCGTGCGCGAATCGATCGGCATTTCAGCAGATGGCCAATATGTCTACGGCAAGACCATGACCGATACCACCGTCGCTTACCACACTTCCCCCTCCAAACAGCCGGCTGCCTGGAAACTCAACTGTGGCTTCGGTTATGAGCATGTACCTTCTATGCTCATAGAACGCGACGGGCTCGTTTTTTTCGGCACCAAAAACGGAACTGTCTATGCCATTGACCCGCAAAAGCGGGAAAGACGATGGGCGCACAAGATCGACAACTCAATGGTAAATACGGTAAGAGCCCTCAGAGCCGGGCAAATCATTGCTTCTACGATGGATGGGAAAATAACATTGCTTGACATGCAACCAGCCATTATGCACACCAACTAATATCTTTTAGCGGTGGAAAAATGTATTATTTAAAATAATTTTCTAACTTTCCTTTCTCATCTAATAAACAAAATCAACTAACTCACATCACTATGGCAAAAGCAAAAAAGAAAGCTGCAAAAAAAGCAGTAAAAAAAGCCGCTCCTAAAAAGGCCACTAAAAAAACTGTAAAGAAAGCTGCGAAAAAAGCTGCTCCTAAGAAAGCCGCTAAAAAAGCAGTAAAAAAAGCCGCGAAGAAAGCCGCTCCTAAAAAAGTAGCCAAGAAGAAATCAGCGCCCAAGAAAAAAGCAGCTGCTAAAAAAACTGTAAAGAAAGCAGCTGCTAAAAAACCCGCCGCCAAAAAAGCAGCGCCCAAGAAAAAAGCAGCGGCAAAGAAACCCGCAGCTAAAAAACCTGCTGTTAAGAAAGCTGCGAAACCCGCAACAGTAGCGGCTCCCGCGCCAGCGCCCGCTCCTACTTCGCTGTTTGAAATGCCTGCATCCAACGAGACACCTGCAGGATCTTAATAAAGAGATTAACCAACAGTTCAACTCCTGTTATTGTTTGAAAAAAATAATACCAGGAGTTTTTTATTACTACTCAAACCCAAAACGATGCGCACTTTATTTGCATGGCTGCTTTGTTTTTGTTTCGTTGGTGCTGTTGCACAACCGGCATCAAAGATTACCGATAAAACAAAAAACATGAAACGGTACGATGGCTATTTCACTTTCTGGTGGGATGCCGCGAACGGGAAAATCTGGATGCTGGTTGATAAATTTGACCAGGAATTCCTGTATGTCAATTCACTTCCGGCCGGACTCGGTTCGAACGATATCGGGCTCGACAGGGGGCAGATCGGCGCCAGTCGCATCGTTTATTTTTCCCGTATAGGCAAAAAATTACTCCTGGTTGAGCCAAACTACAATTATCGTGCCTCCTCATCCGACCCCCGTGAACAGCGCGCTGTTCGCGAATCCTTTGCCCAGTCGGCCATCGGCGGCTTCACCATCGATGAAGACGAAGGCGATAAAGTGCTGGTAGACGCCACTTCTTTTTTTGTACGTGACTCCCATGGCATCGCCGATCGCATCCGCAGCATGCGGCAGGGCTCCTATGTTTTCAACGAATCCCGTTCGGCCATTTACCTGCCCAATACCCGCAACTTTCCCCTGAACAGCGAATTCGAAGCCACCATCACTTTTACAGGTGGCAGCGATGCCGGCCGCTTTGTCAGTACCGTTACCCCTTCAAACGAAGCCATCACCCTGCGTGTACACCACTCTTTTGTACAACTGCCCGACAATCATTATAAGCCTCGTCGCTATGATATACGCAGCGGTTATTTCGGCATTTCTTATTTTGATTACAGCACTCCTTTCTCTGAACCCATTGAGCAACTGTTCATCGCCCGTCACCGGCTCGAGAAAAAAGATCCTGCTGCCACTGTAAGTGATCCGGTAAAACCCATTGTGTATTACCTCGACAATGGAACGCCCGAACCTATACGCTCTGCACTGCTCGATGGCGCCCGATGGTGGAACCAGGCTTTTGAAGCAGCAGGATACCGGAACGCATTCATCGTTAAAATACTGCCCGATACCGCCGACGCCATGGACGCACGCTATAACATGATTAACTGGGTACACCGTTCTACCAGGGGATGGAGTTACGGCGCGTCGATCACCGATCCACGCACTGGTGAGATCATCAAAGGGCAGGTGACGTTGGGGTCTTTACGTGTGCGGCAGGATTATCTCATTTTCACCGGGTTGCTTTCTCCTTATGAAACCGGCAAACCGGCTCCTGAAACCATGCAGCAGGCTGCCTTACAGCGCTTACGGCAACTGGCGGCTCATGAAGTGGGACATACACTCGGGCTCCAGCACAACTATGCATCGAGTTACAATGACCGGGCCTCTGTAATGGACTATCCGCATCCCAATATATCGCTTGATAGCAAAGGAAATATTGATTTCTCGCAGGTATATACCAATGTCATTGGTGAATGGGATAAAAGGGCCATCCTCTATGGCTACCAGGATTTCAAAGCAGGCGTGAATGAAAATGAAGCATTGAATGCGATACTGGATGAGAACACAAAAAACGGACTCTTATTCATTGCCGATGCCGATGCGCGTGCCGCCAGCGGTATGCATCCTTATGCGCATCTATGGGATAATGGAAAAGACGTCACCGAGGAACTTAAGAACGTATTACAGGTACGTTCCAAAGCGCTGGATCAATTCTCTGAACAAGCCATCCGTGAAAGAACGCCGTTGTCAAGACTGGAAGATGTACTGGTTCCTGTATACAACTATCACCGCTACCAGCTGGAAGCAGTATGTAAGCTGATCGGTGGTATGAATTACAGTTACAGCGTGCGAGGCGGACAGCAACAGGTTCCCCAGGTTTTACCCAATGCCGTTCAGCAGAAAGCATTACAAACAGCGCTGGACTGTTTATCGCCTGAAACACTCACGCTTCCCGAAAGGATCATAGCGATGATCCCTCCCCGCCCGCCGCTTTATTATAATGTAGGCGAACTCTTTGCCAAACGCACCGGCATGAGTTTCGATCCTGTAGCAGCTGCCGAAGCCCTGGCCAATTTTGAGTTGGAATTTTTGTTCAATGCAGAAAGAGCCAACCGGTTGGAGCAGTTCAAAGCGCAAGCCGGCACACTGGGTTGGGACAATGTGTTGGATGCCATCATTGAAAAAACATGGAAAGCCCCTTTACAAAAAGGACTGAAAGGCGAAATTCAATTACAAACCCAGCAAATGGTACTCAGCTGGATGCTGGGTCTTAGCCAGAACGACAATGCCAACTATATTGTAAAATCGATCTGTTTCGACAGGCTGCAGTCACTGAAGCAATATGCAATAACACAGGCGCAAACGCATCCTGCTTTAAAAGCGCATTATTCCTACGCAGTAGAACGGATCAACAAACCAAAAGATATTGCGGTACCCCAACATAAAGAGATAGCTCCGGGAGCACCCATCGGTTGCGATTTAGATTTCTGATACAATAAATTTATACCAACATCCTCAAAGGCTCTTCCAGTAAGGATTTCAGCGTTTGCAGGAAAGCCGATCCTGTTGCACCGTCTACTACACGGTGGTCGCAACTGAGGGTAACTTTCATAACGTTACCGGGTACGATCTGTCCGTTTTTAACAACGGGCACTTGTGAAATTCCACCTACTGCCAGAATACAGGCATCGGGCGGGTTGATGATGGCAGTGAATTGTTCTATACCAAACATACCCAGGTTGGAGATAGTGAAAGTACTTCCTTCCCAATCGGCGGGTTGTAATTTTTTATTTTTTGCTTTCTGTGCGTAGTCTTTTACTTCAACCGCAATCTGGCTCAGTGATTTGCCATCGGCAAAACGAACTACAGGAACCAGCAAACCTTCATCCACCGCTACAGCCACACCAATATTGATGTGATGATTGTGACGGATGGTATCGCCCAACCAGCTGCTGTTCACTTGTGGGTGCTGTTTCAATGCCAGGGCAGTTGCTTTCAGTACCATATCGTTGAAGCTGATCTTCACAGGCGCCGCTTCATTGATCTTGCCACGGGCTGCAACAGCAGCATCCATATCAATGGCCATGGTAAGATAAAAATGCGGTGCGGTAAAGAGACTGTCGCTCAGGCGGCGGGCAATGGTTTTGCGCATTTGTGAAACCGGAACATCTTCAAAACTAACCTGCCCCGCTGGAGCTATGGCAATGGCAGAAGCAGGCTTGGCCTGTTGAGCAGCAGGTGCAGCAGCAGCAGCGGGTTTGAAATTATCGATATCGCTTTTCACAATACGGCCGTTATCGCCAGTACCTTTTACATATTTAAGATCAATGCCTTTATCAGATGCAATCTTTTTAGCCAATGGTGATGCCAGTATCCTGCCTTCGTTTACAACAGCTTCCGCGGGGGTAGCAACAGGTGCAGTGGCAGCAGGCGCAGCAACAGCAGGGGTAGGTGCTGCTTGCGATGATTGAGCAGCAATAGGCTGCGATCCACCAGCTTTTACAGCGACTACGATCGCATTCAAATCGAGTCCGGGTTTACCGATGATGCAAAGCAGGTCATTCACCTGTATTTTTTCACCGGCCTGGGCACCTTGGTACAACAAGGTACCATCTTTATAGCTTTCCAGTTCCATAGTGGCTTTATCGGTTTCGATATCGGCCAGCACTTCACCTTTTTTAACAGCATCGCCCACTTTTTTATGCCATCCGGCAATCACGCCCTCTGTCATCGTATCACTCAAGCGAGGCATCAATACTACTTCCTCCATGGAAGCAACATCTACTGCAGGAGCAGCAGCGGGAGCTGAGGCAGGTGCTGCCTGTGGAGCAGGTGCAGGCGCCGGGGCCACAGCAGGCTCGGGGGCTTTCGCAACTGAAGATGCACCACCTGTATATTTTGCTACCAGCGCTGAAACATCTTCGCCGGCTTTACCAAAAATGGCCAGCAGGTCGTTCACTTGTAATTTGCCACCGTTAGGAGTTCCTATATACAACAAAACACCATCCTGGTAACTTTCCAGTTCCATGGTGGCTTTATCGGTTTCTATTTCAGCTAACAGGTCGCCTTTTTTAACGGTATCGCCCACTTTTTTATGCCAGGCGGCAATGACGCCCTCTGTCATGGTATCGCTCAGCCGGGGCATTAATATCTCTTCAGCCATATTGATTCGATTGCTCTTTTAAATTGAGCCGTGAAATTAAGGAAAAAAGCGATTGGCATTGAAGCTTCTCTTACTGACCTTGTGCCAGACTATAAGCTTTTTTGTCTCCCCAGGCATTCAACAACTCGGTAGAGCAGATCTTGAAATCCCGTGTCAGGCGTTTGTACAGTTCCAGGATATCGGTCTGGGTAACAGGTTCATTGGCCACGCTTTCAAAGCGACAGGTATATTGGTTCACCAGGTTGGTAAAGGAAGAGCCTTTGGGCCATACCTGTGTGCCCCGGTTGCTGATGGTAACCAGTTTGAACAGGTCTGACGTGTGTTGCAGGCATTTTTCCGCTACGATACCGGGCTGTTCATTGCTTTCAATGAACATATCTACGCCTACAATATGTGCATGCTCCGTTTCCTTGCTCTCGAGCATGGGGTTGCGGCTGAGTTTGAAAATGGTAGGGGTTACCTCCTGGTTGGCAATGATCGGCTTGGGGTTATGAACGGGTTGTTTGCCAAAATTACTGATGATCACCCGGGCAAAATCGGTGGTATTGAGTGATGGCGTCGATTTATCGCCAAAATCGCCGGTATGCTGACCCGATTCCAGCGTGTACAACAGCGCATTTTCCATCATGGCCGCCTCCTCCCGCAGTCCAAGATGCCGGAGCAGCGCGAAGCCACTCAACAACAAAGCTGTGGGGTTGGCAATGTTTTTACCGGCAATATCAGGCGCCGTGCCGTGTACCGCTTCGAAAATGGAAATATGGTCGCCAATATTGGCCGAGGGGGCAAAGCCCAGTCCGCCTACCAGTCCCGCGCAGAGATCACTTACAATATCGCCCTGGAGGTTGGTAAGCACCACCACATCGAATAAATCGGGGCGGCTCACCAGTTTCATGCAAAGATCATCCACGATCACATCATCGGCTTTCAAATCCGGATAGTCTTTGGCTACCTCATAAAACACTTCCAGGAAGAGGCCATCTGTAATTTTCATGATATTGGCCTTATGTCCGCAAGTGATGCGCCTGGCGCCTTTTTTCCTGGCCATTTCAAAAGCATAGCGGATCACCTGCATACTACCCGGACGGGTAATGAAACGCCGGCTCAACGCCACATCCTGTGTAAGCATGTGCTCCACGCCGCCATAAGTATCTTCTATGTTCTCACGAACAATGGTAATATCAATAGGTATGCCTGCCTTACTGAATACGGTATCTACCCCATGCAGGGTTTGAAAAGTACGGTTATTGGCATAAGTGTTCCAGGTCTTCCGGGCGGTCACGTTCACACTTTTTACTCCCTTTCCTTTGGGTGTTTCCATAGGGCCTTTAAAAAGAATGCCCAACGACTCAATGGTTTGTTGGGCTTCCGGGGTCATTCCGTTGCTGTAACCTTTATCGAATACCCATTTTCCCATATCCACAAACTCATAACCCAGCGGCACTTTGGCCGCATTGAAAATGGTCAATACGGCGTCCATGATCTCGGGACCAATTCCATCCCCTTTTGCTACAGCGATCTTTGTCATATCCACACTTTTTAAAGTGGTGCAAAATTACGCGATCAGACCCAATAACCGGCAAACAAGAGGTCTTTACTTGTGGAGAGAATTGATGAGCGTTACGGCCACACCCGCCATGGATACGATAACACTGGTGAGACCAACCACCTCACCGGTACTCAACCGTTTGTGTTCTGTTTTGATCACCCGTGGTACGAATACTTCAGTGCCGGTTTTGATTTTGGGATAAAAACGAACCAGTCCGAATAAAGCTGTTTTGGTTTTAGCTACCTGCCCGTTCGGATATATCACATAAATTTTAGAAGTCCGGGCAAAATCATTGTACCCGCCTGACCGGTTGATATAATACCGGAGCGGCTCACCCTGTTCGTATTTTATTTCGGTGGGAGAATACACTTCACCGGTGATTTTCACCAACTCATTCAGCTTGGGAACCACAATTTCATCGCCTTCATCCAGGAGCAGGTCATCGGGTGACTGGGAATTAGCCTGTATAGCACGTATATTGACAGCTATCTTGGAAACAGGATTGATAATTTTTTCTACCAATGCACTATCGCTGCCCTTGGTATTAACGGCCGATGTTTTTTCAATTTTTTCCTTCTGCTCCGATGCATTGTTCTGGTGATGCCGGATGAGATATATACCATCGAGATAAGCTGCTTTGGTGAACCCTCCTGAGCGTGCCAACAACTCCCCTACTTTTTCTGTTTTGGACCGAAGCGTGTATTCTCCGGGATAAAGAACTTCTCCGCTGATGATTACTTTTTGCTGCTCAGTATATCCAGGCGCTCTTCTTACCGTAACGATATCGAATGGTTGTAAAAACTGTCTGAACTGTTCTACAGCAAGGTCTTTATCGGCGCTTACATTCAATATCTCCGCAATGGAATCGGATACTGTTTGATCTGTATTGTTCCTGATACGTCTCGCGACCTCAATATTATAATTGGCGGCTGCATTGGTAAAACCGCCTGCTTCAAAAAGCAAGTCTTTCAATCCCAGGTTTTCCCGATAGGTAAACTGCCCAGGCTTTCTCACTTCCCCATTGATCGTTACAACAGCCTCATCTTTCAGATCAAAAATGGATGCGATCTGGATGACGTCCTCTTTTTTTAGTAAAATATCATCATTGCCCTCGACTACGTTTTTAACATTGAAAGGAATATTTTCAGTAGTCATATCGTCTTTGGTTCTGATTAGCAGGCCCCTTTGCGGGAAAGCATCCGGCTTCAACCCATCTGATTTTTTGATCAGGCCTTTTATGGTGAGGCCTGGCGTTAGCTCATACTGGCCTTCCCGGTATACAGCTCCCTTGATCTGCACCCTGTTTTCATATTTATCGAGTATGCCACTCACCAAAAATTCATCCCCTTTTTGCGGTATATAACTGGTGTATTCCGCATTCATCAAATCTTTCACCTTCCGCTGCGTAGACGTCAGCGAGGTTACTTTGATACTGGCGGTGTATGCCTGTTCAGTAAACCCGCCTGCACAGTGTATCAGTTGTTCTGTATTTTCATTATCCAGCATTTCATAGGTTCCGGGACGCTTTACCTGCCCGGTGATGGTCACCCGTTTTTTGTACACGGGGATATTGATCACATCACCTTCTTTTAGCAATACATTGTCCTTCACATAACCCATCATGAGAAACTCGTACAGGTCGATCTTCCGGTTCACCTTTCCATTGCGTACCAGGGTGATCTCCCGATATGATCCGATGCTGTTTTCCGGTCCTCCCGCCAGGTACAATGCATTGAAAAGAGTAGTGAGGGAAGATACCGTATACAGACCTGGTTTACTGGCGCCCAGGATGGTTACACGGATGCTCTTTATTTTGCCCAAAGTAACGCTGAGATGCGTGGCACCTGTTTTGATGGAATGATAGACTGTAGCCTCCAGTTTATTCTTGATCTGCGTTATGGCATCTTCGAGGGATAATCCGGAAACATGTATCTGTCCTACCTGCGGTATCGTAACCGCGCCCTCGGGCTGCACCTGCAAATGGAAGCTAGCTTCTTGAACGCCATAAATATTCAGCAATAATTCATCATCGGGTCCCAGCACATAGTCCATCGGTGTGGCAATTCGCAGGTTGGGTTCAAAAGAAAGGGAAGCCGTCGTAAAAAGCTGTGAGCCGAACACAGAAACTTTTCCTGGTGTTGTTTTTTCAACAGTTTTATATTCATTCAACACCGGCTCTTTGGCGTCACTGACACTGGCAGCAGGTGCTGCGCGATTGGCAGTTTCAGTGTGACTCAGTCTTTCACGCAATTTAATGATCTCTGTTTGGGGCATTCCCTTCGCAGCCGCCATTTGTTCTGCCTGTGAAACAGTGAGTCCGGAAGATTTCAATTGTTGTTGCAGTTTGGTAATATCGGCATCTGAAAGCTGGTCTACTTTAACAGCGCTCAGGTCTCCCGATTTCAACAGGTCCTGTCCATTAACGGAAAAGAACAACGAACAGACCATTATATCAGGAAATACCCAACCTTCTCAAAAAACACATAAATAAGATTTTGCAGCGTCTTAGGGCCTAGTCAAAAAATGAAAAACTCAGCATTGGTTTTCAGAGGGCAAGGAAATTCGGCAGTAAATTCTGACAAATTCTTTCAATGAGAAAATTATAAGCATTAAGAAGTGATTAAGTCTGCCCTTATCCAATATATATGTATATAAAATCGTCTAAATGCAAATAACAGATCAATAGATAAGCTGCTGCCATCCCCGTTCTTACAAATTGACAATATTCTTAACCGCTAATTCGTTATTTTTATGAAAAGCAATCGTCCCAAACATGGTGTCAAAAATTTCAGAAGGGGTGGAAATCAGTGTAGAGACCTTTTACCAGGCCGATTACAGCAATCCTTTGAACAGCGAATACATGTTTGCTTACCGGATCACCATTGAGAACCACAATAACTTCACCGTCAAACTTTTGCGCCGTCACTGGTTCATATTCGACAGCAACGGCGAGCACCGCGAGGTGGAAGGAGAAGGTGTGGTAGGTGTTCAGCCTGTACTGAAGCCCGGAGAGAATTACCAATATGTAAGCGGTTGCAACCTCAGAACTGAAATGGGTAAGATGCATGGCACTTACCAAATGCAAAATGAACACAGCAAGGAACTGTTCTCCGTAAATATCCCCTCTTTTGATATGATCGTTCCGGCGAAAATGAATTGAGTTGATTTTTATCTCGGCTTGTACTTCGCTTCTTCAAACAATTTTCCCGCCGGCATTTTCATCAGCGTGTCCAGTGAAGTTTTTTCATGCGCATCCACCCATTTGTCTACGATCTGCCTGCCTACAAACTGGCCGATATTTCCTGGTGACGACTCACCCAGCGCTGCCGTATTGGGTGCATCTGTGAGGTAATCGCGCGCCGTATTCGGATCATTGCTGAACAGCAAATCGTTTTGCACAAAAAAGCCCCATACCTGCTGTTCGTTGTGCTCACAAAAAGCAAGCTGCTGTGCCGTATAACCGGTCCTGATACTATCGGGAAGGTCAGGCAATAATTTTTCAAGCAGGTACAGTCTTTTACCGGATTCTATCATTTGCTCCACCAAAGGTTTTCCGCTGCTTTTATCAGGATACATATCCTCTATGATATTCCTGATACAGTTCACTGCAATATATTCCGGCTCAAAACGCCGCGAAACAAAAGCGGGATACAGTGCCTGCCCCTGCTCATCCTGGTACAAAGGATAATCTTTACCCATATACAACTGCAGCCCTACGGCCAACGCATCTTTGGTAATGATATTGCCATAACTGTTGATAGGCCCGATGAAAGTAATCAGCTGGGCGGGCAGTTTATACGAAGGGAAATAATAATGCAGGAATTGCAACCCTCTTCTCAGGGAATTTTCGACCGGACTGAAATCGGCATATTTTTTTGCCGATGCCTGCGACAGGCTCTGGTAAGTACGGATGAAACGGGGCACGTCTTTGGAAGCGTTGTCGGGCGTTGTTCCCAGTATATTGAACAGGAAGTCCTGCGTAAAGCCGGGGTATTTTTCAGCCAGTTGTTGCAGCGACCGGTTGAGATGGTTGGTATCCAGCGCGAAGAAAGGTATCTCAAATCGTTGCACCTGCAGGTCGATCCTGATTCCCGAAACATCGGGTGTTGACCGGTGGCTCTTGCAGGCCACGGCCACCAATAATATCCATCCGACCCATACTGATTTCCGCATGCCGAAAACTTTGAGCAAAGATGCATGAACGGGAGAAAAAAATATGCTAAAAGTTCAGGAACTTTGCACCATGAAAATTTGCCTGGCACAACAGAATTACCATATTGGGAATTTCGAGTACAACACCGCTAAGATCATAGAAGCCATTGAGGCCGCCAAGAAACAGGGAGCCGATCTCATTCTCTTCACCGAAATGTGTGTTTGCGGTTATCCGGCCAGGGACTTTGTAGAATTCAACGATTTCATCAACAAATCGTATGCAGCCATCGACGTCATCAAACAACATGCCGATACCATTGGCGTATTGGTGGGGGGGCCGGCCAGGAATACCACACACAAAGGCAAGAGTCTGTTCAATGCTGCTTTTTTCCTGTATGAACAGGAAGTAAAAGCCGAGATACACAAAACATTGTTGCCTACTTATGATGTGTTCGATGAGTACCGTTATTTTGAACCCTCGTATGAGTGGAAGGTGATTCTCTTCAAAGGAAAAAAACTGGCCGTAACCATTTGTGAAGATATCTGGAATCTCGGCGATAACCCCTTGTACCGCATCTGTCCGATGGACGAGTTGATCAAACAGGGACCTGATCTCATGCTCAACCTCAGCGCTTCGCCCTTTGATTATACACATGATGAAGACCGTAAGGCGGTGATCAAATCGAATGTGCTCAAATACAAGCTGCCTATGTTTTACTGCAATGCAGTGGGCAGTCAGACTGAAGTAGTATTCGATGGCGCTTCTCTTATTTTTGATAAACAGGGTAACCTGTGCAAAGCGTTGCCCATGTTCGGGGAAGCCATTGAAACCGTTGTACTAAATGATGATGGCAGCCTCGATGCACCCATTCTGGAACCTGCCAGCCGCGTTCCCGACAAGGAACTCAACCCCGCTACGCTGGAACCCGAACTGAATATTGCGCAGGTATATGATGCGCTCATATTAGGCATACGCGATTATTTTGGCAAGATGGGTTTCTCCAAAGCCATCCTGGGATCTTCCGGTGGTATTGACTCTGCCGTTACACTTGCGCTGGCCTGTGATGCCCTCGGGGCAGAAAATGTGCGTGCCATTCTCATGCCATCACCCTATTCTACTGAACATTCGGTAGATGATGCTGTGCAATTGAGTAAAAACCTGGGCAATCCTTACGATATCATACGCATTGATGAAGTGTTCCAGGCATTTACCCATACCCTGAACCCCATTTTCAAGAATCTGCCGTTTTCATTGGCCGAAGAAAACATACAAAGCCGCAGCCGCGGCAACCTGCTCATGGCCATTGCCAACAAGTTCGGTTATATCTTACTGAACACATCCAACAAAAGTGAACTGGCAACAGGTTATGGTACATTGTATGGCGATATGGCCGGCGGGCTGGGCGTACTGGGCGACTGTTACAAACTACAGGTGTATGCCCTGGCTCATTACATCAACAGGAACAAGGAAACCATTCCGCAAAACATCATCACAAAAGCGCCCAGTGCCGAACTGAGACCCAACCAGAAAGACAGCGATAGCCTGCCCGATTATGCTGTGCTCGACCAGGTGTTGTATCAATACATAGAAAGAAGAATGGGGCCTTCCGAGATCAAAGACATGGGATTCGATCAGGCATTGGTTGACCGCACATTGAAGATGGTCAATTCGAATGAGTATAAGCGCAACCAGTTCTGTCCCATCATTCGTATATCACCCAAAGCCTTTGGTGTGGGCAGAAGAGTGCCTATCGTAGGTAAATACCTGAACTGATCATTCGTGTATTACCATCAATGGTATGATGCTGTGGAATGCCAGCATGCGTGTATGGCTTTTATGGAACAGCCCTTCAAACCAGCCGTGTTTTTTAGGAATGGTAATCACAATCTGTGAATGCGTTTCTTTCACGAATGCATTGATGGCATCGGTAAAATCGGGATTGTCTACGAAGAAATAATGCGGGCGGCATCCTTCCAGCAAGGTGTCCAGCATAAGGCTCTCATAAGTAAATGTGTCGTCGTACGCTTTGTTGTGGTATACATTGAGTACAGACAACCGGGCGCCGGTAGCGCTCAGCAGGCTTTTGATAGATCCTACCGGCGTGGTCTCCGCCACTTTTTTATAATCACAGGCAAAAAGCACTTCTTGAATGGGAACAAATGAAGCCTGCGCAGGAACAATGATTACGGGATAGGTACTGTGCCTGGCAACACTTACCGCATTGCTGCCAATCAGGGTCTCTTCCATTCCTCCTGCTCCGCTGATACCCATTACAATGAGATCGGCACCGGCTTCCTGGCAAACACTATCGAGCCCTTCCGAAAGCACATTGAAAGCACTGAAGATTTCGAGATGAATGGTACCCGCCGCTTCTTTTAACTGTAACCTGAAACGATCCAACGCTTCTTCACTATTCTTTTTCAGTTCGTCGATATCGAACAACTGAACCGTAGGCATCATGGGATCAATCGTAACGGGCGATTGGTATGCATTGTACAATACCACGCTTTTAACGCCTACTTGTTTGGCTAAACCCAATGCATACAGCGCGGCATTGGTTGCCGTTGCTGAAAAATCGGTGGGGATGAGAATCTTATTCATACTACAGGTTTTCAATAATACCCGCAATACCCTGGCCTCCTCCTACACAAGCTGTTACCATACCGTATTTCTTTTTGAGGCGCTTCATATCATTCAAAAGTTGCACGGTGAGTTTGCAACCGGTACAGCCTAAAGGATGTCCCAATGCAATGGCTCCCCCGTTGATGTTTACGATATCCGGGTTCAGTCCCAGTTCCCGGATCACCGCCAACGATTGTGAAGCAAATGCTTCATTCAACTCTATCAACTCAATATCGTTCAGGCTCATGCCTGCCTGTTTCAACACTTTGGGTACTGCCGCTACAGGACCAATGCCCATGATGCGCGGATGCACACCGGCCGATGCACAATTCACCAGGCGGCCCAATGGTTTCAATCCCAGTTCCATCATCATCTTCTCACCCATTACAATAGCAAAAGCCGCACCATCGCTGGTTTGGGAAGAATTACCGGCCGTTACACTGCCTCCCAATGCAAAAGCAGGCTTGAGTTTGGCCAGCACTTCCATATTGGTATCTGCACGAACCCCTTCATCGGTATCCACTGTATAAGAACGAACTGCTTTTTTACCTTTTTCATTCAGGTAAGTTTCTTCCACCGTAATGGGTAATATCCCTGTTTTAAAATAGCCTTCCTGTATGGCATGCATGGCTTTCTGGTGAGACCTGAAAGCAAAAGCATCCTGGTCTTCCCGGCTAACCTTGAATTCTTTTGCTACAGCTTCTGCCGTCAATCCCATACTAAGATAATAATCGGGTTCCTCTTTCGCAATGGAATAGGCCGGTACTGTTTTCCAGCCGGCCGTTGGAACCAGGCTCATACTTTCCGTACCGCCCGCCACAATGCAATCAGCCATACCCGTCCTGATCTTGGCAGTAGCAATGGCAATACTTTCCAGTCCACTGGCACAATACCGGTTGATGGTAAAGCCGGCCGTATCTATACCCAATGCCCGGGCCGCAATGATCCTGCCAACCTGCAATCCCTGCTCGGCTTCCGGCACCGCATTACCCACAATCACATCATCTACCCTTTTGGCTTCCAACTGCGGTACGGATGCCATCAATCCTTTGATCACATCCACCGCCAGGTCATCCGGCCGGTAGAAACGAAATCCTCCTTTCTTACTCTTGGTAACCGCTGTACGGTATCCGGCAACAATATATGCTTCCTGCATGATCGATTTTTTTCTCTATCAAATATACGCTTTTTCGCATAAAGTTGTTTATGCAACTAAATCCCTGTTTTCTGTCTTATCTTCGCGGCATGAGCCTTTACCCCCTTGTCCGTGAACTGTTGTTCCGCTTTCCACCTGAAAATGTGCACTATTTTTCCATGAACCTGTTGCAGGGAGCCTGCCGGGTAAACGTGCTTAAAGGGATGATAGAGAAGCATTTCAGGGTATCTGATGCCCGGTTAAAACGGGAATTGTTCGGATTGGCATTTCCCAACCCGGTGGGACTGGGCGCTGGTTTTGATAAAAATGCCTTGTACCTGGATGAACTGGAAGCATTGGGATTCGGGTTCGCTGAAATTGGTACGGTAACGCCCTTGGGACAGCCGGGTAATGACAAGCCCAGGCTATTCCGGCTGCCGGCCGATCAGGCATTGATCAACCGAATGGGATTCAACAATGATGGAGTAGCCGCTATGGCAGCAAGATTAAAAAAAAGAAAAGAACGTTCGGCTGCATCTGCATTGATCGTTGGCGGCAATATTGGCAAGAACAAGATCACCGGCAATGAAGATGCCTGGAAAGATTACCACACTTGTTTCGATGCACTGTTCGACTGCGTGGATTATTTTGTGGTGAACGTGAGCTCTCCCAATACACCCGGACTGCGCGAATTGCAGGAAAAAGATTCCTTGAAAAAAATATTAGGCAACCTGCAAAACAATAACCAGGGCCGTCAACATCCCAAGCCTTTGTTGCTGAAGATCGCTCCCGATCTCACGCAGGAACAATTGGATGATATTGTTTCTCTCGCATTTGAAGTGCAGCTGAGCGGACTGGTAGCTACCAACACTACCATCAGCAGGGAAGGTCTTCGCACCAGCGGTACGCGCATCACAGCAATCGGTGCAGGTGGATTAAGCGGTCGTCCCGTAAGAGAAAGAGCAACCGAAATAGTACAATACCTTTCAAAACAAACCAACGGCAATATTCCTGTCATTGCCAGCGGCGGGATTTTTACCGGCGCCGATGCAGCAGAAAAATTATCGGCAGGCGCTTCACTGGTACAGGTATGGACCGGTTTTATTTATGAAGGGCCTTCTATTGTGAAACATATCTGTGCCCACCTGTTAGACTCCTGATGTATATACAGTAACAGTCTTATTGGCTTTATCTTTGTACTGAACAGAGATGCTTATGCCGCAACAAACACTTTATAAAGCATTTGTCCATGCCTTTCAGGGGTTGGGCAGCTTTTTGCGCAACGACAGGAATGGGAGGATACATCTCCTGGCTGCAATAGCAGTTATTATTGCCGGCATCATTTTTGGCTTATCGGCAGTTGAATGGTGCCTGGTGATGTTGTGTATTGCAGGAGTAACTGGGTTTGAGATGCTGAACCATGCACTCGAAAAATTTTGTGATGCCGTTCATCCGCAAACGCACCCACTCATTAAAATAGTAAAAGATGTGGCAGCCGCTGCCGTACTTTGGTGGGCCATCATCAGTGTGATCATCGCGCTGTTTATTTTCTTACCTAAAATAATCGCCATCTTATGAGTCTCAGGCTTTCCAGTCTCAGCAGAATGCTGTTGCTGTCGGTTTCATTTACGATGGCTTTATTGGCATTCCGTATGTTCCGTACACACACGCTGGAATATGGCTTCTATGTATGGAATACCTTTTTGGCCGCCATCCCTTATTTCTGCAGCAATCAACTGGTTCATTGCAAAAAAATAAATGGAGTAGCCATTTTACTTCTGGCAGGATGGCTATTGTTTTTTCCCAATGCGCCCTATATTATTACCGACCTGTTTCACTACGAAGAAAAACCAAATTTTCCGGTGTGGTACGATCTTATACTGGTAACATCCGCCACCTGGAACGGCCTCATACTGGGTATCGTATCCCTGATGCGTGTAGAAGCATTTTTAAGTAATCACATGAAACAGGTATGGGTAAAACTCTGCGTATTTGCAAGCCTGTTCCTTTGCGGTTATGGCATTTTTATGGGCAGATATCTTCGTTTCAACAGTTGGGATATTGTAAACAAACCAAAGGAATTGGCTTATTCATCTGCCGATCATATTCTGGCGCCACAGCATCACCTCAAATTATGGGTGTTCACTTTCCTATTTGCTGTTTTATTGAGCCTGGTGTATTTCACACTAAAAAAACTGCCCCGCATGTTACAGCAGGGCAGTTAAATATCGATCCATATTATATCGATTAGAAATCAAATCCCAGTGAGAAATACCACATGGGTTTTCCTCTGAATACACCTTTCATAGGCCAGCCTGCATCGAGCTTCATGAAATATCCCAGCAGGGTACTGCGTACACCAAAACCATAGCCGCCTGCAAAGGGGCCCAGTCCGCCTGCATCGATGTGTACAACAGGCGAAGGAATCGGAAGGCCATTGGCATCATAATTATAATACACTTCCGAAGGGCGCTTGATGCCATTATAATTTCCATTCCAGGCAGTTCCCAGGTCAATAAACTGCGTCACCTGGAAATTACGCAGGAAAGCATTGTTGATAGGCCTGTTGATCAGCGTAGCAAATACCGGGAAACGCAGTTCACTGTTGATCACTACCGCATTGTTACCATTGGCCACGTTTTGCTGGTAGCCTCGCATATTCACGGCAAGTGATTGGTAAGCATAGGAAACATCGGGCGCCGGTTTGTTCTGGTCATTGAACTTGGGTCCTATCCATCCGTCTACACCACCCAGGTAATAAATGATCTTCTGTCCGCCCCATGAGAAATCTCCTGCTGCACGGGCTGCCCAGATAAAGTTCCGGTAGATCTTCAGGTAATGCCTTCCATCGAATCCGAAATTATAAGTGGGCTTACCATTGTTATTTGCTACCGATTTTACAAACGGCACGTTGATGTCGAGGTATACTTTATACCGCAACCCGTTCCAGATATTCTGTGTTGGATTGATGGTGTTGTCGTGTACATATTCCAACCGGGCCACTGCAAATTTTGTCAGCGAATCGGGCAAAGGCAGGAAGAGCGGATTGGTGGCTTTGAGTATGAACCTGTCCGTACGCAACCCAATGGTTGCCCGCAGGCTTTTCACTTCATTGAACGGATAAGTGAAATTAGCCTGATAAAGATTGGTCACCAGTTTTTGCGCAACAGTGGTATAGAATTGTCCGCCCCCTGGTGTAGTAAGAATGGCATCGGCAGAGTTGGAAATATTACTCCTGTAATAGGTAAGTCCCCAATCGAGCCGCTTGCGCAGGTTCTGGAAACTGAAGAAGATATCCTTGTCCTTCAGATCGGTGCCCATCCGCACACCACCCAGGAATTTGATGTCTTCCATCACATCACTCACCCCTAATTGCAGGTTAAAGTTCAGGTCGTTGCCATTGTTCAGCTGTATCGGCCCCGATCCGCCGCCATAGGGTTGGTAACGGTTGATGAGTATTTTATTGGTGAATCCGGTAATCACATAATCGCTCGAGAACTTGAGGCGGTAGTCGAATAGTTTGGACCTGCCAAGTACCGATGACTGGGCGGCAGTGAGGTCACGTTGATTGGCGTGTACTGTAGTAGTATCGGGCTTTTCATTGGCAAACTCATTCTGGAAAAAGTCTTTCGCTTTCGGCCTGCTGGTATCGGCAGCTGCTTTTTTATCGTAGATGATGGCTTTGCCTTCGGCCGCTTTTTGCGACTCGATCAGTTTTTTCATGTATTCGGTGGGCCTTGCATTCACATTTCGTTTGTTCAGCGCCTGCTCGTCTACTTTCAGTTTATACAGGAATTTATAATCGCCTTCCCTGCGCACTTCACTTACCTGTCCGTTGTTACCGGCGATCCTTGTTTCCAGCAGTGAGCTCTGGTAATTGGTAATGGGGAAAGTATATGTAGAATCTTTGTACACCTGGAAATAGCTCACACTATCGGGCTCCTGTTTCTGCCATGCCAGCAGGGTGGAATCGAAATCTTTGGGTGTAGGATTGCGCAGCAATTCATCACCTATATAATATAAAGTATCCAGCCCGGTTCTTTTTGTAGCGAAGAAGCCAGCCCAGCGGTTATCGATACCATTCTCATCAGACACATAGGTGAAGTGATTGTTATTATACTGCATGGGGAATTTGGCATTACCCTGCTTGAGGTTGGTCAGCTGTGTGATCTGCTTCTCTTTGCTGTTGTTGAGAATATCGATCATGAAAATATTATAGCGGTAATTGCTGGGCAATACGGTATCTCCACTGGGTGCATGCGGAGAAGGTCTGTTCGATGCGAAAATGATACCCGACTTATTGGGAAAAGTAACATAAGTAGGGTTCAGGTCGTCGTACACATCATTGGTGATCTGCTCTGTTTTCTGCTGCTCTATTTTATACGTGAAGATATCGGTATGTCCATTCTTCACAGCGCTCAATATAAGTGTATTGGCATCGAGCATGAACGAAGCATCCAGTATCTGCTCGAACCCGGTGATCTCCTGTTTAAACCGCTTGAAACGCGCTACCACATCATACACAAACATTTTAATTTTACCTGCTTCCCAGTACACAACCAATAGCCTCGATCCTTTACCATCCCAGGCCAGTATCGGATAACGCGGATTTACATCGGCCTGGTTGGTTCGTACACCACTCTTCAGTAGCACCTGGGCATTGTAATAGTTCTCCATGAGCTTCACACTGTAAATGCCTTTCTTGAATTCAACCACGGCATATGTGGCGCTCTTGGGGTTGGGATTGGCCTGGAAACGGAAATAATCGTTCTTGGAAACGTCTTCAGAAATATTCAATTGCCCTTTGGGTGCATTTCTTCTTTGCCGGATGTCTTTGATATAACGGTCCTGCTCGAAATTCATGAAATCGCTGAGCACTTCTTTGAATTTCTTTTTACAAACCCGCAGGCAGGCATTGTTGAGGTTCTTGTAGATGCGGGCCAGGTATAAGAGATATGAAATATTTTCTTTCCGGTATTTCTCGCCTATATAATTCCAGAAAGCTTGTCCGGCCAGCAAAGGCTTTTCAAAAGCAAACTGGTAAAACGAATTATACCTGCCGCTGAGTATGGCGCTTTTGAGTTCATCGTCTTTTTCGGTGCTCCAGGGTTCTGCTGCATAAGCTACATAACCGTCTACCATCCATTTGGGCAGGTCCAGCAAAGCCTGGTTACTGGCGAATTCGCCAATATCATCTCCAAACAATAAATTATCGGTAAGGGTTCTGGCAATGCCTTCACGTATCTGGCGCTTCAGGTGCTGGTGGTCGCCATCGAAATACACCACTATCTTATTGTTCACCAGCTTGGTTAGTCCGCCTGCACTCTGCCAGTCGCTGCCCAACCCTATATTGCTGCTTTTATAATCGTTGTAGTTGTTATACACTACAATATTGGCCCGGCGTTGTAAAGAATATTCAATAAAATTTTCAACGGATTTCAATTCTTCTTCTGCCACCTGGGCTACGAACTTTCCCAGTTCTACCCCACCTTGCGACACATAGGCGTTGAAGTTGGGCGACTGGTAGAACTTCCACACGAATTTCTTATGCTGTACACGGTTCTTGCCGAATTCTACGGTATTCACCTGCGCAGTCAGTAATAAAGGAGACAAAAAAAATGCAAAACCCATCCATTTAGCAATACAATTCCGTTGCATATCCGAACTTTAGTGTTTTAAAATTAGTCATTTACCATTAAACCCTACACAAAAATACAGGCATGCTCCAGGTAAAGTCTTTCACCTTCAGCCCCATTCAGGAAAACACCTATCTCCTCTATAACGACCAGGGCAAAGCTATCATAATTGATCCCGGCTGCTACTTCACCGCTGAACAGGAAACGTTAAAAAATTTCATAAAAGATACGAAACTCGAGCCGGTGCAGTTGCTCAATACCCATTGCCATCTCGATCATGTATTCGGCAACAAGTGGGTGCATGAAACATACGGACTTGAATTGTACCTCCACGCACAAGAAGAAGCCGTGTTACAGCGGGCTCCGGCATCGGGGGAAAGATGGGGTATGCCTTTCAGTAATTATAAGGGGCCGTTGCATTTCCTCGCGCATGGCGACAAGGTACACCTGGGCACAGACGAATTACAGGTGATCCTCGCTCCGGGTCATTCACCCGGCAGCATTTGTTTTTATCATGCGGCGCAAGAATTTCTGGTGGGTGGCGATGTATTGTTTCATGAAAGTATCGGTAGAACCGACCTGCCAGGCGGTGATCATGCAACCCTGCTCAACAGCATCCGGGAACAATTATATGTTCTTCCCGAATCGGTGACTGTTTACCCTGGTCATGGCCCTTCCACCACTATCGGTCATGAAAAAAGGCACAACCCTTTTGTAAGAGTTGCTTAATTCTTAAAAATTTTGATTGTACCGTTATCTCGCTTCCTGCATCATGGCTTTCGTATACGCCATGATGAACATAGCGCCCAGGTTTTTCTGCGGCGGGATATAATCGTCGAACTTTTCTTTGTATCCACCGGTGAACCGGCCCTGGAGCGTTTTCCAAAGATCGTCCCAGACCAGGTCTTTACCCTGCCTTAACCGTTCACTGATCGCATCGATCAGCCCCTGGTTCAGTACGCCGGCTGCTACCTGTTTGGAAGCGATGATCTGTGCAGACGGACATATTTTCAATATATCGTTCAGTTTCTGGTATCCGCCGCAACTACCCAACAACACGATCCTGGCGCTGGGCGGCAGCCGGTTGATCGTTTCCTGCAGGTAATAACTGTGTCCGCGGTGGATCACGATCGTTGGTTCAAGGTTTTGCACGTCGAGATAGCTGATGAGACTATCCTGCGCTTTGGTATCGAGTTCTTTGGTTTCATCGAGCGGCAGGTTGGCATAGATGGTAATAGGTGTGCCTTTGGCAGAGTTGATCTCTACCCAGTAAGGTTTACGGATGATCTTCCAGTTATTATTACTGAATCTGCTGAGAAAGGCGCTGAAATAAACCGCCGCATCTTTATCGCCATAAGAAAACTGTTGCATGATGATGCGGCCGGCGCCATTTTCCAATCCTTTCAGCGGCATATAATATACCGGGTCGATACCCAGCAATGCAGTAATATCTACTTTATGCACAGAATCCATCGACTCGAAGATGGTATTGAGTAACCGGTAGATCACTTTGCCTTTGGGAGTGCCATGCTTTTCGGCTGTTTTCAGGTTTTGCTTCACTTCATCCAGGATCAGGTTCCTCAGCTCATCGTTGTAAATGCTGGCATAAGAATCGGCAACATCCACCGCATCCTCCAGTGTAGGTGTCTTTTCCAGTCCGTCTACGAAGTGCCGCATCAGCTTCACGGAACTTGGTTTGCTCATGCGCTTCAGGAAATCGTCCAGCGTATTGTACGAGGCCGACATTTTGATGAACTTCTTATAAAAATCATGGTGCACCAGGTCCAACAATGAATCTGACGATGGGTGTTTCATCCGCTGGAATATGCGCGGATATACACCTACCACAAAACTCGAAGTATAAATATCTTCTTCTGCCAGCACCGCCAGGTAATACAACTCTTGTGCATTCAGCGGTTCCAGTACTTTAAAACGCACTTTCTCATTCGACACATCGTGCAAAGCATTGATCTCATTGATGTATCGCTCTATTACTTTGAAACGCAACCGCTCTGTTAATACGTTTTCCGCCATGGGTATATCGCCACGTTCTATACGTGCTGCATAACCAATACGGGTCCCCACCAATAGCTTATAATACCCATCGGTAGAATCATTTTCAACATAAGGACGGATAGATTCCAGGGTCAATTTGCCATGATAGAGATCATCGAGGAAAGGAAAATACATCCTTCCGGTATTCATGGTAGACAGCTTACTGATCAGTTTTACCAATGGATCTTTATTGCTGCGTATCCGCCTGGCAAGCGCGTCGGAAGCTTTTGCGTAATCGTACAATTTATCCTGGTTATGAAACGCAGCCCGCGTGATGAGGCTGTCGGCATAAGAATTATCGGGATACCTGCGCAGGATCGGGAGAATATTTTCGGGATCGCGCTGGCAGGCTTTGAGCACCAGCACATTCTTCGCTTTATCGAAATCGGGGTTGTCTTTAAAAGCAAAGTTGTCGAGCAGGATATTGCCTACTTCTATTTCGTTATCGGTGATCACGGGAAGAATAGAAGCGCCTTGCTGTTCCAGCTTCATCGCATCTTTAAATGCTTTCACCAAGGCCGGCAGCATCACACTGGGTATGGCTTTGAGCTGGTATTGCGAAATGAAACCGGTGAGCATTTCATTGATGCCTCGCAGCCATCCGAATTTAGCGTTGTTATCGAGTGATTTATCCAGTTCAATCTCCGCCCGCATATTATTAACGGTGATCCGCACAGAACGGTTGATGGCTACGTTAAGCCTGGGGTCGCCGGTAATAGGAAAAATGGTATCTTTTTTATTGTGCAGCTTACTGATGACCTGTAATGAGTTGAGGATCTTGTCGTGATGTAACTGACGGATCGCCGGAACGGGTGGAACCGGCAACTCTTTCTGAGCCCATAAGCTGGCCGCTGTCATCAAAAATATCACCGCGGCTAAGTAAAATTGCTTCATTTTCATAGGGTGTTACAAAAATACTGCCAAAAAAGGAGAAAAGACGCGTGCGAGGGTGGCCATGGTGTTAACAATTACATAATGACTAGTAGCTGCGGGGTCAAGGGTTTAAAATTAATTTTGCGTAAACATTACGTTAACATGGAAGTGAAGCCCAAGCAAATTCTGATTGCAGACGATGAAGAGGACATATTGGAGATCATCAGCTACAATCTCATCAAGGAAGGATATGAAGTATATACGGCCAAAGACGGAAACGAAGCGATTGAAAGGGCTCGCCAGCTACACCCCGATCTCATTATCCTGGATATCATGATGCCCAAGAAGACAGGCGTGGAAGTATGCACTATTCTCCGTAGCCAGCCACTCTTTCAGGATACCCTCATCATTTTCCTCACTGCATTGAGCGATGAAACCTCCCATATCAAG
This sequence comes from Hydrobacter penzbergensis, assembly GCF_900106985.1. NCBI lineage: Bacteria > Pseudomonadati > Bacteroidota > Chitinophagia > Chitinophagales > Chitinophagaceae > Hydrobacter > Hydrobacter penzbergensis. Next base: position 49,267 of record NZ_FNNO01000009.1, on the reverse strand, counting down.
GGCCTTGAAACGGGCGCCGATGACTACGTGACCAAACCCATCAGTCCGAAAGTACTGGTAAGCCGGGTGAACGCCCTGTTCAGACGCCTCAACAACAAAGACTCGGGCAAGGCCATCAGCCTGGGTAATGTGATCATCGACCCTGTCAAGTTTCTGGTAACCGTGGACCATAAAGAAGTGGTGCTGGCCAAAAAAGAATTTGAATTGCTGCACCTCCTGGCTTCCCGCCCCGGCCGCGTTTTTCTCCGCAATGAAATACTTTCCCAGATATGGGGTAATGATGTGATCGTGGGCGATCGCACCATCGATGTGCACGTAAGGAAAGTGCGCCAGAAACTCGGCATCGACTGTATTACTACCGTTAAGGGTGTGGGATATAAGTTTGATGTGTAGGGGTAGTTGATAGTTGTTAGTTGTTAGCTAACTTTAGGTTCCCATGTTCAAGACCAAGAATCTTTCTCCACAACAGTTATCCGCATTTACGGCGCTGATCCTTTCCGTTCCCATTGCATTGGGCATCTGGATCATACGGCCCGACTGGGAGATCGCAGTGTCTTCACTGGTCATCACTTTCTTTGGCAGCTACCTGTTGATCCGTTTTGTGCTGGAATCATTTATTTATCGCAAGATAAAACTCATTTATAAGTTCATCTACCAGACCAAAGCCACCAAGAGAGAAGAAACTTATTATAAATACATCCTGCCGCAAAAAGGTATCGATGAAGTGAGGGAAGATGTGGAAAAATGGGCTGAGCAACGCAGCGCCGAGATCGAGCAGTTGAAAACCAACGAAGCTTTCCGCAAAGAATTCCTGCAAAACCTTTCACACGAATTCAAAACACCCATTTTTGCCATTCAGGGCTATGTAGATACCCTGCTGGGTGGCGCCATGGAGAACCCCGCGCTCAGCAAACGTTTCCTGGAGAATGCCGCCCGCAATGTGGAACGTATGGTGAACCTGGTGCAGGACCTTGATGAGATCGCCCGCCTAGAAAGCGGTGAGCAACCACTGTATAAAGAGACCTTCATCATCCAGGACCTGATCAGGGAAGTGTACGAGACCCTTTCCATCAAGACTGCTGCGCGTAATATCAGGTGTTCTATTAAAAAAGGATGCGAATCGCCCATTTCTGTTTTTGCCGATAAGGAAAAGATCAGGCAGGTGATCAATAACCTGCTGGAAAATGCCACCAAATACGGGAAACAGGATGGCAGTATCGTGGCCAGCGTATACAAAACCGACGGGCGGCATGTGCTGATTGAGTTCAGTGATGATGGTATTGGTATAGCGGAAGAGCATCTTTCCCGCATTTTTGAGCGTTTTTACAGAACCGATCGCGGCCGGAGCCGCGACGGGGGTGGTACCGGGCTGGGATTGGCCATTTGCAAGCACATTATTGAAGCCCATGGGCAAACCATGCATGTGCGCAGCAAGCTGGATGTGGGAACCACGATTGGATTTACACTGGACGCCAAACGGGATTAACAGCAGATATTGTATCTTGACGCTATATTATCTTATTATTAAGTTTGTATCTCCACCTGAGCATCAATGGCATAACGCTATTTTTGCGCTAAATTTCAATTTGTATGGGTATTAATACCTTCGGCCGTTTGTTCATGCCTAAAAACAAAGTGTTCTATGAGTTGTTCGAAGATGTAGCTGAAAAAGGCTACGAGATGGGCATCAAGCTCAAGGAAATGGTAAGTGAGCCTGAAAAAAACAAAAGAGCTGCCATCCTCTCCCAAATTGAAGACCTCGAACACAAGAACGACGATAATACCCATCGCATTTTCACTGAACTGGGCAGGAACTTCATCACACCCTTCGACCGTGAAGACATCCACTACCTGGCTACTGCACTCGACGATATCGCCGACTATATATTCGCTTCCGCTAAAAAGATCAATTTCTACAGTGTAAACCCCAATGATACCGGCATCCAGAAGATGGCCGAACTGATCCTGCAGGGAACCATCGAGATCAGGAAAGCGGTACTGGGTCTGCGCGACATGAAGCATCTCCGTGAAATGACCGAAGCGCTGGTGAAAGTGAACAGCATCGAGAACCAGGCCGACGATGTATTTGACATGAGTATTGAAATGTTGTTCCAGCAGGAGAACGATTTCAAGGAAGTGATCAAGAAACGTGAGATCTACCAGGTAATGGAAATTGCCACCGACAAATGTGAGGATGCAGCCAATGTGATCGAATCCATTATCATTAAATATGCATAATAGTGCGCAGCCCGTTTTCGCTATCGGCGAAACATACCGCGCATGAAAAAGAAACTTATGGCAACCTTACTGATCGTTATCATTGTACTGGCTTTTATTTTCGATTATATTAATGGATTCCACGACGCAGCTAATTCTATAGCCACCATTGTTTCTACCAAAGTATTGACTCCTTTCCAGGCTGTGCTTTGGGCTGCCCTTTTCAACTTCGGCGCTTTTTTCATTTCCAAATACCTGATCGGCGGATTTGGTATCGCTGATACCATCGCCAAAAGTGTTACCATACAAAAAGGCGATCACCTGGCGCTTTATGTAACATTGGCCGCTTTGCTTTCGTCCATCGCCTGGAACCTGATCACCTGGTGGTTTGGTATTCCGTCCAGCTCTTCCCATGCCCTGATCGGCGGACTGATCGGCGCAGCCGTAGCCCACTATCAAAGCTTTGGTGTGATTGTAATGAGTAAGGTAATACCCATCGTTGCTTTTATCGTACTTGCACCGTTCATAGGTATGCTCATTGCCTTTGTCATTACCATCATCATTGTACACCTGTGTAAACGGGCCAATCCATACCGCGCAGAAAAATGGTTCAAAAGATTACAGCTGTTATCTTCTGCAGCCTTCAGCCTGGGTCATGGTGGTAATGATTCGCAGAAAGTGATGGGATTGATCGGTGCCGCCATGGTTGCATCGAATTTTATTCCCGACCTGAAGTCTATACCAGACTGGGTGCCGCTTTCCTGCTTCCTGGCTATGGGATTGGGTACCATGAGCGGCGGCTGGAAAATTGTGAAAACCATGGGTACACGTATTACCAAAGTAACGCCACTCGAAGGCGTTGCGGCGGAAACTGCCGGTGCCATTACCTTATTCCTTACTGAACATTTCAAAATACCTGTTAGTACCACGCATACCATTACCGGCTCCATCATTGGTGTAGGCGCTACCAAACGACTCAGTGCGGTTCGCTGGGGCGTTACCGTTAACCTGCTTTGGGCGTGGATATTGACCATTCCGGTTTCGGCGGTAATGGCTGCTGCTTTCTTCTATATCATGAAATTATTTCTCTAGGATTCGCCGCCTTGCATTTACTTTGCGCCACTAACTTTGTAGTATGGCTAAAATACTGGTAACCGGCGGATGCGGGTATATAGGTTCTCACACCATCGTTGATCTGATCGAAAACGGGTTCGATGTTATTTCCATCGACGACAATTCAAGGTCTACTTCTTATGCCGTCAAAGGCATTGAACAGATCACCGGTAAAAAGATCAAGAACTACCTGGTGGACCTGAAAAATTTCGACGATACACTCGCCGTTTTCCAGGAAAACCCCGACATCACCGGCGTGATCCATTTTGCCGCTTACAAAGCAGTGGGTGAATCGGTAGAACAACCGCTGATGTATTATGAGAACAATATGTTCTCACTCATCAACCTGCTCAAATGTGTAAAAGAGTTCAGGGTTGCGCATTTTGTATTTTCTTCTTCCTGCACGGTGTATGGAAGTCCGGATGAAACACCCGTTACAGAAGATTCTCCCATCAAAAAAGCAGAATCGCCTTACGGCGCCACCAAGCAAATGGGTGAAGAGATCCTGCGTGATTTCGCAAGGAACGGTCATACCAAAGCCATCCTGCTGCGTTATTTCAATCCTACCGGCGCACATCCCACTACCATACTGGGTGAATTACCCATTGGCAAACCGCAGAACCTGGTTCCCGCCATCACCCAGACTGCGATTGGCAAATTACCCAAGATGATGGTATTTGGCGCCGATTATCCCACACGCGATGGCAGCTGTATCCGCGACTTCATCCACGTATGTGATATTGCTCATGCACATACACTGGCTGTTGAATACCTCGCTACCGGAAAAAACAAAACCTCCTGCGATATATTCAACCTGGGTACCGGCAACGGCGTTACCGTGCTGGAAGCCATCCATACTTTCGAAGAAGTGAGCGGTGTTAAACTGAATTATGAAATAGGTCCCCGCCGTCCCGGCGATATCATGGCCATTTATGCCAATAACAACCATGCAGTATCCGAGCTGGGCTGGCAAATCAAATATGGCATCAAAGACATGATGAAGACTGCCTGGAAATGGGAACTGAAGGTCAAAGAGGCGGAGAATAAAGTCAAGAATAACTAAGGCCGTCATCCCGAGCGAGCGAAGCGAGTCGAGGGATCTGTTGAAGGCTTTATGAGGTCCCTCGGCTACCCCTTCGACTCGCTTCGCTCGCTCAGGGTGACGTTGCTCGGGATGACGTTATTTTTCCAGCATCTTCTCCGCATTCTCCGCTACCTGTAAAGCTTCGATGAACTCATCGATCTCTCCGCCACCTACTACCGCATCGAGGTTATAAGAAGTAAGACCAATGCGATGGTCTGTTACGCGGCCCTGTGGCCAGTTATAGGTTCTGATCTTGGCGCTTCTGTCTCCGGTGCTCACCAGCGTTTTACGGCGACGGGCAATTTCTTCTTCCTGCTTGCGCACCTGGTCTTCATACAATTTGGTACGCAACATGGCCATCGCTTTTTCGCGGTTACCCAACTGTGAACGTTCTGTTTGACAAACCACTACTACACCGGTGGGTATATGTGTTAAGAATACTTTGGTCTCTACTTTGTTCACGTTTTGTCCGCCTGCACCACCACTTCGCGCTGTTTCCATTTTCACATCACTCTCTTTCAATTCAAAATCCACCTCTTCCGCTTCGGGCATCACTGCTACCGTTGCAGCAGAAGTATGCACGCGCCCCTGTGTTTCGGTATCGGGCACCCGCTGTACACGGTGTACACCGCTTTCAAATTTGAGGGTTCCATATACATCTTCACCGGTTATTTCTACCACCACTTCTTTATAACCACCAACTGTTCCTTCACTTTCACTTACAACAGCAGTTTTCCATCCTTTGCGTGAACAGTAACGCAGGTACATACCCAACAGATCTCCTGCAAACAAACTGGCTTCGTCGCCCCCTGTTCCTGCACGAATCTCCAGGATGGCATTCTTGTCATCCTGCGGATCTTTGGGAATAAGTAAACGGGTTAACTCTTTTTCCAGTGTGGCCTTTTTTTCTTCAAGGGCAGGTAACTCCATCTTGGCCAGTTCCCGCATATCTTCATCGTTTCCGGAAAGACTTTCTTTCGCAAAATCATAATCACTTACCACCCTTCTGTAATCGTCATAAGGCTTGACAATCTTCTCTAAAGTGCGGTACTCTTTACTGTATGCTCCAAACTCTTTCTGGTTATTGATGATCTCCGGGTTCGTCAGCGCAATACCTACCTGTTCAAAACGCGCCTTGATGGCTTCCAGCTTATCCAACATGTCCTTGATTTTAAGAGTGCAAAATTACGAGAATAGTTGGTAGTATGGCGTTTGCTCATAAAGCTGTAATTTCATCCCGTATGAAGAAGTTTCTGTCAGAGCAGGCAATATCCTTGAATTCCCTGATCAAGCTCTCGGACTGTCTACCTTATCCTTTCATCATTGCAGAAAAGCTGATGGGGAAACCAAACATATATATTTTAACAATGTATTTGTAGCTGAAATCGGCTACACCTGTGAAGAGGTTCCCAATGAAGCCGCATGGTTTGAAAAAGCATACCGCAATCCCGCCTACCGGAAAGAAGTGATGGACAACTGGCAGCAACTGGAAAAAGAAGCTGCACGGAAAGGAAACAGTTTTATCATGTCCAGGTCAAGGGTTACCTGCAAGTCGAATGAGCAGCGATGGTACCTGATCAAGGCCTCTGTGATAGACAACGTGCACATCGTTGCGTTTGTAGACCTTAACAACGAGCTCAGTTTGCAGGAATCATTGATTCAGACGGGCCACAACAAGGACCGGCTGTTATCCATTCTCAGTCATGACCTGAGAGGGCCTATCACCAACCTATTCACCATCTCCTCATTGGCCACTACCGGCGACCTTACCAGCGATGAATTTACCTGCATGGCCCAACTCATTCAAAAGCAATCTTTCCAGGTACTGGAATTGCTCGACACAACACTCAACTGGGCCAGGTCGAACTACAGTGGTTTCAAAATGGAAAAAACGACCATTGATCTGGAGCAGTTGGTCAACAGGATATTCGCTATATACCGCAATGTGTGTGAAAGCAAGCAACTTAAAACTTCCATCAAGTTCGGGGCGCTCCGGAACATTGAAGCAGATGCTGAAATAATGACGGTGGTATTGCGTAACCTTATTTCCAATGCCATCAAATTCACGCCCCCCAAAGGATCGGTAGAGATCGGCACTGCGAAAAATGAAATCATCATCCGCGACAGTGGCATAGGAATGAGCAAGAATATGATCAGCGATATCTTCAATAAAACATCTGCATCCAGGAAAGGAACCAACGACGAGTTGGGGTTGGGCATGGGGCTCAACCTCGTACTGGACCTGGTAAAACTGGTACCTTGCGATCTGGAGATAGAAAGCAAGCCTTCCGAAGGAACTGTGATGAAACTGAAATTTAATGGATAATCATTACCTTTAAACTGATACCAATCCGTCTTACTGAATGACAATTGCACTGATCGATGATCATGAATTAATAGCGAAAGCTATTACTTACATGTTGCAGAAAGACCCCGGTATTACCGAGGTAAAAACATTTACCACCGTTCCGCTTTTTCTGGAATCGCTCGATGGCTCCTGGAAGCCCGATATCATCATCACCGATCTTTTATTACCTGTTATGGGAGGTATGGAATTGATAGCAAAAATCAGGAAGATGCCCGAGTTCAACAGTACCAGGATCATTGTACTTTCTTCCATCACAGATGTACATACCATCAGGCATACATTCAAGATTGGCGCCAATGGATATTTATCGAAAGATTCCTCCCTCGAAGAATTGACCGATGCAATCCAGGCAGTGACAGAAGGCAAGCAATACATTGCAAAAAAATGGGGGTCCAGCCTCACAGACCTCGTCCTCTCCGACAAGCCCATCCGCATCCACCTCACGCCTCGCGAAAAAGATGTATTGGACCTGATCTGTTCCGGGTTCACATCAAAAGAAATTGCGGCGCAACTCGGACTCAGCGTTTATACCGTACAGGGATACCATAAAAACATCATGAAAAGATTCAGGGTAAACAGAACCGCCGACCTCATTGTATTTGCCATACAGAAGGGTTTGTATGTTTCACCTTAGCGAATTCTCTTCCAATAACTTTTAACCAGTCCTATGCGAATACTAGTACTTCTCTTTCTATGCTGTCCAATGCTGGTTCACGCGCAACAAGCTGATATCCTCATTAAAAATGGCAGGATCATCGATGGTACCGGTAATTCCTGGGTCTATGGAGACATTGCTATCCGAAATGGCAAGATTGTTCAGACTGGTCGCCTCTCTCATTGGCAAGCGAACAGGATCATTGATGCATCCGGACTGGTAGTAGCGCCCGGATTCATTGATGTGCATACGCACCTCGAGGGCGAGGAGAAAAAAGTACCCGAAGCGGCCAACTTCATTTATGATGGTGTTACCACTGCTGTTACGGGTAATTGCGGGTCATCGAATACCAACCTGGGACATTATTTTGCGATGCTCGACAGCCTGAAACTTTCCATCAACGTGGCATCGCTCATTGGCCATAACGATGTACGCAAAGCTGTGCTGGGCAATGCCAACAGGGACCCCAATGAAGCCGAAATGCAACAGATGGAAGGGATCGTGGAACAAGCTATGAAAGATGGAGCAGTAGGTTTTTCAACAGGATTGATTTATATACCCGGTACTTATTCCAAAACCGAAGAAGTGGTGCGGCTCGCCAAAGTAGCGGCAAAATACAATGGCGTCTATGCCAGTCATATACGCGATGAAGGCGACAGCGTAGTACAGGCCATTGAAGAAGCGCTGCACATAGGACGTGAAGCAAAGATGCCCGTAGAAATATCGCATTTCAAACTGAGCGGCCAGCAGAACTGGGGCAGAAGCCGCGAAACCATTCCACTGATCATCCGCGCGCGTAAGGAAGGATTGGACGTTACCATTGACCAGTATCCTTATACGGCCAGCAGTACTTCGCTAAGCACTTTGTTACCAGACTGGGTTTTGGCAGATGGTCATGATTCGATTCGTGCGCGCCTTGCAAGACCTGCAGTAAGAAAAGAAGTGATCGATTATATGCTCGGGCGTTTGAAAAAAAGAAAGTTGAGTCATTTCAGTTACCCCGTAGTAGCTACATTCAAGCCCGATAGCAGCTACAATGGTAAAAGCATTGAAGCCGTGAACCTGATGAAAGGCAAAAAACACAAAGCTTCAGAAGAAGCGGCCACTGTTGTGGAAATGATGGAACAAGGCGATGCATCGATGGTATTTCATGGCATGAGTGAAGGGGATGTGAAAGCGATCATGCAATATCCTTACGACATGTTCGCCTCCGATGCCAGCATCCGCGTTTTCAACCAGGGTAATCCACATCCGCGCGGATACGGCACCAATGCCAGGGTGTTGAGCAAATATGTGCGGGAAGAAAAAATACTCTCACTGGAAGAAGCCATTCGCAGAATGACTTCCCTTCCTGCTCAAAAATTTCAGTTGAAAGACCGCGGTTTATTGAGAGAAGGATTTGCCGCCGATATCGTGATATTCGATGAAAAAGAAGTGCAGGATCATGCTACGTATGACAAGCCGCATCAGTATTCCACCGGGTTCAGGTACGTAATCGTAAACGGACATTTAACTGTTGATGATGGCAAGCATAACGGTACAAGAGCCGGCATCGTCTTAAAAAAACAATAGTATGAAGTATTTCTCTCCCTGGTTGTTCGCATTGTTGCTACCGGCAGGTATGCAGGCGCAGGCTTACCAGAAACTGCATGCCAAAGCCACTGTGGTGGATACGCACAACGATGTGCTTACCCAATCGCTCGAAAAAAATGTGGTCTTCGATGAAGACATGAAAACCTTCGCCCACTCAGACCTGCGCCGCATGCAACAGGGAGGCATTGATGTGCAGGTATTCTCGGTATGGTGTGATGGCTCTTATGGAAAAGGAAGGGCTTTTGCAAGGGCCAACAGGGAAATCGATACACTGTACGAATGGGTGAAACGGAATCCTGCCAGCATGATGATCGTTAAAACACCTCACGACCTACAGCAAGCTGTGAAAACAAAAAAGCTGGCTTGCATGATGGGTGTGGAAGGAGGCCACATGATAGAGAACAACCTGCAATACCTCGATAGCCTTTATAAAAGAGGCGTACGGTATATGACACTTACCTGGAACAACTCTACGCCCTGGGCTACTTCGGCGATGGATGAAAGTTCAGGCAAAGTTACCAACGCCAAAAAAGGACTGAATGATTTTGGTATACAGGTGGTGAAACGCATGAATCAACTGGGTATGATGGTAGACCTTTCGCATGTAGGGGAACAGACTTTCTGGGATGCCATTCACACCACCACCAAACCCGTTATTGTATCGCATAGTTGTGCCTACACGCTTTGCCCGGTATTCCGCAACCTGAAAGACGACCAGATAGATGCTGTTGGAAAAAATGGCGGTGTGATACACCTGAATTTCTTTTCCGGTTTTCTCGACAGTAGTTTCCAGCGCAAGCTCGATCTCTTCAATGCGCGGCATAAAGAAGAAAGAGATACGATACTTAAAATGAATCCCGAGCCTTTTTTTGCCGACAGTTACCTGGCAGAGAAATACGCCGATGAAGTAAAAGAACTGCGGCCACCCCTTTCACTCCTGATTGACCACATCGATTATATTGTAAAAAGGATTGGGATAGACCATGTGGGATTGGGATCTGATTTTGATGGCATTACTTCCGCGCCCATCGGGCTCGATGATGTAAGTTGTTATCCACTGGTTACCAAAGCGCTGAAAGAACGCGGCTATAGTAACGGCGCTATTAGAAAAATACTGGGCGAGAATTTCCTCCGGGTATTCGCGGCCAACAGCAGATAAGCCTTTGCTTACCGGGCAATATTCCGGATATGGTATTCCTGTATCAATGCAGGGTGTTCCGGCGTGAGTGTAAAACTTACAAGGATGTTTGTGTTTGTACCATATAACGTAAATGAGCCTCGCAGTTGATTTTCCGGCATCACTTTGCCTACCCTGGTAATGGTTCCGGCTTTTTCAAACATTTCTTTGGCTTCTTTTTTTAACGCATCGATCAAGTAGTCAGCAAAAAAATTCTCCGCAAAAATGCCGCTGGATGCAGCGCCATCCCAGCTGGGTAATAATTTCAATAATGCTGCTTGTCTTTCTTTCAGAATATCAGACGGAGGCAAAGACGCAGGTTTCAATTTTGCAGCCCTGATCAGCGTATCCAACACTTGCAGGTTGATGGCGCTGGTACTGGCATAAGTCACGTTCGCAAACAATATCACGCCTAAACCGTATTCGGGCAGTATCTTCCAGTTACTGCCAAAGCCCGGCAATCCGCCGCTGTGTTCAATGATGATTCTTCCTTCGCAGTCTTTGGACCATCTTAAACCATATCCATAAGCACTAACCACCGGACACTTTCTTCCATCAGGATAAGTGAACTGTGCATTGAGGCCGCTGAAACGCCAGGGTTGGTGCATTTCACGTATAGAACTTCTTTTCAACGGGCCTTGTTCTGCATCATTGCGCGGTGGCCATGCCTGCTGGTGCAATGCCACATATTTACTGAACGATTCTATCGAAGTGATCATGCCGCCCATGGCGCCATAAATGCCGTCATGCAAAAGGGCTTCTGTTTTCCAATTACCATCAATCCAACGATAACCATGCGCCAGTTGCGCCGCAGGAACACGGCTGTATTCATACATGGCCTGGTTCATGTTCAATGGCTTCCAGATATGTTCGGCAATATATTCGCTATAAGGTTTGCCTGTTACTTTTTCTATGATGTACCCCAGGCTGGCAAAGCCCAGGTTGCTGTATTCATAGGCAACACCCGGCACGTTCGAAAATGAAATTCCTTTTTTGATCAATTGCAGTAATGCTTCTCGGGTGTCTGCCAACTGCCGGTCGCCCCAGGGATTGTCTTCCGGAAAACCGGCAGCATGCGTAAGCAGGTGGCGAATGGTAATGACCGGTGCATCGCTGGTGAGTTGCTGATTGCGTATCTCAGGTATGTATTTCGATACGGGATCATCCAGTTGCAGTTTACCCTGGTCGCGCAATTGCAGGATGGCCATGGCGGTAAAGCTTTTAGACATGGATGCAATACGGAACATAGCCGTAGTAGTAGCCGGTATTTTATTTTCCAGGTCAATATAGCCGCCGCTGCCCTTGTACACCAGCTTGCCATCGAGCATGATACCAAAAGCGTATCCGGGAAAATGATTCTTCTCCGCATAGGAAGCATATAGTTGCGCTACAACAGGGAACAAAGCTTCCATGCGTTGCAGCCGGTCTTTGTCTTCAAATACAGGTGCATGATACTGTTCTTTTTGTTGTGCCACTGATAACATCGGGCACAAAGAACAAAGCAAAACCATTCCTTTAAAAAGAAGAAACAATCGTTTATGCATAGCTATAGATTGAAGCATTAATAAGCTTCCAGTTTCTTTATGCACTCATCCAAACGGCTTTCCGCCATGAAATTCTTTTCCAGTTCTGTGTTGAACGGAACAGGCGTATCCAGCGAAGCGCAGCGCATCACAGGAGCATCCAGCAATTCATAACAATGCTCTCCTACCCAGGCCGCCACTTCTGCACCGATGCCACCTGTCAGTGTATCTTCATGCAGGATCAATACTTTGCCTGTTTGCTTTACCGCTTTGCGTATCGCTTCGTAATCGAGTGGTAGTAAGGTTCTGAGGTCGAGCAGGTGCAGGGAAATCTCCGGGTGTTGTTGCTGGTAATGCAATGTCCAGTGCACACCCATTCCATAACTGATCACGGTAATATCTTCTCCCTGCTGCACTACCCGCGCCTTGCCGATCTCCACTTCATAAGGCTGACCTGGAAAATGGCCGCTGATACTTCTGTACAACGCTTTGTGTTCGAAATATAAAACCGGGTTCGGATCATTGATGGCTGCAATGAGTAATCCTTTTGCATCGTGCGGCGAAGAAGGATACACCACTTTCAAACCGGGCACATGCGTGAACCAGGCTTCATTGCTTTGCGAATGGAAAGGACCGGCTCCTACTCCGCCTCCTGTTGGCATGCGGATGACCACATCTGCCGGTTGTCCCCAACGGTAATATATTTTTGCCAGGTTGTTGACGATCTGGTTGAAGCCCATCGTAACAAAATCGGCAAACTGCATTTCTACTACCGATTTGAATGCTTCCAGGCTCAATCCTAATGCTGTTCCGATCACTGCACTTTCACAAAGCGGTGTGTTGCGCACCCGCTCCTTGCCAAACTGTTCTACAAATCCTTCCGTGATCTTGAATGCGCCGCCATATTCGGCAATGTCTTGCCCCATGAGCACCAGGTGTGTGTGCTTTTCCATGCTCTGCTTCAACGCTTCCGTAATTGCATCGATAAAACGTTTGGCGGGCTCATCCGTTACAGGTTCGGGTTCATCGACCCTGTTGGCCAACGACCATTGGCTGTGGATCACCGATTGTTTCGCATATACATCCCGCAATTCTTCGGCAGTATCGGGTATCATGGGTTGTGCATCGAAAGCATGCTGCAGTTCTTCTTCAATATAATCCTTAAACCCATTGCGGATATTGGTTATTTCCGTTTGAGTGAGCACTTTTTCTGCGAGCAGGTATTGTTCAAAACTTCTCACCGGATCCTGCTGTACCCATTTTTTGAACAGCTCCTGCGGCACATATTTGGTGCCGCTGGCTTCTTCATGTCCGCGCATGCGGAAAGTCATGCACTCTACCAGGTAAGGTTTCCTGTTCCTGATGCAATATTCACGCACGCCTTTGATGGTATCATATACTTCCAGCACATTATTTCCATTGATCCGAACGCCTTCCATACCATATCCTCTGGCTTTGTCAACCAGGTTTTGGCAGCGGTATTGTTCGCTTACGGGCGTACTCAATCCGTAGCCGTTGTTTTCAATAAGAAATATCACCGGCAGATCCCATACAGCCGCTATGTTCAGGGCTTCGTGAAAATCTCCTTCGCTCGTGCCGCCATCGCCCGAATAGGCTAACGATACTTTTTGTTCTTTGCGAAGCTGGTGCGCCAGGGCTACTCCATCGGCCAATGCCAGTTGCGGTCCCAGGTGAGAGATCATACCACATATATGATGCGCTTTGCTGCCAAAATGAAAACTGCGTTCCCTGCCCTTGCTGTACCCGTCTTTATTTCCCTGCCACTGCATGAACAATTTTTGCAGCGACATCTGCCGGGAAGTGAACACACCCAGGTTGCGATGCAATGGCATGATCCATTCATTTTTCTGAAGGGCCAGCGTACTGCCTACGGCAATGGCTTCCTGTCCGATGCCACTGAACCATTTACTGATCCTGCCCTGTCGTAACAGCACCAGCATTTTCTCCTCGATCATCCTGGGCAGTAAAAGATTCCGGTAGATATAGATCAATTCATCGTTGCTCAATTCCTTTCTGAAGAAATTCATGTGTATCAGATTTCTTGCTCCAAGATAGAAAGAAATGCAATTAAAAAAGCCGCCCGGAGGCGGCTTCAACATTATCTGATAATGATTTTAGTTTCTGTTCGAAAGTTTGCTCAACAATTTGAGTATTTCAATGTACAGCCAGATGATGGTAACCATTAGTCCGAATGCACCATACCATTCCATGAACTTGGGAGCGCCTCTTTCTGCACCCTGCTCGATCATATCGAAATCAAGGATCAGGTTCAACGCTGCAATAGCTACTATAAACAGGCTGATGCCAATGCTCAGCGGGCTGCTGTCGTACATGAAGCTGATGTTCACACCAAACCAGCGCAGCACCATAGTAATGAGATAAAAGATCGCAATACCCAATGTTGCCGAGAATATGATGGATTTGAATTTTTCCGTAGCCTTGATGACACGGAAATTATAGAGCAGGAACATGGCAATGGCCACACCAAAAGTGAGTCCTACCGCCTGCATGATCAACCCGGGATAGCTTTTGGCAAAAGCTGCATTCAATATTGCAGAAATACCGCCGATAAAAAGACCTTCCAGTATGCCATAAGCGGGTGCCAGGTAAGGCGCCCAGTTGGGTTTGAAAGAAATAGCGAATGCGCTGATCAGCCCGCCGATCGCTCCCACGATCATAAGGACCATCATGGTATCCTGCTTGAACTGATCGTACAGGTGCCAGCTGTAACCGGCGCCTGCAATCACCATCAACATCAAAAAGCCGAACTTGTTAATCGCCCCACGCACACTCATGGTACCTTGTGCCGCTGATTCCAGCTGCAAACTCCTGTCAAACATCTTTTCCGAAAGAGTAGGGTTACCCGATTTAAAAATTGCCATAGTTTTTACGTTTTATCTGTCTCAAAAGTACAAATTCCCTGCCTGATTCATAACCGGAAAAAATGACAGGTCGCTAATTTTAACGTTCCAGGAGCAATTGATATACAATGGGTTCATGCCTGTCTAATGCCCACAGTAATATTTTCAAATCTGCTGAAGGCAACAAGGATATATACCTGATTGTGCGTAGAGGTGATGAAAAATAAATTCATGAACGGGTCCTGCCTCCGTTTATTTTTTTCTTTGTTATTAATTTTTTTTATTAATATTGATATGTTAATTATTTCAATATTTGCTAAATCGATTTAGTTTATTACTTAATCGATTTAGCGTAACCTTGTTTGCTTATGAATCAATCTAACTTTGCGGCCGGCAGACGCATGCTCACCTGCCTATGTATGTACACGTTGACCAGCCTCCTTTTTTATCAGCCCCTTTTCGCTGGTAGCGTAAAAAACAGTATCCCTGCACCAGACTACCAGAACAAACGCCCACCAGCCGATGTAAGGGTCTCGGGTACTACAAAAGACCGGCTGGGCACGCCGATGTCCGGCGTAACGGTACAGGTAGTGGGGCGCCCAGACATAGTGACCACCACAAATGCCAAAGGTCGCTTCTCCATTACCGTTCCTGAAAAAAGCTCCTTACAGTTTTCGTATGTAGGGTACAAAAATCAGGTCATTGCGGTTAATATGCTGGAGATGGATATTACAATGGAAGCAGCCCAGGGCAGCTTGCAGGAGGTGGTAGTCGTGGGTTTCGGACGCCAACGCAAAATAAGCGTTATCGGCGCCCAGTCTACAATCAATCCCGAAGAACTTAAACTGCCTGTTGCCAATATCAACACCCTGCTAGCCGGTCGGATTGCAGGTGTTATCGGCGTACAGCGCAGCGGCCAGCCGGGACAAAACAGCTCTGATATCTGGATAAGGGGTATCACTTCTTTCGGCGGTGGCTCCTCTGCCCCCCTCATCCTGGTAGACGGTGTGGAACGCCCCATCAGCAATATCGATCCGGAAGACATTGCTTCATTTACCATTCTCAAAGATGCCGCGGGTACAGCGGTTTATGGTGTACGCGGCGCCAATGGCGTTATCCTCATCACAACAAAAATCGGTAAACAGGGCAAACCCCAGGTAAGATTCGATTACAGCGAGGGCCTGGTCACTTTTGTTAAATTACCACAGATGGCCGACGCCAAAACCTATATGGAAGCGGCAAATGAATCTTTTACCACTAGGGGACAAACAGCGAAGTATTCGCCCGATTATATCCAGAAAACACTTTCAGGAGCAGATCCTGAACTGTACCCGAATGTTGACTGGTTCAATGCGCTTTATCGGAAGTTCGGTATGTTAAGGCGGGCAAATGTAAATGTAAGTGGTGGCTCCGATTTCCTCCGCTATTACGGCTCTGTATCCTATTATGATGAAACCGGTCTGCTCAAAACCGGCAGCCTGCAGAAATACAATTCTGATCTGCGGTTTAAACGGTTCAATGTTACCTCCAACGTAAATATGAACATTACCAAAACCACCAAACTGGACCTGGGTATCCGCGGATGGTTTACCAACAGTAACCGCCCGGCCCTCTCCACAGAGGATATCTTTGGGTCGGCAATGAGCACACCACCGACTGAATACCCGTTGGAATACAAAGGTGGGTTCGTTCCTGGTAAAAACCCGAACGGCGGTTACCGCAACCCCTGGGCCGACTTAACCCGGCGGGGTTATGCCACGGATTTTCAAAATTCCATTGCTTCCAACCTGCGGCTCACCCAGGATCTGGTGTCGTTGCTGAAAGGCCTGTCTGTCACCACCATGTTCGCATTCGATGCGTTCAACACCATGACCATTTCGCGCAGCAAAAGGGAAGACACTTTTTTCCCCGACCCCAACCAGCCGCGTAACGCTGATGGTTCACTCAACCTTAAAAGGACTTATGTAGGCAGTGGCAATTACCTGAACTACAACAGAAGCAACGGTGGTAACAGGCGGTTTTACAGCGAGTCATCGCTCAATTACAACAATACATTCGGGAAGCACCGCGTAGGCGGACTGGTGCTCTTCTACACAGATGATTACCAGAACCAGTTTGCCGGAGACTTCACATCGTCGATTCCTGAACGTTATCTCGGCCTGGCTTCCAGGATTACTTATTCTTACGACGATCGCTATTTTATTGAGGGCAACCTTGGTTATAACGGTTCTGAAACCTTTGCCCCCGATAAAAGATATGGTACTTTCCCTGCATTTGGCCTGGGATGGATTCCATCGAACGAAAAATTCTTTGCACCCGTTAAAAAAGTCATCACCTACCTCAAATTCCGCTATTCTGATGGTCTTACCGGTATCGGAAGAATCGGCGGCAGAAGGTTTGCCTATCTCACCCTCATGTCTGATAACGTAAGCGGCTACCGCTTCGACCGCAACTACGGTGAAATGAGAGGGATCAATATCACAGACTACGGTTCCGTTGTTACCTGGGCCCAATCGAGGAAACAGGATCTGGGCATTGAAGTAAAAACCCTGCAGGACCATTTGTCCGTTATAGTCGACCTGTTCAAAGAGAAAAGAACCGGAATCTTTCTGCAGCGTCAGTCACTCCCGGTATTTATGGGACTTAGCAATACGCCCTGGGGCAACCTGGGTGTGGTGGAGAACAAGGGTATTGATGCCACTCTGGAATACAATGGCCGAATCGGTAATGTAAACCTTAGCCTCCGTGGTAATATCACCCACAACAACGATGTCATTCTGGAAAATGATCAGCCAAATCCAAAGTATCCCTGGATGAACCAGAGAGGTCATAACATTCTGGCAAGATGGGGTTATATGGCCGACGGACTGTTCGGCAGCCAGGATGAAATCAATAAAAGTGCGGTACCAGGCGATAAGTCGCAGGTACTGCCGGGAGATATCAAATATAAAGACCTCAACGGCGACGGGCTGATCAACAGCTACGACAAGGTGGTGATTGGCCGTGGCGATGTACCCAATTGGGTTTTTGGTTTCGGGTTTAACGTGGAATACAAAAGATTCAACCTGGGTGCTCTGTTTGCCGGTCAGGCCGGGGCCGATATCATGCTGAGTGGTGACGGTATCTACCCCTTTGCCAATGGCGCAGGCATTACCAATGTTTATGCCAACATCACCAATCGCTGGCAGGATGGTCAAAACAATTCCAATGTATTTTATCCGAGGCTCGCGAATGGTGAAGACCGTAACAGGAACAATACCCAGCCAAGCAGTTGGTGGGTAAGGAATACGGATTTTGTGCGATTAAAAACACTTGAACTGAGTTATAATCTTCCCAAATCCTGGTACAATGGTATTTTCCGTAATGCCTCGGTATACCTGCAGGCCATTAACCCCATCACGTTTTCCAAATTCAAACTCTGGGATGTGGAAAGTACTGTTAATGCAGGCAATGGTGGCCGTTATCCGAACGTCAAATCCTATTCTCTTGGTGTAACCGTTGATTTCTAAATCATTTAAAAGCATTACTATGAAATTTAAACATACAGTACTTGTTTTATTACTATTGGTCCTGGTTTCCACAGGCTGCAAAAAATTCCTCAGCCAGGTACCTGACGACCGGCTGACCATCGAAGAAACCTTCCGGAACCGATCTACCGCGGAGAAATTCCTGGCAAGTGTTTACTCCTATATTCCCCGTGAATGGAGCCAGCGCTTTGTGGGCAACTCCAACTCAGGACCCTGGACAGGCGCTTCGGATGAAGCAGAATACCTTTGGGGATTTGTAGCATCAAACGACATCAATATCGGCTCCTGGGATGCAGGAAGTTGGTTTACCCAGGTATTCTGGAGAGATTTCTACCGCGGCATCCGTTCGGCAAGCATTTTTATCGACAATATCGATAAGGTAACCGTAGACATCAATGATGAACAAAAAAGAAGGTACAAGGCAGAAGCAAGGGCATTGAGGGCCATGTACTATTTCTATCTCACCAGGATTTACGGTCCGGTAGTGCTGATGGGTAACAACGTGATTCCCGTTGATGTACCAGCCTCCTCCATCAACCTCCCGCGCAATTCAATGGATGAATGTGTAGAATTCATTGTTTCTGAACTCGACCTCGCAGCAAAAGATCTGCCAACAAAACCCATCAACGATGGTAATTTCGCCCGCCTTACGAGGGGTATAGCGCTTTCATTCAAAGCAAGAGCCTTGTTACAGGCTGCCAGTCCCCTCTATAACGGGAACACGGACTATGCAGCGCTGAAGAATAAGGATGGAAAACAACTGATCAGCCAGACCTATGATGAAAAAAAATGGCAGCGCGCCGCTGCTGCTTATAAAGCTTTTATTGACGAATTTGTACCCGGTGTTTATACACTGTATCGTAAAAACGATGCCAGCGGCAACTATAGCCCATTCATTTCCCTGCGCGATGTGATGCTGGACCCCTGGAACCAGGAAGTGATCTTCGGCAGACCTGATGATGAAAACGCCCGCAATTACGAAGTAACACCCTATCATAACGGTTATGCATCAGAAGTCAGGGGCAGCGGAGGTCTCGGCGCTACCCAGCGCCAGGTGGATGCTTTCTTCATGGCAAACGGAAGATCGATCACCGATCCGGCCTCTGGCTATGTGGCATCGGGCACCTCTCCCTTCCAAGCACCCGACGATAACCAGAACAGGGATATATTCAACCAATGGGTAAACAGAGAGCCGCGTTTTTATGTAAACATTACTTACGATAACAGGAAATGGCTGAACACGAATTCAGGTGAAGTGATCACCAGGTTATATTTCAAGGGTAATTCGGGCAAGGGAACCAGCAATGATTATTGCCCCACCGGTTACGTCGTACGGAAAGGCGCCAAACTCACCGACTGGAGAAATGGTCAGGGTGTGCAGGTGCAATACCGGCTGGCTAACCTCTACCTCGATTATATAGAGGCGTTGAATGAATATGATCCGGCAAACTCCGACATTCTCAAATACCTCAATATGATCAGGGACAGGGCCGGTATACCGGGATATGGACCTGGAGGACTGGACATCCCCGCCGGCAAAGATGCCATGCGGGCGGCCATCTGGCGTGAAAGGCAGGTAGAGCTGTGCTTTGAAAATGTGCGGTACTTTGATACACGCAGATGGAAAATAGCAGAGCAAACAGATAACGGCCCCGCCATGGGTTTAAACATTGATGGCACCCTGCCGGACTTCTATAACCAGAAACCTTTTGAAACCAGGGTATTCAACAAAAGGCATTATTTCTTCCCCATACCGGAACAGGATATAAATAATAATCCTCAATTGGTACAAAACACCGGCTGGTAATCTGTATTATTCAAGATTGTATTGCCGGTAATATGACACCGGCAATACAATCTTTCTAAAAAACAAAACAACTATGCGATTGTGTAGAGGGTTCATCAAAATCTATTTTTCTGCAGTAAGCCTGCTGCTGCAATCAATCTCTTTTGCCCAGGTTACACCCATTGCCCCAAAAGAAAAAACCGCATTTCAAACAAGCAGTCCCTGGATACCGGAAATCGACGTACGTTCCGATATCGCTATTGTTTATGGCGCGGGCGACAGGCCGGGCCTGAGCTTTGAGCAACGCGTCAAGTCATGGAGGGATAGAGGTTACCAGACCAATTTCATGACAGGCATCGCCTGGGGCGGATACGAAAATTATTTCCTGGGCACATGGGACGGAAAAAATCATTTCAGTGATGGTCAGGTTACCCGCAACGGCGACACCATCTGGCATGGTCACAACGTTCCTTATATTGTACCATCGGCTTCTTTTATTGAATATATGAAGACCGCTGTGATCAAAAAAGTCATCGACGCAGGTATCACATCCATCTTTCTGGAAGAGCCCGAATTCTGGGCAAGGGCCGGGTACAGCGCGGGGTTCAAAGCCGAATGGCAAAAATATTATGGTTCTCCCTGGAAGCCCCAGCATGAATCAGCCGAGAACACCTATCTGTCCAACAAGCTCAAATATCACTTGTATTATAACGCCATAAAAGAAGTTTCTGCCTACGCCAAACAATACGGTAAGCGTAAGGGGCTCAACGTAAAAGTATTCATCCCCACGCACTCCCTTGTAAACTACTCCTCCTGGCAGATCGTGAGTCCCGAAGCAAGCCTCGCATCCCTGCCCGGTATCGATGGGTATATCGCCCAGGTGTGGACAGGCACTTCACGCGAACCGATTTTCTATAACGGGAAAGTCAAAGAAAGGGTGTTTGAAAATGCTTTCCTCGAATATGGCTCCATGGTTTCCATGACAGCACCAACCAAACGAAAATTATTTTTCCTGACCGATCCCATTGAGGACAGGCAAAAAGACTGGCAGGATTACAAGCAAAATTACCAGGCCACTTTTACTGCAAAGCTGTTGTACCCTATGGTAGCGGATTATGAAGTAATGCCCTGGCCAGAACGCATCTATACCCATCCCTATAAAATTGCCGGCACCAACCAAAGTACCTTGATCCCCCGCCCTTACTCCACCCAAATGCAGATCATGGTGAATGCGCTGAACAATATGCCACTGACAAAAAACAAGATCAGCGGTTCCGGCGGCATTGGCGTACTGATGTGCAATTCCCTGATGTTTCAGCGGTTCCCCACACATAATGGTTTTGAAGACCCGCGATTCTCTAATTTTTACGGACAAACATTTCCATTGCTGAAGGCAGGCGTGCCGGTGGAAACCGTGCACCTGGAGAACCTTGCCTACCCCGAAACACTGAAGGGTATCAAAGTATTGATATTGAGTTATTCAAATATGAAGCCCATGAATGCCGATATGCATCGTTACCTTGCAGAATGGGTGAAAAAAGGCGGTGTATTGGTCTATTGCGGCAGGGACAATGACCCTTATCAAAATGTAACGGAATGGTGGAATACCAATGGCAACCATTTTAAAACACCTGCCGAACAGCTGTTTCAATTGTTGAATATTCAGCCTGTTTCAGATGACCAGAAATTCAGTACAGGGAAAGGCACCGTTTACCTGTTACGCAAAAACCCGAAAGAATTTGTAATGGAAGAAGGCGGAAGCTATCGCTTTACAAGTATCATCAGGGAAGCTTTTGAGAAAGATGCAAAAGCGGGCAAGCTGGTATACAAAAACAATTTTTACCTGCAAAGAGGGGCCTACGATATTGTTTCGGTTATGGAAGAAAGCATCAGCAATGAGCCCTTTGTGGTAAAGGGACCAGTTATCGATTTGTTTGATCCGCAATTGCCTCTACTCGATAAAAAAACAGTACAGCCGGGTCAACAGGCTTTCCTGTATAATTTGACGCGGGTGGCCGATAAAAAACACCCCAGCGTGCTGGCTTCTGCTTCGAGGATCTATGACGAACTGGTAAAAAATAATAGCTATTCCTTTATATCCAAAAGCCCCGCAAAGACTACCAATAGCATGCGGGTGTTATTACCTGCAGCACCCAAAGCAATTATGCTATCAGATCATACCGGGGCCGCATTGAAAGAAGTGACAAAAACATGGGATGCTGGTTCGCAAACTTTGTATTTAAGTTTTGAAAACAATCCGGAAGGCACTACGATAAAGCTAAGCTGGTAAAGAAAAGGTGTTAAAATAGAAGACATGTCTGTTGTGTTAGGCGTTGATATCGGGGGATCGCATATAACTGTCGCCCTAGTGGATCTCCATAAACGGTCAGTAGTAACCGGATCGGGAAAAAGAAAATTAGTGAATGCGCGGGGCTCCGCCAGCCAGATACTTGATACCTGGTGTGAAGTGATCAATACTGTTTTTACTGGCATGCCTGCTGAAAGCAGGAGGATCGGTATAGCGATGCCCGGGCCATTCAATTATAAAGAAGGCATTTCGCTGATTGAAGACCAGGATAAATTCAGGTCTCTTTATAAAATGAATATAAAACTGTTGTTGGCAGAGCGCCTCGGCATGGCTGCTGAAAGCATCCGATTTGTAAATGATGCCGCCAGTTTTCTACAAGGCGAGGTCTTTTGCGGGGCCGCCCGTCACTACCACCGGGTATTGGGCTTTACCCTGGGAACAGGACTTGGTTCGGCAATATATAAAGAAGGCGTAGCCACGGATGCAGACTTATGGAAAACAACATTCCGGAATGTTATTGCCGAAGACTACCTGTCCACCCGGTGGTTCACGGGCCGTTACGAGGAGTTAAACGGAGAATCCATTTCAGGAGTAAAAGAAATCCTGGAAGAAAATGACCAGGCAATCATAAAACAGTTATTTCTTGAATTCAGTGAAAACCTTGGCGCTTTTCTTTTGCCGCAACTCAGTCATTTTAACACAGAGGCAGTTGTGTTCGGTGGCAATATTTCCAATGCCCATGCACATTTTCTCCCTACGCTGGAGCAGTTTTTCAAAAAAAGGCAACTGAACATCGTTTTAAAAAAGGCACAATTAAACGAGGATGCATCCCTCCTTGGTGCAGCCAGTTGCTGGGACATAGATAAATGAGGGTCCATCTATGTTAGCTTTATCAGAATGGCTGGTATACAGGAGGTTTGATGCCCGGGTAGTGATCCACTGTTTCCAAAACATAGGCCGGATTCTGTTTGAGCAACTGGATAAAAGCAGACAGGGCCGCCGCGTCTTCCGGCCGCTGGAACATCCGGTCATGCGAAAGGATCACCAGGTGGTTTTTCACATGGGTTTTGTTCCTGGCGAAAGCGCTGTCGACCTCCGCAAGCAGTTTCTGCGGACTTTGAACGGGTCTTGCATTCTTGTGGTTGAAACTCCACTCCACATCCCATCCGAATACATTGTACCCTGCACTGTCGAGCAAAGCGGTAACCGGCCGCACCAACGGCGAAGCCTTCATTTCCCCCTGCCTTACCCAGGCGCTGTTGCCTGGCAGCCTGGCCATTTTATAAGGCACATGCAATTGCTCCTGGGCGTTGGTAAAATCTTCGCCCGTCTGGCTCACCTGTTTGTAAAACCGGTGATAGCCGATAGCTGCATGCGTGGTGCTGTGGTTGGCCAGCAGGAAGGAAGGATAGCTATCTCGGATCATCTTAACGATCTGCATACCATCCGATTTGGCTTTGGCATGCATGGCCACCATGAAAAAGCTGGCTTTCACGCCCAGTTTCCGGCAGGTATCAACACAGGTTACCGTACCGTGTTGGGGACCATCATCGAAAGTGAGGTAAATATATTTTTTGGTGCTGTCGTATGCCAATGGCTGCCAATGGGCAAGCGGATCAACGGCCGCAGGTTTGGCGGGCGCGGCAGCGGACTTCACAATGGAGGCGGTGTCCGAAACTTCCTTTCCGGTTGAAACATTATTACAACTCGCAATACTATTGACCGTTAGCATCAGGATGAATCCCAGCATATTATTTCTGATCGGCATTAACCGTTTTTTTGCCGTCAAATATAGTCGATCTGTTTCCATTACTGTGCATGAACAGTTTATAGTAACTTCGCGTACTATTATAACAGTTTTTGGCATGACAAGAAAAGAAGAGCTCCTCCAGGATGTAGTGATCAAATTTGCAGGCGATAGTGGTGATGGAATGCAACTGACGGGGCAACAGTTTACCAACAATACCGCTTTATTGGGTATAGACCTCGCAACATTTCCCGACTTCCCCGCAGAAATTCGCGCCCCGATCGGCACACTGCCCGGCGTGAGCGGATTCCAGTTGCGTTTTTCCAGCGACATGGTATATACGCCCGGCGACCATTGCGATGTGCTGGTGGCCATGAACGCTGCTGCGTTGAAAGTGAACCTCAAGAGTATCAAACCCGGTGGCAAGATCATTGCCAATGTAGATGGGTTCGACAATAAAAACCTGCGCCTGGCCAATTATCCCGACGGAGTGAATCCTTTGGAAGATGGCAGCCTGGATGCTTATGACCTCACTACCGTTGATGTAACCAAGCTTACGCGTGAAGCGCTGAAAGACTTTACCGAGCTGGGTACCAAGGAAAGAGACCGTGCAAAGAACATGTTTGTGCTGGGTCTTATTTACTGGATGTATAACCGTACACTGGACAGTACCATCGACTTCCTTACAGAAAAATTCGGCAAGAAACCCGGTATCCTGCAAAGCAATATCAAAGTACTGCAGGCAGGTTATAATTATGGCGATACTACAGAAGCTTTTACTACCCGCTACAAGGTAGAGAAAGCCAGGATGAAATCGGGCCTCTATCGCAGCATCATGGGTAACCAGGCTTTGTCGATGGGGTTGATCGCCGCCAGTCAAAAAAGCGGACTGCCCATTTTCCTGGGTACTTATCCCATCACACCGGCATCGGATATTTTACATGAACTGAGCAAGCACAAAGCTTTTGGTGTGCGCACTTTCCAGGCAGAAGACGAGATCGCCGGTATTACATCGGCCATCGGCGCCAGTTATGGCGGTTCATTGGGTGTAACCACTACATCCGGACCCGGTATGGCACTCAAATCCGAAGCCATGGGATTGGCCGTGATGCTGGAAATTCCATTGCTCATTGTAAACATACAGCGCGGCGGACCTTCTACCGGTTTGCCCACCAAAACAGAACAGAGCGATCTGATGCAGGCTTATTACGGACGGAATGGCGAATGCCCCATGCCCATCATAGCCGCCGCCACACCGAGCGATTGTTTCGATGTTGCTTATGAAGCGGTACGCATTGCCGTGCAGCACATGACGCCCGTGATACTGCTCAGTGATGGTTATATTGCCAATGGCGCCGAGCCCTGGAAATTCCCGGTATCGGCAGAATTGCAACCCATTGAAGTGAAATTCAAAAAGCAACTGGATGAAGGGGAAGAAAAATTCCTTCCTTATAAACGCGATGAGAAACTGGTAAGGCCCTGGGCTGTTCCCGGAACGGCTGGGTTGGAGCATCGCATCGGCGGACTGGAAAAACAAGATGTGACAGGTAATGTGAGTTACGACCAGGACAACCACCAGCACATGGTGAAAACACGCCAGGCCAAAGTAGACAAGATTGCCGATTATATTCCTTTGCAAACACTCGACAGCGGACCTCAAAAAGGAAAAGTATTGGTGTTGGGATGGGGCTCTACTTATGGGGCCATTAAAAGCGCGGTAGCTGAATTGCAGGCAGAAGGCAAAGCCGTTAGCCATGCACACCTGCGCTATGTGAAGCCTTTCCCGAGGAACCTGGGTGAGATCATCCGCAATTTTGATAAAGTATTGATTCCTGAGATCAACAACGGGCAATTGGTACGCATCATCCGCGATGAATTCCTGGTAGATGCCAAAGGTTATAACAAGATCATGGGTGTTCCCATTACCAAAAGTGAACTGCTAGATGCCATTGAAGCGATGCTCTAAGCATCACTCATTTTCCGGTTTCAGGTGCAGGCTTATTTTTTGTATATCAGTGGCTATTTTATAAATGAAATAGAACTGATCGGTAATGGATTTGAAATCCGACAACTTTTTGCGCAGTGAAGATTCAATGATGCCTTTCTTCAGTTCTTCCTGTCTTTGCCGCATCAGTTCATTGATGTGCTGGTCCATCAATCGCACACCGGTGGTATCGTACTGCAGGTCATCATCTCCTTTACCAGTTTCTACCAACTGCAAAGACTGTTCAAGATAACGCGTGCTGGCATTGATCAGTGGTTGATAATCTTCCATAACATATTCACTTGAAAGTGAATCGGCATAATAAGTAAGTGTGGCAATATGAGAGACCAGCATGTGGTTGGCCACTACAAACTGGTGGATATGTGGTATATTGATCTGTTTACTCTTCGGCTCCGATAACATGCGTGTAAACGCGTCTGACAGGTTTGCCAACGCCACCCAACTGTTTTTCCTGGCTACATTGGCAACCGCTTTGTCAAAAGGTTTACCTGTAAACGGTGCAGCCGTGAGCCGGTAATACAATATACCATCTTTGAGCACTGTAGCCATGGTTTCATTGATCTGTTCATGCTCCCATACCGGTTGCAACAGGTAACCAAAAATAAAAGCGATCGCTGAGCCGATCAATGTATCAATGATACGGTCGGTGAAAATGACTGCGAAATCTTTCGGGTCGAGCAGGTGAAACATCAGCAACAGATAGAAAGTCATCATCGTTACACTCACCATATACTTCCTCCGCATAAAACTGTAAGTGCCGATCATGGCGAAAGCCAGCACAATCACAATGGCGGTCTTATCCTTCACCAAATACAGAAAGGCCAATCCTATAAGTGCGCCGAGAATAGTGCCTGTAAGCCTTTCTACGTTGCGTTTTTTGGAGAGACTGTATGCAGGTTTCAGTATCACGATCACTGTCAGTAATATCCAGTAACTATGTCCCACCGGCAGGAACTGCGCTACCAGGTAAGCAAAGACCGCTGAAGTAGTGATGCGCAGTGAGTGCCGGAAAATATTCGACTGGAAGCTCAGGTTATCGCGCAACATTTTAGGGTCGATATCCTGGTGCGAAATAAAATCATCGGGGTTGGGTGTGTTAATCTTTTTCCTGCGTAATTTTTTATCGTAGGAGGTATAATGATGCAGGGTCCTGATCCGCGCAGCGATATCATCGATGCTGTCCAGTATATGACGCAGGCTGATGAATCCTTCAATGTTCGAAGGGTTGAGCATGGTGGTGCGTAACTTCTGCAAGTGATCTCTTTCTTCCAGCAACTCTTCATCGATTCGTTGGTCGTATCCCGATGTGGTGCCACTCTTGAGTGCAATGCCTATTTCATCGAGTTCATTGGAAAGAGACACGATGAGTAAACGGTACTCATCCAGTATACCCGTTTCATCAAAATACTTATGCAGCTTTTCATAGTTCTGGTGAGAAGTCATGGCCCGTTCGAACAGGTCGGCCACATCCATGAATATCATCATTAAAACCCGGCTGGTATGCGTGGATTCTTTAACGATGCTCCTGGTTTTGAAGATCAGTTCCGCCACGAGGTTCTGCTTTTCCTGCACAGCGATCTGCCGGGCCAGTAATACCTGGTAATTCTTATCGTAATCCAATTCCTTATCGTAGAAAGTGGCTTTCGCCCGCAGGTAATCGGCAGCCATCATCACATATTCACCCAATGCCTGTTGTATCAATTTATACGGTCGCATGCCGTACAATACCAGGCTGAGTAAAATATACCAGCCGCTTCCTGCTACCAGTATGAGGCTATCGAATAAGATATCCCATCCTTTTGCCGGATGTTCTGTTTGCAACACCATCACCAACAGAGCAGCAACACCAATAGAGCCGGCCCTTGCACCGTATACGCCGATCATGGAAAAAATGAAACAGAAGCCGGTGAGCACAAAAAAGAACAGTGTATGTATGGGCGCCGTTAAAGAAGTGACGATGGATACAAAGAAGATCACGATCGTGCAAACGATGAGTCCGTTCTTGCGATGATGGATAGGACCCGGGTTATCGGGAATGCTTGCCGATAAAGCGCCCAGGGCCATCGTCATGCCCACAGGCAGGTTGCCCAGGTAGCTCCAGATCAGTACAGGCAGGAGTATCGCCGCGGTGATCCTTACCCCTTCGCTCAGGTAATGGCTGCTGATGAAACTGCGGTATTCTTTCAGGTAATCCATCTCCTGTTAAAGATATTTACTTTTGTAGTAGTTTCATCTTAACTATACAACATGCGAAAGATCTTTATCCTTGGTTCAATCCTGGCATTGTTGCTGATCACTGCATTGGCATATTTTCTCGGAACAGGCTGGCTCTGGCTGCTGCTCCTGGTATTGCCCCTGGTGTTGATGGGCATTTATGATATGATCCAGGTCAAGCATTCCATCATGCGCACCTATCCCGTAGTAGGCAGGATGCGTTTCTGGATGGAAGATCTCCGTCCGAAGTTGTACCAGTATTTTGTAGAGTCTGATATCGACGGACGCCCCATCAACCGCATTGATCGTTCTACCATTTACCAGCGTGCCAAACAGCAAACAGATACCATGCCCTTCGGTACGCAACTGGATGTTTATGCAGAAGGATACGAATGGATGAGTCATTCCATCGCGCCGAAAGATTTTCACAAACTCGATCATCAACCGCGCATGCTCGTGGGCAATAAAGGATGTAAACACCCTTATTCCTGCAGCATCCTCAATGTGTCGGCCATGAGTTTTGGCTCGTTGAGTCCGAATGCCATTGAAGCGCTCAATGCCGGCGCACAGATCGGCGGCTTTGCACACAATACAGGTGAAGGGGGCATCAGTCCTTATCACCTGAAACATGGTGGTGATATCATTTGGCAAATAGGTACCGGTTATTTCGGTTGCCGCGATAAAGATGGTTTGTTCTCCAATGAAGGTTTCCGTGAGAATGCCTTGTTGCCGCAAGTAAAGATGATTGAGCTGAAGATTTCACAGGGCGCCAAGCCCGGTCATGGCGGCATCCTTCCAGGCAAGAAGAATACACCCGAGATTGCTGCCATCCGTCATGTAGAACCGTATACTACTATATACTCTCCTACTTATCACAGCGCTTTCAGTACACCACGTGAGTTGGTATTGTTCATCCAACACCTCCGTGATTTATCAGGCGGCAAGCCGGTAGGTTTCAAATTATGCATTGGTCGCAAAAGCGAATTCATTGGCATTTGCAAGGCCATGATCGAGCTGGATATCTATCCCGATTTTATTACAGTAGATGGCGCAGAAGGAGGTACCGGTGCTGCGCCGCAGGAATTTTCCAATTATGTAGGCGCTCCTATGCTCGATGGGCTTGCATTCGTGCACAATATGCTCACCGGTTTCGGTATCCGGGAACATATCAAGATCATTGCATCTGGTAAAATATTATCTGGTTTCCATTTGGTTCGGGCGTTTGCTTTAGGCGCCGATGCCTGCAACAGTGCACGTGCGATGATGATGGCGCTGGGATGTATACAGGCTTTGCAATGCAATACCAATAAATGTCCTACGGGCGTTGCCACACAAGATCCGTCTTTATCGGTTGGGCTGGTTGTAGCCGATAAAAAACAGCGTGTGGCCAATTACCATGCGGCAACAGTAAGCAGCTTTGTTGAATTGCTGGGTGCCGCCGGTATCGATGATTATAAAAAACTTACCCGCTCGCATATATACCGTAGGGTGTTTATGAATGAAGTAAGGACCTTTGAAGATATTTTCCCTTCATTGCAAGCGGGCTGCATGCGAAATGGTCACATCCCTGACCGGTATCGACACGATTATGAGATGGCGGAAATAGACCGTTGGTAATTAATCATATCTGGTGACAACGACGGACTGGATAAAATTGAGTTGGCAAAAACATACCAATTATTGGGAGGTGGTGTTGCTGCTGATTTAGCGCCGATGCCAAAATCGCATTTGGCCATTGTTCCTTCACAAGGGCATGTTACCCTAATGATGCAAACGAAAACTATATTAGGCTATCTGAATAATTTTTTAAAGTAAACATCACGTATTTAGTCGTTTTATATAAACCGTGCCTTTCTTCTCACCAGCTTTGCTAATCATCTGTTGCTGAACTAACAATTGCAGGTCTTTTTTAATGGTGTGAACGGAAAGATCGGGGAGCCCTTTTACAATATCATTCAACTTAACGGGTTGTTTTTCTTCAATGTATTGTATGATCTGTTGCTGTCTTTCATTTATGTAGTTACCCCGTTCTTTGTAAGAAGCATACTTAGCTTCCAGTTTCTCTATCAATATTTCAAGGCTACTTAAAAAAAACAGCATCCATTCACTGATAATTTCTTTATCAGTTCCCCTGAGTTGCTGATCGTGCATTAATACACGGTAGTATTCTTTTTTTCTTTCTTCAATGATATGTTCGAATGAGATGTATTGTGCAAATTCATATCCTGTTCTCAGTAATAATAATGTTGTCAGTAACCGCGACGTCCTTCCATTGCCATCCTGAAAAGGATGGATAGATAAGAATTCATACACGCATAGCCCAATAACCAATAGTGGATGAACAGACGATTGCTGTATAGCTGTATTCACCCAATCAATCATTTCCTGCATTTCCTTTTGTGTCAGGTGGGGTGCAGTTGTATTGAATATGGTTCTTTGATTACCATCAGGGTAATTAGCAACAACGGAGTTGGGTAAATTCTTGTATGCTCCTTTATGTCTTTGGTCTTTGCTGCTATACTTTAATAGAATGGCGTGCATTTGCAGTATGTATGACTCTGATAATTCAATGCTGGATGCATTATCTAAAATAATGTCCAGGGCTTCATAATAACCGAATACTTCTTCTTCATCCCTGCTTTTAAATTCCGTGATCCTGATATTATTTACCAATTGTTGCACTTCTTCGTCTGTCAAAACAGCTCCTTCGATTCTCGTTGAGGAACCGATACTTTCAATGGTGGCAATTTTCCTTAGTTCCCGTAAATAACGATCGCTCTTGTTTTCAATGCTCCCCCATCGTCCTTTAAAAGCATCTATCTTGCCAATTAACTGGATGACTTTTTGCATATCCATGTTATTGAAATCCAGTTTTGAAATATGCATATATCCCTAATTTATCTTTATTTTATCTATAAAGATAGCTATTTCTGTCAAAATATCCTTATTTTACCCTTATTTTATCTATATATAAGTTTGCAGTGTATTATATGCTGCTTATTGGCTAAACCTTTTGTAGCTAATTTCACCAGTGTTTGCAATCTATAGATTGAAACACTTTCCATTTCGCAAGATTACCAGCGACAAAAAAGTCTTTGAGTTTTTAAAAAGAAGGCTTATGCTCCCCAGTACCACAGCTTCCGGTAAACCGACCATAGCACCCACTGCGGCGCCTTGCCATGCCGTATAGCTCGGTGCCCCTATCCCTCTAATTACAAAGAAAATGCTGCTATAAATATAGTAACCGCCCGTACCCACCCTTTGGCAATTTTCTTTCCCCTCAGGTCGTATACTTTTGATGTTTTCTCTCCAATGATTCCAAGTGTCATGCAAACGGCCCTTTCTAGTGTTAGGTCTTCTTCCAAGTCATTTTGGGTTTTATCCCTCATGATAGTATTGAGGTTTTCAATCTCTTTCAAGATGGACTGTATTATCTGCTTGTCAGATTCAGGCATGATGAGAATAATTGAAAGAATAGATTAAATAGACACTTCCTCAGAACTTGCAAGAATGTGCTTACCAGTATCTGATTTTAGGGATTCTCGCGTAAGTAGTTCAACTTTTCTCCCAAGGAGCTGTTCAAGAAAATCTCCCAGGTCAACAATATTGTCAAAGCTTTTTTGCCCCGCTTTAAATTCCAAAACAAAATCAACATCGCTATTGGTTTTAATTTTGGAATCCCCGACAAAAGACCCGAAAACATACATGCGTTCTATTCCAAAAGAACGGATAGTCTTTCCATTTTGAGAAAGACAATACAGTAATTCGGCCTTATTTAAAACCTTTGGTGCCATTGGATAAAGGTACAAATAGGCTTGGGGAATCTTTCCGACAACCCATAAAAGTTGAAGCGCGATTTAGCTTAATTTTACATTGATATGCCCGAACAACAAAACACAGAATACAAACAAAGCTGGCACGATGATTACCTGAAATGGATTTGTGGTTTTGCAAACGCAAATGCCATGGGCATTACTGTTGAGGTTAAGGCGCTGGGGCATTTTACCGATTAAAATGAATTGCACATTAATTGCACATTAATTGCACAAAAGGCGTATGTTGTCTAATTGTTTTGCAATTCAATAAAACTAAGAAGGTCGCTCCAGGGGGGATGCAAACAATATAGCCAGCATAACCTTATTAATAAAAAATATGAATATTGAACAACTCAGAACCTATGCCTTGAGCAAGCCGGATGTGGAAGAAACCCTTCCATTCGGGCCAGACACATTGGTTTTTAAAGTGAAGGGAAAAATGTTCTTATTATGCGGTATGGATGAACAGCCCTTGCAGTTCAATGTCAAATGCGATCCGGATACTGCTATAGAATTGCGGGAACAATATCCCGATACCGTATTGCCCGGCTACCACATGAATAAAAAGCACTGGAATACAGTGATCGTAAATGGGGTATTATCATCCAAACAACTGAAGCAGTTCATAGATGATTCTTATGAACTGGTGGCGGGCACGAAGAAAAAATAATATTGGGCACGTCATCCCGAGCAACGTCACCCTGAACGAGCGAAGCGAGTCGAAGGGGCAGCCGAGGGATCTTCCTGAATGTTCAAGCAGGTCCTTCGGCTCGCTTCGCTCGCTCAGGATGACGGACAATTAAGTGTTTTCTTCTTTATAGTATTTGCACATTTCCTTCAATCCACACTCCGCACATTTGGGATTACGTGCGAGGCATGTATAGCGGCCATGTAGAATGAGCCAGTGGTGCGCTTTGTGTATAAGTTCCTTCGGTATGTATTTGATGAGTTCTTTTTCTACCGCCAATGGAGTAGATGCTTTTTCACTCACCAGCGCCAGGCGTTTGCTTACACGGAATACATGTGTATCAACGGCCATATTGGGCTGGGCATCGATAACACTGGTGATCACATTCGCCGTCTTCCTCCCCACACCAGGAAGCTTTATCAATTCTTCTACTGTCATGGGCACTTCGCCGTTGAATTGCTCCATCAGCATCTGGGCCATTCCTATCAGGTGTTTGGTCTTGTTATTGGGATAGGAAATACTTTTGATCAGCGGGAACAGGTCGTCGAATGTTGCTTTGGACATTTTTTGCGCTGTGGGATATCGTTTGAAAATATCCGGGGTAGTCATGTTCACGCGCTTATCGGTGCATTGGGCAGAGAGAATGACCGCTACCAGTAATTCAAAGGGATTGTCGTAGGTGAGCTCGGTTTCTGCAACCGGCATGTGCTTTTCAAAATAATCAATCACAAACTGGTATCGCTCTTTTTTGGTCATGCATAGTAAAGGTAAGCGTTAGCAATTGATTTGAAACAGCTCCTAATGCTTACTCTTTGCATACTTCAATATGGCCTTTACCGATAACCGGGAGGGAGGTTTGAGCTTTAGCTTATTCAACTGACGGATGCTGCGTTGCAGCAGAGCCAGTTTTTCTTCCAGCTCTATATTGTGCGTTTCCAAAGCCTGATCAATAGCTGCCTTCAGCGACGGAGAGCATTCTTTATAGAGGTACAATATCAGGTCCTCTTCCTTGATTTTTTTCATATTTAATAACAGCGATTGATACCGGTAGATACCACCCTTATTAAAACGGTTCGAGGAAAACAATATTGTAAGGAAAAGCGCAACGAAATAATGACCGGATTATTTTCCGGTGGTCAGGGAATCTTCAATAATATAAATATCCTCCCCGTCTTTTTTCATCAGGTAACGTTCCCGGGCCAGTTTTTCCAGGGCTGCCGGGTTATGCTGGATATCGGTGAGTTCTTTACGGGCCTTTTCTATTTCCTGCTGGTAATATTTTTTCTGGGTCTCCAGTTTTTTCAACTCACCCAGTTTTTCGCGCTGTTGGAAAAAATCGCGCTGGTCGAAAAAAAGCACCCACACCACAAAGAAGGCAGATACCAGGAGGTATTTGTTGGTGAGGAAAGAAGCGGCTTTTTTCATACCCTAAAATTAACAAGAAATATCTTAATTAAAATCGTCATCCTGAGCGACATTGATCGTCATCCCGAGCGCAGCCGAGGGATCTGCCCGAATGCCCGGCAGGTCCTTCGACTCGCTTCGCTCGCTCAGGATGACGTTCTTTGCTCGCCCAGGATGACGATCAAAAATTATTTCTTTCCGAACTTGATCTTGCCCTTGGGGTAGATCGCAGTCTCGCCCAGCATTTCCTCGATCCTGATCAGTTGGTTGTACTTGGCCATACGATCGGTACGGGAAGCAGAGCCGGTCTTGATTTGTCCGCAGTTCAGGGCCACTGCCAGGTCGGCAATAGTAGTATCTTCTGTTTCACCGCTCCTGTGGCTCATGATGGTATTGTAACCATTGTGCTGTGCCAGGGTTACGGCGTTGATGGTTTCGGTTACGGTACCGATCTGGTTTACTTTTACCAGCAGGCCATTGCCGATTTTTTTATCGATACCGGTCTGCAAACGCTCTACATTGGTTACGAACAGGTCATCACCTACCAGCTGGCATTTGCTGCCAACGGTGTCGGTAAGGGCTTTCCAGCCATTCCAATCGTCTTCGGCCATACCATCTTCAATAGATACGATGGGGTATTGCTTCACCCATTTCTCCCAGAATTTCACCAGTTCATCGCTGCTGAGGGCTTTGCCGCTGCTCTTATGGAAAACGTATTTTTTCTTTTTAGCATCCCAGAGTTCGCTGTTGGCGGCATCCATAGCAATCACGATCTGTGAACCGGTTTTGTATCCGGCAGCAGTAATAGATTCCAGTACGGTTTCAATGGCTTCTTCATTGCTCTGGATATTGGGGGCGAAACCACCTTCATCGCCCACATTGGTGCTGTATCCTTTTTTCTTCAATACGCCTTTGAGGGTATGGAATATCTCTACACCCCAACGCAAACCTTCACTGAAAGAAGGAGCGCCTACGGGCATGATCATGAATTCCTGGAAATCAATTTTGTTATCGGCATGCGCACCACCGTTGAGGATGTTCATCATGGGGATGGGCAATGTTTTGGCATTGGTGCCACCGATATAACGATACAAAGGCAGGGCTGCTTCTTCGGCTGCCGCTTTGGCTACCGCCATGCTCACAGCGAGCAGTGCGTTCGCACCCAGCTTGCCTTTATTGGGAGTACCATCGAGCGCGATCATCGCAGCATCAATAGCAGCTTGTTCGGTAACATCAAAACCAACAATGGCTTCTGCAATAACATCGTTCACGTTGTTCACGGCTTTCAGCACACCTTTGCCGCCATATTTCTTTTTATCGTTATCGCGCAGTTCCACAGCTTCGTGAATACCGGTGCTGGCGCCACTCGGAACGGCTGCACGGCCCAGGGCTCCGTCATCGGTCACCACATCCACTTCCACCGTAGGATTACCGCGGCTGTCTAATATTTGTCTTGCATGTACTTCAATAATGTAACTCATGTTCGATTGCTTGTTAGGTTTATGATATTTGAGGTTTTACGTTACTTGAGGCCGCAATTTACGGATTTGCCTTGTTTTAACGGGTCAAACTGCGGAATACGTCTTCCAGTTTTCCACCTTCCAGCAGGCTTTCCAGCCGGTCGTCGGCCACAATCCGGCCTTTGTTGATGATGATCACCCGGTCGCAGATGGCTTCCACCTCCTGCAGGATATGAGAAGAAAACAACACCGTTTTATCGCGCCCCTGCTCCTTGATCACTTGCCTGATCTCAACGATCTGGTTGGGGTCCAGTCCGCTGGTAGGTTCATCCAGTATCAGCACTTCGGGGTTGTGTACCAGGGCCGCGGCCAGTCCCACCCGCTGTTTGTATCCTTTGGACAACTGCCCGATCTTCTTATGGCTTTCTGCTTGCAGACCGGTAAGCCCGATCACCCTTTCTGTTTCTCCCTTCACATTACTCACCCTGTGCACACCGGCAATAAATGCCAGGTACTCCTTTACATACATATCGTAATAGAGGGGATTGGCTTCCGGCAGGTAGCCGGTTTTGCGCTTTACTTCCAACGGATTTGTGCGTACATCAAACCCTTCAACGGCAGCAGTGCCGCCATCGGGCTGCAGGTAGCCGGTGATCATTTTCATGGTAGTACTCTTGCCTGCGCCATTGGGACCCAGGAAGCCTACGATCTCTCCTTTTTTTGCGCTGAAAGAAATACCGTCTACCGCTTTCTGTTCGCCATACTGTTTACTCAGTTCTTTTACTTCAATCGACATGTGCCAAAATTAATCGTTTGCATCGTATTCGCCCCTGAAAGCATAATAACCAAATATGACCAATCCTACCGCAATGGGAACAAAGACCACTACAAACACGCTCCATTGAATAATAGTACTGGTATCGGGCTTTTGCGCAATTTCTGCAGCGGCTGTTTTGATGAGAAAGTAAATGGCGGCAGGTCCTAATAAGATCCAGATGATGCCGGCTATTCGTCTAAGCTGATTCATACATAAAAATTAAAGGTCAACATTCTTCTTTTTGCTGGTAAGATACAATGCACCCACTACCAGGCTGATAGCAGCTACGATAATGGGATACATCAACCCCGCCAGTTTATCTGATGTATAAACGGTGGCCAGTAATGTGGCGATGAAAGGCGTGAGTCCGCCGAACACGCCATTACCAATATGATAAGGCAGCGACATGGAAGTATAGCGGATGCGCGTGGGGAACAGTTCCACCAGGAAAGCCGCAATCGGACCATATACCATCGTTACATACAATATCATAATGAATACCACGAATACCATTTTCCAGTAACTGCTGCTGTCCATCAGTTTGGCTGTTTTGATTTCAGGCTTCCGTGTTGTTTTGGCGGGGTCGCTGTACAAGGTATCTTTTGTGGTAGTGCTCAATACCGAACCGTCGTCGTAATGTGCTTTGTTCACCACTGTGCGCAGGTAGTTGCCCGTATTGCCAATAGGGAGCAGGGTGGATTTTTTTTCACCCATGGCGGCTACTTCTTTTCTGCTGCTCAGATCGGTGATGGTGAGCAGTTGCCTGAACAATGGTTTATAGGTACACACAGCCAGCAGCATACCCATCAGCATGATCCATTTACGCCCGATCTTATCGCTCCAGCTTCCGAAGACCACAAAAAAAGGTGTGGCAAACAAAATTGACCAGATGAGCAGGGTGCGCGACTGATCGAACTCTACCTTGCATACATTCTCGATGAATGACTGTGCATAAAATTGTCCTGTGTACCATACTACGCCTTGTCCCATTGTAGCGCCGAACAAAGCCAGCAACACCAATTTGAGGTTAGTCTTATGACCAAAACTTTCTTTCAATGGGTTCGCGGCTGTTTTTCCTTCCTGCTTGAGTTGCGTGAACAACGGCGACTCTTTCATCTTCAACCGCATATAAACGGATACAACGACCAGCAGGATGGAAACCAGGAAAGGAATGCGCCATCCCCAGCTATTGAACTTTGCAATGGATTGTGCCTGGTCGCTATCGAGCATGTGACGCGTGAGCAGGATCACGCCAAGCGAAACGAACAACCCCAAGGTTGCAGTGGTTTGTATCCAGGAAGTAAAATATCCCCGCCTGTGTGCAGGTGCGTGCTCTGCCACATAAGTAGCGGCGCCGCCGTATTCACCACCCAATGCAAGGCCCTGCAATAATCGCAGCAATAAAACAATAACCGGTGCTGCAAAGCCAATAGTTTCGTAACCCGGCACCAGTCCGATAGCGAATGTGGAGCCCCCCATTAAAACCAGGGTTAGTAAAAATGTATATTTCCTTCCGATCAGATCGCCGAGACGGCCAAACACCAATGCTCCGAAAGGACGCACAATGAAACCGGCGGCAAATGTGGCCAATGTAGACAACAATGCAGCGGTGGGATTGGTTTTGGGAAAGAACTGATCGGCAATCACGGTGGCAAGGCTGCCGAAAATATAGAAGTCGTACCATTCTATCAGGGTGCCGACAGATGACGCAGTGATCACGCGCCAGATACCTTTGGTTTTGTTCATAAGTTTTGCAATCTGCATTCAACTTACTGCAAAGCATCCATTTATCAAAACCCCTGTAAAAGATATTTATCCGCAGGAAGTTTAAGCCGCTGTTCATGGTGCTGTTTTCGAGGAAATTTTATACTCCGCTCTATCCGGAGTGAGTCTTTTTAGTTTTGTTAGGAGAAAATTAAAAAGTTTAGTTATAAATAAACATTTATGCCTACATTTGTATTGCACAGGATTGGAGAACTGGAAGGAATCCATCCTGTTTTCAAACTTGAGAAGGATGGATATATTTATTTCGATGTATTCGAGAAAAAGATAAAAAAAGACAGGTCAGTATCAGGGCAACTCAATTCCATTCAGGCAATATTATATCGTATCATTAATGATTTTCCTGTTCCTGAAACAAAGTTCAAACGCCTGAAGGGAAGTGTGGGCTTATCAGATGAATATGAGATCAAGACAAAAGATTTGCGGGTTTATATTTTTAGGGAAAAACAAACCGGCAACATCATCGTTTGGGGTGGAAGAAAATCTACGCAAGTGGATGATATTCGTCAATTCAGAAGGATTAAACAATTATATCTTAACGCCAAATAATTATCGTTATGCTTCCAATGCAAAAATTGGTATGTACCCAGGAATTTTGGATGGAGACCATTCAAAACGATCTTGCCTACGCCGTTAAAAAATATATGGACGATCACCAGATCAATCAAACGGCATTGGCCAATGAATTAGGGGTATCCAAAGGGTATATCAGCCAGGTACTTAACGGGCATTTTAATTTTACCTTGCAGAAATTGATCGAGATATCCTTGCATATTGGTGCGGCACCTTGTCTTTCTTTTGTGCCAATGTCAGATTACATGAACGGCAAGGTTAAATCTAAAACGAAACGAAAACGGCATACAGTCATGGGCTAGATGATGGTATTGCTTCTCAATACAGTAATAGGTTGAATTTTGTTCAATTACGCAAACGATTGTTAGTTATTTCTTCATGGTTATATTTTTTAGAAGCGCTGCACACAGCGTATATTTATGGCCCTAAAAGCGTTGATTGTCATGTCATATCCCTACCAGATCAAGTCCTTCCATGAATACAAAACTGAGTATGAAAAAAGCATAGAAGACCCCGCCGGTTTCTGGGGCTCCATTGCCGAACATTTTACCTGGCGCCGGAAATGGGATGAAGTAGTCAACTGGAATTTCAAAGAACCCAAAGTGGAGTGGTTCAAAGGGGCGAAACTGAATATCACGGAAAATTGCCTCGACCGTTATCTTGAAAGCCGCGGCAACCAGCCCGCCATCATCTGGGAACCCAATGATCCAGAAGAACATCATCGCACACTTACTTATAGAAAACTGCACGAAAAGGTTTGCCAGTTTGCACATGTATTGAAGAACAACGGCGTTAAGAAAGGCGACCGTGTTTGTATTTACATGGGTATGATTCCTGAACTGGCAATCGCTGTGCTGGCCACTGCCCGCATCGGCGCGATTCACTCGGTGATATTCGGTGGCTTTTCTGCGCAAAGTATTGCCGACAGGCTCGAAGATGCACAAGCCGAATACATTGTCACCTGCGATGGTGCTTACCGCGGCGCAAAAGATATTCCATTAAAGAGTGTGATCGACGATGCGCTGATTGGCAACAAGACCGTTAAAAAAGTGATCGTATGCACCCGTACCCGCACACCTGTTTCCATGCTCAAGGGACGCGATCTCTGGTGGGAAGAAGAAATGAAGCAGGTAGAAGAAAAAGGACTCAATTATATTGAAGCGGAAGAGATGGATGCAGAAGATCCACTCTTCATATTATATACTTCCGGTTCTACCGGTAAGCCCAAAGGCGTAGTGCACAGTTGCGCAGGTTATATGCTCTTCACCAATTACACGTTTGTGAACGTGTTCCAGTACCAGACCGGACAGATTCACTTCTGCACAGCTGATATCGGTTGGATCACCGGACACAGTTATATTGTATACGGTCCTTTGAGTGCCGGCGCCACCTCTCTCATGTTTGAAGGCGTGCCCACCTGGCCCGACGCCGGCAGGTTTTGGGATATTGTAGACAAATACAAAGTGAACATTCTCTATACTGCGCCCACCGCCATCCGCAGCCTCATGGGTTTTGGTTTAGGTCCTTTGCAGAATAAAGACCTTTCCTCTTTAAAAGTATTGGGCACCGTAGGCGAACCCATCAACGAAGAAGCCTGGCATTGGTACGATGAACATGTGGGCAAAAAGAAATGTCCTATTGTAGATACCTGGTGGCAGACAGAAACTGGCGGTATATTGATCTCCAATTTAGCAGGTATCACACCCGCGAAACCCAGTTGGGCCACGCTTCCATTGCCTGGTGTGCAACCCATACTGGTAGATGAAAAAGGAAATGAAATAACCGAAGCCGTGGATGGCATCACCAGTGGCAATCTTTGTATTAAGGCCCCCTGGCCATCCATCATACGCACTACTTACGGCGATCATGAACGCTGCCGCGTGAATTATTTCGCTACTTATGAGAACCTGTACTTTACGGGTGATGGTGCATTGAAAGACACTGAAGGTTTTTACCGCATCACCGGTCGCGTAGACGATGTATTGAATGTGAGCGGTCACCGCATTGGTACAGCTGAAGTGGAGAATGCCATTAATATGCATGCGGGTGTGGTGGAAAGTGCGGTAGTAGGTTATCCGCACGATATCAAGGGACAGGGCATTTATGCTTATGTGATTTACAACGGCACGCATATGGACGACCAATCACTCACGCGCAAGGATATTTTGCAAACCGTTACACGCGTGATCGGCCCCATTGCCAAGCCCGATAAAATACAGTTTGTAGGCGGCTTACCCAAAACCCGCAGTGGTAAGATCATGCGCCGCATTCTGCGTAAAATTGCCGAAGGAGAAGTGCAAAGTTTGGGCGATACCTCTACATTACTTGACCCGGGAGTGGTAGATGAGATCAGGGATGGAAGATTATAGTGGCTCACTTGAGGTAAGCTGAATGCGCAGAAAGACCATTGTTACTATCAGGAGATTTATGCATCATATAATCCAGCGCATAGCGTACAAAATCATTCAATGACATATTACGTTGAGCGGCGTTAAGAGCAGCTTCCCGGTGCAATTCAGATGAAATACGAACATTAAAGCTCCCCTTGTACGTTTTCTCAGGATCTTTACCTAATGCAGCACAAGCTGCCAGGTAATCATCCACAGCTTCCCGAAAAGCTTTTTTAAGGCTTACAACCGTTGCTCCTTCAAAGCTAACCACATCATTGATACCAATAAGCTTCCCAAAAAAAACTTCATCTTCAGCACTGAAGTGAACGGTTGCATAATACGACTTATATTCTAAGATATCATTCATCTTTCAATTTCCTTGTTTCTTTAAGCGAAGCGATGATCTCTTTTACCTGATATTGTTTCAAAACATTTCCCGGATGTGGTTTGTGAAGACTAATAATATGTTTACTATCATCTACAAACTTTCTCCTGGATCCACCAGTTTTACTATGTTTCAATTCTTTGTAACCAAAATGAGTCAGTAACTTAACCAACTCGTTCCAGCTAAAATCATTGGGTTTTGATAACAATCTCTCAATCAGCTTGTCATTTTTTGCCATACTAAAACCTTAAAATGTTTCATATTCGATTGATGGCCCTTTCACGACAGCTAGATTGCAACTAAATATTAGTTGCAATCTAGCTCATACAATTGAATTCACCAAATTTGATCACTACTCTTCAGACATTTCATCCTGAAATTGCCAGCGGTAGTGAAATCACAGCGTACAAATTAAGGCCTCATGTTTAATGATACATTAAGTATAACTACTCTATTTTGTATTGACCCCCTGATACCAGGGCAAATGGTACGGATTTACTGCAAAAATGTGAACCACCACCTATCAGAGCGGAAAAATATTATAATAATTATGTGTTTGAACGGAAAAATATTATTATATTTGGGT
This sequence comes from Hydrobacter penzbergensis, assembly GCF_900106985.1. Classification (NCBI taxonomy): domain Bacteria; kingdom Pseudomonadati; phylum Bacteroidota; class Chitinophagia; order Chitinophagales; family Chitinophagaceae; genus Hydrobacter; species Hydrobacter penzbergensis. The sequence continues at coordinate 7,168 of NZ_FNNO01000009.1, read as the reverse complement.
GTTCAAACGGAAAATTATGATACTCCGCATTCTGGAAGAAAAAATCAAATCGCGCCTGTTCAAAGGAAAGGCTGTACTGGTATTGGGTCCCCGTCAGAGCGGAAAATCCACACTCGTTTCTACGATACTGCAGGGGCAGGAATATCTTTCTCTAAATGGAGACGAGGCCGCTGTAAGGGAAGCACTCTCAAATACCAGTGTCGCTGAGCTGGAACGGATCATCGGCAGGCATAAACTGGTTCTGATCGATGAAGCGCAGCGGATACCGGATATCGGGCTCACTTTAAAGCTGATTACAGATCAACTAAAGAATGTTCAGGTGATAGCAACAGGGTCCTCTGCATTTGAACTTTCTGCTCGCGTCAACGAACCACTCACCGGGCGTAAATATGAATATAAACTGTATCCACTCAGTTATGGTGAAATGGTAGGTTATCATGGCTACCTGAAGGAAAAACAACTCCTGGAAACAAGATTGATCTATGGCTATTACCCGGAAATTGTTACCCACCCTGGCGAGGAAAAGGAATTGCTGAAGCTGCTGGCAGAAAGTTATCTCTATAAAGATCTGCTTTCACTTGAACAGATTCAAAAACCAGCGCTGCTTGAAAAACTGCTGCGTGCACTTGCTTTGCAAATAGGAAGTGAGGTAAGTTATCATGAACTCGCTCAACTTACCGGTGCCAATAAACAGACCGTTGAAAAATACATAGATCTGCTTGAAAAAGCTTTTGTCATTATCGTGCTTCCCGCTTACAGCGGCAATATCCGCAATGAGATCAAAAAAGGTAAGAAGATTTATTTCCTGGATTGCGGGATACGCAATGCAGTGATCCGCAATTTTCAACCGCTTTCCGCAAGAACTGATACCGGCGCTCTCTGGGAAAATTTTGTGATCGTGGAAAGAATCAAATTCCTGTATCAATCAGGCATAGATGCCAAACAATATTTCTGGCGAACGACACAGCAGCAGGAGATTGATCTGATTGAAGAGCATGAAGCCGGTGTATTACACGCTTTTGAATGTAAGTGGAGCGCTGCATCGAAAGCAAGATTCCCGTCAACCTTCACAGATCAGTATCACCCGATTTCTAAACAGGTTATCACCCCGGAAAATGTAAAGGATTTTTTGATGTGAAAAGGCCAGTGTCTGGAATTTTGATTTTATTATTTTTTCTTTTTTGGCTTGTTGGTAATCTTTTTCACTTTGTGGATTCCGCACACTACTGATATAAATTCCGTCTACTACTGATATTGGCGGTTTCCGCATAAGTGTGGATTCCGTCCACTACTCGTATAAATCTTTCCAAGTAGTACTAAATTGAATTTACAGTAGTGCAGATTCCGTCCACTATACTACTCTGTCCGCTATTTCCCAAATCCGTTACGAATCATGAGTAGTAACGGAGTAGTAACGACAATCCGGCTACTAAAGGCAAAAAAGGGCAAGTAAAGGCAAATGAAATCTGCTGATAATCAATATAAACCTTGCAGAACGTGCGCCAATTGTATACTGGCTATTTGCCGATGCAGAAAATGACTTGGGCCGGTTTTTACTGGGTTCTAGAAGAATTAGTAATGAAATAGTGACTGTGTTTCTCCACAAAAAGCGCCTTACTTAACTATAAACTCCCGTTTTGACAGGTTTGAAGAGTGTATCAAAGGATTTATGAGCATAGGTATCTCTACGTTTGTCCGATTTTATGGAAATCTCTTTTATAAGTTTATATTCACGATAACCTTCAAATAGCCCGCCCATTGTTTTTTCGATGACAAGACTATGATTAATTGGGACTAAAAAAGTGCTTGTCAGTTTGGCTGTATCAAAATGGATTAATGGGACATCTTTAGTATTATAACTCCATAAAAAATCATAATAATTATTCGCATTATGGTGATAGAAGCTGTCAATAATTCCAGAGTAATATGTCACATCAACATAAATGCCTCTATCAGATTGATTTGTAACCTTAGAGTAATACCAATTATCACATGATATAAAAAAAAGCGTCACAAAAAAATATAAGGATTTCGTTTTCATGTTTATCTAGTATAATATGTGTCTTTAGCAATAGCTGAATTACTACCGAAAAATTCAATTGCGTAATTATTAGCTTGTACCTCAGTCCAAAAATTATGATGACCTACAGGGTCAATCCAAGCACTATAAACACTTGTAGGAACAATGATAGTATTATATGTAAAACTTCCAATTGCTTGAGATTGCAGATAATGAGACAAGCGGCCAACTATTGCGGCATCTATATTAATAGATTTACTGAAATCAACTATTTCAATTTCATCTTATCTACTTATTCGAAGCATACAGATTGAAAAGTAAAATGCCCGCTGGTGAGCAGGCATTTTAGACGATATTTGGTCACTGATTGTCTACTCGACAAATCAGGCGGGATAAAATCCTCTTTGATAGGTGTAAAATTAAAGAAAATGATTGGAAAACCTGGATCGAAATTGGCTAAACAGTTGCATATCTAACTAAAAGCACGTAATAAATTGATTTTGAATTGATTGTAAGATACGATAGTTACAAAAACAGAATAATTTTTCCTGAGCGGATAGCGACTGGGATATTGCCGTCGTTTGCCGGAGCTCTCTACCAGTGGAAATCAAGAAACCTCACTAATAGAATAACCCTTGATTTTTCAGGAGTAACGAAAGCATTCGCCAACGGGATGCTGGGAATTATTGCAACGGTCGCTGATTTACGCCTGCAAGGGTATGAGATCACAATACAACCACCCGGGCTCCCGGTGACAAAGGCATTTTTCCTTTCAACGAATTGGGGATACCTGCTCGATCCTTTTCTCCTACCCAAATCCAGCCGCCGAAACCAAAAGCATTTTGTTCAACAGTTTACCTCCTTTCAGGAACTCCCCAATCTGGTAAATAATTTCATGGATATCATAATGAGGCACATTGAAATGCCTAAAGATATCCTGTCAGCATTAGAATGGTCTGTAAATGAAATTTGTGACAACGTAATCAACCATTCGATTTCCAAACCGGGAGGCTTTTTACAGGTAATTGCCTACCCACAAAACAATATCATTGCTTTTACTGTGGCCGATGCAGGTAGAGGTATTCTAAGTTCACTCAAAGAAGGCTTCCCCGATCTGAATAATGACATGCAGGCGATAGAAGAAGCCATTAAAGTGGGGGTCACTCGTAATAAAGAATATGGGCAAGGTAATGGCTTGGCGGGAACACTAAGAATAACTACCATGACCGGAGGATCATTGGATATTATAAGTGGTGGAGGCAGATTGTTATTAACTTCTGATAGCATTACACCCTCTTCAAGTGCGGAAGAAAACAGAGTTGGCGGTACCTACGTGAGCGGGCAAATTCACATCAGCCCGAACTTCTCAATTGCAAATGCCTTGACATTTGGTGCCATACCGTACACATCCTATAATATTGTCGATGCCAAATACGAACTAGAAAATGAGGATGCCTTATTGGTTTTACTGGTTGAGGAAGCACCTGGAACGGGCACTCGTGCGGCAGGAAAAGAAATGCGTATCAAGGTATCAAACCTTATTTCCGCAAAGCCAGGATATCATATAATCCTTGACTGGCAAAACGTATCTGTAATTTCCAGCAGTTTTGCCGATGAATTCTTGGGTAAATTATTTCTGAAGCTTGGGAAAAGTACTTTTGAGCAGGTAATCAAAAATGCGAATATGGAACCATTGGTAAGCCAACTAATTGAAAAAGCTATAACAGAACGTGCAATCACTCCTGATTCTTCTACATAAATATTAAGGGCAGAAAAACTGATTTCCATACAGTAAGTGGAGCGCTGCATCGAAAGCACGATTCCCGTCAACCTTCACAGATCAGTATCACCCGGTTTCTAAACAGGTTATCACCCCAGAAAATGTAAAGGATTTTTTGATGTGAAAAGGTCAAATTGAATTTACAGTAGTGCAGATTCCGTCCTCTATACTACTCGACCATTCCCAGAGTGCTCCGGAAACGGTCATTTGTGCATAGGAACCAGTAGTTCCCGTGCATCTACTTTCAGGTATTTTGCAATGGCGAACAATGTTTCAATAGAGGGTTGCTGGTTGTTTGTACACCATCTTGAAACTGTTTGTGCAGATACGCCCAGCGCATCGGCGAGCGTGTTGTTGCTCACTTTTTTGTCGGCGAGTACAGCTTTGATCCGATTGTAGTCTTTCATTATCGGTTTGTAAGAAAACAAATATAAATGAGCCGTAAGATAGGGTATTTGTACCTGTTTTTACCATTTAAAGTATAATATTAGTCATAAATAGTAATTTAATAGTCGTATTTTGTTAATTTTAGGATCTATTACTTCAAATTAACTGACTATGACGATAAAGCTTTCCCTTCAGCAGCAACAAACCATTGAGTGCAGCGCCGATATCTACCGCATCATGCGTCCCGTGTTCATGCGCCGCAATCGCTTACAGCGCTGCCAGGAATGCCTGTGGGTGATTGGCGTAACCAGTTCGGGCCATGTTAAGTTTGTAGAACTGGTTGCATTAGGTACACTTAACCGGGTTGCAGCGAATGCAGGAGATGTTTTCAGAACAGCATTGCTCAAAGGGATATCAAGGCTCATTTTGGTGCACAATCACCCTTGTGGCAATTCCAGCCCTTCATTTGCTGATCGACAGTTTACTGACAATATGAAAAAGGCAGGCATATTACTCGGCATACAGCTTCTTGATCATATTGTTCTGACCGAAAGTGATTATCTGAGTTTCGCTGACGAGGGATTGTTATAGTACCTTTTAAAAAAAGGGTATTTCTTAATGGGCTGCTTGCTTCTTGAACTGCCTGGATTTTAGGGATACTTACATTATATTTGATACACTGAACAGGTATGAAGTGTTTAACTCTTTCGCTACTTCTTATTTTGCCTTCATTCGCATTCTCGCAAAAGGCTGACTCGTTGAGCCAATATAGTTACCTAGTTATTAGTATCAAAAACAAAAAGCCAGCAAAGATTCAGACGGGATTTCTTTTAAAGGTGAAGAGCAAACTATTTTTAGTTAGTTCATACCATACTTTTTCAAGTTGGGATGCATATACAAATCAGCGAATTTACCCGATATGCGATACGTTGGAGATACGATTTAAAAATAAAGCAACAGGCAAAAATGAATTTATTTTATTTGATATAGCAAAAATTGAAAAAAGTAGCAAATATCGACCCTATTATGAAAAAGGCGATTTTTATATGTTCGAACTAAAAAACTTGTACCAGTTTAGCAAGTTTGAAATGAATATAATAAACTATGATCCTACAATCACTAATTATAAAAAACTCAACCCTTCAAAAATTATTGCTTTTGGATTCCCAAACGAAAGATTAAATATAAAGAATGAAAGCGATCTATTTAAGATCGACCCAATAGGTATAAACGGAGAAATAATAGGACAGATTTGGCAGAAATGGAGCTTTAATGATTCAAAAGAAATAGATTCAATAAATTATAGGTCTTCAATACGTGGTTATGGTGGCTATTCAGGCTCCCCTGTATTTTGGAAAGTGATTGTAAAAGGCAAAGAATCTTTCAAATTTGGTGGGGTCGTGTCGGGCTCATCCCCGGATTACAAACAACTGATTATTTGTAAACCAAATAATTTAACGTACAAATAGTATTATATGGCTATTCAAAATCTAAATCGATTTCATCAATCGAAACATTAAACACCTCAGAGAGATATTTTTTCAGTTCATCATCATCATGGAAATGAATGCCTAAATCCACTTTGTCAGATAAATCATTTTCATCGCCATCTTCTATGCCGCTAATCTGAAACATTCCGCCAGCCCCGGCGCGGTCTGAAGTGTCAAAATCTTTGTAAATCTTTAAGTATAGCATATTCTATTTAATTTTTATAAATATACGAATTGTTCAAATAAATATAGTGTCGAACAACATCTATGATGATGTAAGGGAGAGGGATGCTGTGATCTGTTTCTGCAAGCAGTAGGAGAAGATGGTGGAGGCATCCCAGCTCTTGTAAATTTATATTCGGCACCCAATCTATTAATATTTGTATAGAACGGGAAGCCGCCTATATGAGCTCTTCTATAATTTCGAATATGACCTTAAAATTTTCAAAATCTTCTACTATTCCATTTGCACAAACCCAATCGCAAAAATTTCTTTTCTCATCCTTATTAATTTCATTCTGTATTTCTTCATATACTATTCCTCGTTTAGTCCCCATTATTTTCTTAAAATCAATAAAAGCCTGTTTTTCGGATAGCGCTTTATCAATTGTCGTATTAGGAAATAAATTCTCTATTCCTCTTTTTACAATGTTGTTTGCATTTAACGGGATTATTCTTTTATAATGATTACCAAATTCATCATTTGTTTTATTTGTATCGCAATCGTATAAAAATATTCTTATTTGTGGAATAGTTTCCCAACTTCCCTCTTTCAGAATGTTCCATAATTTGTCAAGATTTCCGTACCCGCCCCTTTGTCGTAATTCGATCTTTGCTAATAAATCTTCCTTACCAAGGAGAATCGCCGCTTTATTTATAAACTTGATATCATGTTCCCCTTCAACAAAAATTATCGGTTTAAGGATAGATTGCTCTTCTACTTTTGACTTAATTGTTCCTTCTGACCAAGGAATGCCATATTTCAATGCCGTTTCAAATAGTTCGTTTCTTAATGATTTTAATATAGCTATATAGTCATCGATTATTTCTTCATTTATCAAATCAGGTGTTTCTTCAATACAATAAAAGTTATAGTTTATTCTCTTAACTTTTTCTTGTGCACTCTTCCCCCTCAAACCAAACATTGAAAAGCTAAAATTCCAATCTTCATATTCTTCAAGATGTTTTCGTTTACGATTTTCATTTTTGAAATAGTCTTCAACCTCACTTTCAATTATCTCAGTATAGCGCTTTAGAGTTTCTTCATTCCAAACAGTAATCTTTTCTATGAAACATTTAGGTGTCAGAAGTCTATCTATGTATTGCAATTCAGCAAGAAGTTCATTAAAATATGTATCAATTGTTTTTTGATCAGTCGTATTAATTATTTGCAATATATAATGTACCCTATATGTAGGACAGATAATGTGTTCAACTAAGATATAAAAGACCTACTAATACTACTATTACCTTTCTTTTCTTTTTTTGCTT